>NZ_AYXE01000018.1:0-115087 GCF_000502235.1 Mesorhizobium sp. L103C119B0 | reverse complement strand
GCTCGGCGCAACCGCCAGCGATCCCGGCCACGAGAAGGTAGTGGTGGTGATGTTCTGCGACATGCGCGGCTTCACGGCGATGGCCGACCAGCGCCTGCCATTCGACGTGGTCTTCCTGCTCAACCGCTATTTCGGCGTAATCGGCCGCGCAGTCGAGAGCTCAGGCGGCCGCGTCGACAAGTTCGTCGGCGATGGCGCCATGGCGCTGTTCGGGCTGGAGACCACGCGCGGCGAGGCATGCCGCAACGCACTTTCTGCCGCCAGCGCCATCGTCGAAGGGGTTCGCGCCCTCAGCGACGACTTTGCCGAGGAACTGCGCGCCACCATCAAGGTCGCGATCGGCATCCATGTCGGCCAGGCGATCGTCGGCTCGATGGGCTACGGCGCGGTCACGAACGTGACCGCGATCGGCGACACTATCAACGTCGGCAGCCGGCTGGAGGCCGCGGCGAAGGAATTCCAGGCGGAGATCGTCGTCTCCGAAGCGACGGTGCGGCTTTCGGGCATGGACCTACCCGGCGCGGAGGCGCGCGAGATCGACATCCGCGGCCGTGCGCGCCCGCTCGGCGTGCTGGTCGTGCCGCGCGGCGCGGCGGTGCCGATCGCCTTGCCAGCAAAATTGAGGTAAGGCGGGCTCGAAATGCCGGCCTCGCACACTCCCTACGATGCCGGAGGTCAGTCGGCGCGAACCGGATCGAGCGTCATCTGCTAGTCATCGTCTATTCGCGAGAGAATTTCGCCGAGGCGGTCACGCGACTGACTGGCGGCGCCTGAGCGGATGTCGCCTATGATGCTGTCGGCAACGACACCTTCGGCGGGTCGCTGGCAGCGCTCGGGGGCCGAAGCCATCTCGTTAGTTTTGGCCAGGCGTCAGGCCCAGTCGGCAACTGGGACATCGGTCGGTTCTCTTCGAAGTCCGTCACGATTTCCCGGCCTAACTACGCCCACTATACGGATGCACCGCAAAAGCTTGCTCTGCAATTGAACCGGTTCTTTGCCGCGCTCCGACTGGGCGTTATCAAGGTCGAGCCTCCAAGGCCCTACGATCTTGCAGCAGCGTCCGAGGCCCATCGCGATCTGGAGTCTCGACGAACGACCGGCGCGCTGGTGCTAAAGGTTTGAGACAAGTTTTCACGTTCGGAGTTCAGCGGCGTCACACGAAGCTGGCGGTCGCTATTGCCGCCATTCATTTCAAGGCCTTGCGAATAGCTGCTGTCGGCGTAGCCCCGATCAAACCGCCAGCGCTAGCAAGGTCCGCTTTTGGAGAACGCATAGATGGGCTTCGACGACCGATATGAAGCGCGAAGCGGACGTTCGATCACGCTGCGGATCGCTCGGCACTCCTTCCTTTCGGTGTCGGCTTTCCCAGGAAGTGGGCAAGCGCCAACTTCCTCGAATTCCGATCGAGCGCATAGGAGGTATGTCTGAAGGCTACGCCGTCCAGCAGGCCCTGAATGTAGCCAGCAATGCTGTCAGCCGCCATGATGAGTGCGGTATCTACAGTATGGATGTAGCGGCTCGTCACCGACCCTCGTGAATGACCGACCAAGGCGGCGATTGTTGCCTCGGTGAACCCAAGGTCGTTGGCGATGCTAGCGAAGCTGTGCCGCAGAACATGGGGTGTGATACCGGCCAGGTCGGTCTTCTCGAGTAGTTTCGTCCAGTGCCTGGGGAAGCTCCCGAATGGCGTGTCATCCTCCCAGCCAGGGAAGACATAATTTTCGGCGCCCTCTTCCTCTTGGCGGCGATCCTCGAGGTATTCCAGGACCGGCAGACCGATCGGACGCACCGACGCTCCTTCCTTGCTGTCGGTCAGGCGCAGGCAACTGCCCTCAACATCGACTTCTCCGTAACGTAGGCCGATCACTTCGCTGCGCCGGCAGCCCGTCAGGGCGATCACCCGGATCATTTCCGCGGTGGCCTCGTGCTGCCCGTCCGCGGCCGCTTTCCGCAAAATATCGCCCAGCGTGCGATACTCCTGCTCGCTGAGGCGGCGCGCGTTAACCCTGTCCTTCGGCTTGCGAACACCATGCACAGGGTTCTGCTCGATGATGCCGAGTTCGACCGCATAGGTGAGAATACCACCGAAGAGACCTATCGTTCGAGCCGCCGTGCCCGCTCCACCGCGCACGATCGCGCGCCCCCGCAGCTTGTCCGTCTTGACGTTCGCGCGTGTCTTGCCCGCCATGATGTCCTTCATAGCCTGGGTGATGTCGGACTTGGCTAAATCTCGCACCCGTCGACTGCCGAGCAGCGGGACGATGTGGCGCTCAACGCGCCCGACATCGGTGGAGATTGTCGTGGCTTTCTTTGGCCGTCCCCTTTTCCCGAGCACGAGCCCATTCTTGAGATCTTCGAGGTAGCGGGTGCAGAGATCCTTGACCGTGATCGCCTCGCGATCAAGCTTGCGCTCCTCTGCAGGGTTGCCGCCCCTTGCGACCTGACCCAGCAGCACTTTCGCCTCGCGCCTGGCTTCCTCAGGAGTCCAAACTCCGTGCAGGCCAATCGTGTAGCGACGCGAGCGCCCGGCACTGCGGTACTGCAGAACATAGCTGCGCTTGCCCGAAGCGAAGACACGCAAGCCAAAACCGGGTAGTTCTTCATCCCATATCACATAGTCCGAGGACTTGATTTTGGTGGCATCGATGGTTCGTTTGGTCAGCTTCGCCATGCTAGGGTGTCTCCTTGACAGAATCCCTGCGTAAGCAAAGCGTAAGCACGGCAGGGAGGGGTTTGAGCCGTCCCGTCGTACCGTCGGCGCTGATCGATTTCAAAGTTCTTTTGTGATTTCAGTGGCATAGCGCACATTCGGATGGAAACGGATAGGTTCGGCGAAAGCCACTATCCATTCTCCGAAGGCAGAGGTCACAGGTTCGAATCCTGTCGGGTGCGCCAACTTACCGATGTATTACATTAGCTTAGATAACCCAAAAGCGCGTCGCGCTGAAACGGATTCATGCGATCGCTTTAAAGTCTTTGTTTAATGCATGTCGTTGTTCCAGAACCGCGGCACTTCTGGGCGACATGCATCAGTGCCCGGGTGCAGGCATAGCCGATCAGTCCATACGGTGTTATTGGCGCGTCGATTACCACTTCCGCCCGTTCAGTCAGACGCTATGCTGCTGACCGTGACACCAAGGCGCGCGTTCCGTTCGTGATGAAGCAAAGTCAACACCGCTTGCATGAGCGGATGACCATTCGCGGCCACCTCGAACCCGCGTCCTTCGTGCCCTGGATCATGCGCCATGCGGCCAAGCTCGGTCTCGCGCACCACATCGCTCATGCAAGCACCGATCGCATCGAACTCGATATTGCCGGTGCGGCGGAGCTGATCGACATGATGGAGATGGGATGTTCGCTTGGGCCCATTGAGGTCTGGGTCGAGACGATCGACCGCGCGCCTGTCGAGCAAAAAAACATATAGCTTTGCGTGTGGTTACCTCGGTTTGCACTTAATTTAACCAATATTGCAATTGCGAAATTATTATGCATACGTCAGCCGCATCGAGCGGTTCGCCAACTCCTTGCGCCGGCATCTCTCTGGTCGGGAAACAGTAGTATCAGTACGGAAAGTAAGGTCATGCTGTCCGACAAGACGGACACCTGGGTGCCGGTCGCCCTTACCCAGGATCTGCCAACAGGACAGGTAATGCCGGCGCGGACGCCCGCCGGTCCCATTGCCCTCTGGCGAAGCCAATCGGGGCGCTTGGCGGCATCGGCGGATCGCTGTCCGCATCGCGGCATGCGCCTCTCCCATGGCTTCGTGCGCGGCGAGGCGCTCTCCTGCATCTATCACGGCTGGACCTATTCGCAGGCCGGTCAGTGCCTGCGCATTCCTGCCCATCCCAGCCTCACGCCGCCGGAGACGATTCGCGTTGCGACCCGGTTGGTCGAAGAGGCGGGCGGGATCATCTGGGTCGCTGATGGAGAGCCTGACGGCAAGCCACCCCTTTTTGAGGGTTACGTCCCGCTCCGTTCATTGACGGCCCGCGCCGGATGTTCGGCACTCTCGGTCGCTGCCGGTACGAAGGCCACCGTTGAAGGATACGTCTGGCAGGCGCCCGGCGCGCCGGCAATCCGCCTGGTGCCTATCCCGCAGGAAGCCGGCGAGACGCTGATCCACGTCCTTGTTCCAGCCGATTGCGATGCGTCCGAGCGCATCGCCGCCTCGCGAGCCGCCGAGAGCCTTCGGCGCATGGCCGAAGGGATCGAGGCGAAAGGGGCTGTGCCATGATCGACGATGCGATGCGCGACGAATGGTATCCGGTCGGGCTTTTCAGCCGGCTCGACCGCTATGGGCGCGAGACCACCCTGATGGACGAGCCGATCAAGGTTGCGCTCGACGCCGATGGCGCGGCGAAAGTGACAGGCGAAAACGGGCGCGTGCTGCCGGTTTCGGTGCGCTATGGCCATATCTGGTCGTCGCTCGGCGAACCGAAGAAACCGGTCTTCCCAATTCCCGAGGCAGACCAGCCCGGGCGCCGCTTCGTCGATGTCGGCGTGGTGCGGGTGCGCTGCTCGCCGCTCCGCGCCGTCGAGAACTTCCTCGACATCGCACACTTCCCCTTCGTCCATACCGACATCCTCGGCTCGGAGCCGCATACCGAGGTCGAAAACTACAAGGTCGAGATCCGCGAGGAAGAGGACGAGGTCTGGGCGACCCAGGTGAAGTTCTACCAGCCGCAGGCGGCGAAATCCGCGAGCGGAGGTATCACGACGGAATACATGTACCGCGTGCCGGCTCCGACCTGCTCAGTCCTCTACAAGACCTGCCCGCCGCGCCCGGGCGAATGGGATGTCATTACGCTATTCGTCCAACCGCTTGCCGAGGATCTCTGCGACGTCTGGCCGTGGATGGCGCTTTTCGATGACGAGACGCCACAGACCGACCTCATCCATTTCCAGCAGACGATTTTCCTGCAGGACCGCTCGATCCTCGAAAACCAGATCCCGCGTCTTCTGCCGCTCGATCCCGGCATGGAAATCCCGACGCGCGCCGACCTGACCTCGGTCGCCTATCGCCGCTGGCTGAAGCGCCACAATTATACCTACGGCGCGCAATTGGTGGCACAGTGAAGCTTTACGACTACATCCTCTCCCCAAGTTGCTACAAGGTGCGCCTGATGGCGACGCTGTCAGGTGTGAAGCTCGAAATCCGCCCGGTCGACTTCCATCCCGGCGCCGAGCATCGTGGCCCCGAGCTTATGGCGCTTAATCCGGGAGGCTCCATCCCGATCCTTGAAGACGGCGACCTGATCCTGACCGAGTCTTCCGCCATGCTTGGCTATCTCGCCGCGAAGGCAGCACCGGCCTGGCTCGGCAGCGGCGCCCCCGAGGAGACGGCGCGCATCCAGCAATGGCTTTCCTTCTCGCACAGGCTGACCGCCAACCTCGGCGGCGCGCGCCTGCATGAGATGCTGCTGCGCCCCGGTGACATCGGTGCGCTTCAGGCCAATGGCATAGCGGCACTACGTGAGCTGGAAGCCGGCCTCTTCGAACAAAAAATGCGTGGCGACCGGTTTCTCGCTTCCGACCGGCCGACGATTGCCGACATTGCTTGCTTTCCCTATGTCGCGCTCGCGCCCGACGGCGGCGTTTCCCTCGATTCGTATCCCACGATCCGGCTCTGGTCGCGAGCGCTCCGCAGCCTCGACAATTTCATCGAGATGCCCGGTATCCACCGGCTGCACGAGTTGAAGCCCGAACCGCGACCCATGCTGGACGAGGCGTGAGGTGACCGGCTATCTCCTGAAGAATTGCGCAGCGGTCATCACCGACGAGGGCAGGGGTCCGAGCGTCCGGCGCAATGTCGATGTGCTGACGAATGGCCCGCAGATCGAGGCAATCGGGCAAGGCCTGCACAGAAGCGAGTTGCCGGCCGGTACTATCGTGCAGGACGCCGACGGCTGGTTCGTCTATCCCGGCCTCGTCAACACGCACCATCACTTCTTTCAGTGCTTTGTGCGCAACCGTGCCGAACTCGACTGGACGAAGCTGTCGGTCATCGAATGGCTCGACCGGATCTATCCGATCTTCTCCCGGCTCAACGAGGATTGTTTCTACCACGCCTCGATCACGGCGATGGCAGAGATGATAAAGCACGGTTGCACGACGGCCTTCGACCACCAGTACAATTTTCCGCGCCATGCCGGAAAACGGCTCATCGACCGGCAGTTCGAAGCGGCCGATCTTCTCGGCATGCGTTTCCATGCCGGCCGCGGCGGCAACACGCTGCCAAAATCGGAAGGCTCGACCATTCCAGACGAGATGCTGGAGACCACGGACGAATTCATTGCCGACTGCGCACGCCTCATCGACACTTATCACGACACCAGTCCCTTCAGCATGCGTCAGGTCGTGGTCGCTCCCTGCCAGCCGGTCAACTGCTACCGCGAGACCTTCGTGGAATCGGTTTCGCTGGCGCGTGATCGCGGGGTGCGGATGCACACCCATGTCGGCGAGGGCGAAAGCCCGATCATCGAGGCCCGCCATGGCATGCGTACGGTGGACTATCTCGAGGACCTCGGATTTGCCGGCCGAGACACTTTCTATGCCCATTGCTGGGAGCTGACGCATGACGAACTGCGGCTGATGGCGGCGAGCGGCACCGGTGTCTCGCATTGCCCGGAGCCGGTCTATCTGGTGGGTGCGGAGGTGACTGATATTCCCGCCATGTCCGCCTTTGGCCTGCGCGTCGGTCTCGGCTGCGACGGTGCTGCCTCGAACGACAATTCCAACCTCATGCACTGCATCCATTCCGCCTACATGCTGCAATGCCTGGCGGCCTCGACGCGCGCTCATCCCGTGCCTGCGCCGGTCGATTTCCTCGGCTATGCGACAACGGGCGGGGCCGCGCTTCTGGGCCGCAATGACATCGGCCGACTGTCGCCCGGCATGGGCGCCGACCTCTTCGCGATCGACACGCGCCGCATGGATTATGTCGGCACGCGCCACGATCCATTGAGCCTGATCGCCAAGGTCGGTATCGGCATGCCCACCGACATGACCATGATCAACGGCCGCATCGTCTGGGAGAAGGGTGCGTTTACCGGGCTGAACGAGGCCCGGCTTGCTGCGGACGCGGAAGCCGCCTTTGCCGCGGTGGAATTCTAACAACTTAAGACAGGGGAACTGACATGCTGAACTATCTGACCCGCAGAACTCTGATGAAGGGCCTTGCCGCGACAGGGCTTGCCGGCGCGCTTGGCAGCCGTCCCGCCTTTGCGGCCGACGAGCCGCTCGGTATCACGCTCGTGCTCCCGTCGCCGGTCGGCGATGTCGGCTGGGGCCATGCGCTCGCCGCCGGCCTCGAGCCGGTCAAGGCCGCATACGGCGACAAGGTGAAGATCACCGTCATCGAGAACATCGCCGAAGGGCCGGACGCCGACCGGATCATGAACAAGACCGTCGCCGACGGTAACAAGTTCCTGATCGCCGGCTCATTCGGCTACCAGAATGGTGCATTACAGATCGCCCGCCGCGATCCTGCGGTCACCGTGCTGCATGCCTCCGGCTTCCAGACCGCGCCGAATTTCTCGCCCTTCGCGGCGAAGTATTTCCAGGGCACTTACCTGCTCGGCATAGCCGCCGCAGCTCTTTCCAAGACCGGCAAGGTCGGCTCCGTCTCGGCCTTCGCCATTCCGGAGCTGATCACCTCGATCAACGCATTTACGCTCGGCGCACAGACCGTAAATCCCGATATCGAGGTATCGGTCGTCTGGGTGAACTCCTGGTTCGACCCGGCCAAGGAACAGGAAGCCGCCAAGGCGCTGATGGCACAGAACTGCGACGTGATCTTCTCGAACGCGCAGGACACACCCTCCGTGATCTCGGCCTGCGAGGAGGCTGGCGTCTACGCGTTCAACCTCAATTCGTCGATGAAGAAATATGCACCGAAGAAATATCTCGGCTGCATCGCGACAGACTGGTCGCCCTTCTTCAAGGCTTCCGTGGATGCCCATCTCGCCGGAACTTTCAAGGGCGCCAACACCTTCCTCGGCGTCGCCGAAAAGGTGGTGGAGGTCGTGGACTGGAACTCAGATATCCCAGCCGACACGATGACGAAGATCAAGGAAGTGGCGGCGAAGATCGCCGACGGCAGCTTCTCGCCCTTCACAGGTCCAATCACCAAGGCCGACGGCAGCGAAGCCGCCGCCGCCGGTGCGACGATAGCGGATCCCGAGATCGTCGCGATGGACTGGCACGTCAAGGGTGTCACCACACCACTGCCGAAGTAAGTCATGACCCCGCCCCTTCTGTCGCTCCGCGGCATCTCGAAGAGCTACGGCCAAGTCCGGGCCAACCAAGCCATCGATCTGGACGTGGCGCCCCAATCGATCCATGCGATTCTCGGGGAGAATGGGGCGGGCAAATCGACGCTGATGAAGCTCATCTATGGCGTTGAACAGCCGGACGAAGGCACCGTCGTCTGGAACGGAGAGCATCTGCGCCTTGCCTCGCCGGCTGAGGCACGGCGCAGGGGCATCGGCATGGTCTTTCAGCATTTCTCGCTGTTCGAGACGCTGACTGTCGTCGAGAACATCCAGCTCGTCGTCCCCGGCGGCAAGGCGGAGCTGGCGGGGCGCATCCGCAGCCTCGGCCAGGATTTTGGCCTTGAAGTGGATCCTCTCGCCGATGTGCACGCGCTCTCGGTCGGCGAACGGCAGCGGGTGGAGATCATCCGCTGCCTGATGACGGACCCGAAGCTGCTCATTCTCGACGAGCCGACCTCGGTCTTGCCGCCGCAGGCGGTGAAGAAGCTGTTCGACACGCTCAGGCGCCTTCGCGACCGCGGCGTGTCCATCCTGTTCATCTCCCACAAACTGGAGGAAATTCGCACGATCTGTGACCAGGCGACGGTCTTGCGTGGAGGGCGCGTTATCGGCACCGTCGACCCGCGCGACTATGATGCGCACGACCTCGCCCGGATGATGATCGGCCGCGACATGCCCGAGGTGATGCCCGCGTTGGCCATGCCCGAGGGGGAGAAGCGGCTGGAAATAATCGGCATGGACTACACGCCGGACGACCCCTTTGCCACGCCGCTCTCCGGCATCAGCCTCACGGTACGATCAGGCGAGATCCTTGGCATAGCCGGAATATCGGGCAATGGCCAAGGCGAGCTTGCCGCGCTTATCTCGGGCGAAGCGATGCTGCTGAAGGAACAACGCGACCGGATTTACATGATGGGCCGCGACGTAGGCGCACTCGATGCGGCCGCGCGCAGGAGATTTGGCTTCGCCTTCGTGCCCGAAGACCGGCTGGGACGCGGCGCGGTCCCTGAAATGTCGCTCGTGCTCAACACCGTTCTTACCGCCCATCCTTTCGATCTCGTGAGGCGCGGCCTCATCAACAGCGCCGGAGCGACGGCTTTCACCAGCGAATGCATCCGTCGGTACGACGTCCGCGCCTCCGGCCCGGATGCCGAAGCGGGCTCGCTGTCCGGCGGCAACTTGCAGAAATTCATCGTCGGTCGCGAGATGATGCTGTCGCCAAAACTGCTTTTCGTGGCGCAGCCGACCTGGGGTGTAGACATTGGCGCTGCATCCGCCATCAGAAGGCGGCTCATCGCGTTGCGCAACCTGGGCGTGGCGATCCTCGTAATTTCCGAGGAACTCGAGGAACTTTTCGAACTCTGCGATTTCATCCAGGTGCTCCATCATGGAATGCTGAGTCCGCCTCTGGTCACGCGGGACACGCGCCCCGAAGACATCGGCAGATACATGATCGGAGCACATGCCTCGCCAGAGAAGGTTCCTGCATGAGCGTTTGGGCCGCGCCGTTCCTCCCCGCGCTCGTCCGCCGGGAGCATGCCTCGCTCGTCGCGGCCATGCTGGCCCCGGCTGTCGCGCTTGGCATGGCGATCATCCTCAATCTGGGCCTTTATGTGCTGATAGGCCGAGATCCGGCGGCCGTCCTGTACGCGATGCTTCTCGAGCCGTTCCTCTCCTGGGCATCGTTTGCGGAGGTGCTGCTGAAGGCGGGGCCCCTTCTCCTCATTGCGCAGGGGCTGGCGATCGGTTTCCGCGCAAAAGTGTTCAACATCGGCGCGGAGGGCCAGTTTATCCTGGGCGCTATTTTCGCCTCGGCGATCCCCGTCTGGTTTCCGCAGGCGACCGGGCAGTGGATCTGGCCGCTGATGCTGCTTCTCGGTGCCCTCGGCGGTGCACTTTGGGCATCTATCACCGCCTTCTGGCGCGTCAGGCTCAATGCGAACGAGATCCTGGTCTCCCTGATGCTGAGCCTCGTTGCGGCGCAAGTCCTCAACTACCTGCTGCTCGGCCCATGGAAGGACCCGGCCGGCTTCAATTTCCCACAATCCGTCATGTTTCAGAACGACGCGATGGTGCCGACCCTGATCACCGGTACCCGCGTCAACGTCTCGCTGCTCATCACACTTGCGCTCTCGCTGGTGGCCTGGGTTTTCATGCAGCGAAGCTTCATGGGGTATAAGCTCAAGGTCGGCGGCCTTGCCCCGCGCGCGGCCGGTTACGCCGGCTTCAGCGAAGGGCGTGCGATTTGGCTATCGCTTCTGATCGGTGGCTTGGCGGCGGGACTGGCAGGCGCGGCGGAAGTCGCGGGGCCGCTCGGCCAGCTGCAGCGCTCGATCTCGACCGGCTACGGTTATGCGGCCATCATTGTCGCCTATCTCGGCGGCTTGCATCCAGTCGGCATCATCTTTTCCGCGCTCTTTATGGCTGTCCTCTATATCGGCGGCGACAATGCGATGGTGTCGGCAAACCTGCCGATCGCCGCCGTCCGCGTCTTCCAAGGCAGCTTGCTGCTCGCCTATCTCGGCGCTGTGGCCTTCGTGCGCTACCGCATCGAGTGGCGCCGCCCCCATCACCTGAGCCAGCCATGAACGCCGTCGAGTTCATTATTTCGGGCATGCTCGCAGCGGCAACCCCCTTTCTCCTTGCCGCACTCGGCGAGTTGGTGGTCGAGCGCGCCGGCGTTCTTAACCTCGGCGTAGAGGGCCTGATGGCCCTCGGCGCGGTGCTCGCGTTCATCGTCGTCTACCACGGCGGTGGACACCTGCTGGGGTTCGTTGCCGCCGGCCTCGGTAGCGCCGTCCTGTCCCTCGTCTTTGCAGTGCTGGCACTCGGATTCCGGGCAAACCAGGTCGCGACAGGCCTTGCGATCGGCATTCTCGGCCAGGGCCTTTCGGCGCTGTTCGGCAAAAGCTACGAGAGCTTGACGGTCAAGGGGCTCCCGAAACTTGCCTTTCCCGGCCTCTCGGAAATCCCGGTAGTCGGCAGGCTGTTTGTCCAGGACGTCGTCGTATGGCTTTCCCTTGCCGTGACGTTTGCGATCTGGGCGATGTTTGCCTATACGAGAGTCGGCCTTGTCGTGAGGGCAATCGGCGAGAATCCCAAGGCAGCCCATGCCATCGGCTATCCGGTCATCGCTATCCGTATCGCGGCCATAGCTTTTGGTGGCATGATGGCGGGTTTTGCCGGCGCCTATGCGGCGGCGGTGTACACGCCCCTTTGGGCGGACGGTATGATTGCCGGACGTGGCTGGATCGCGATCGCACTCGTTGTCTTTGGTACGTGGCTCGCTGGCCGCATCTTCCTGGGTGCCTGCCTCTTCGGTGCGGTTTCGCTGATGAGCCTCGCCGCCCAGGCGACCGGTCTGGACTTGCCATCGCAACTGCTTTCCAGCCTTCCCTATCTCGTTACGATCGTCGTGCTCGGTGTCATCTCGGCGGACCGCCGCTTGCTCAGGCTGAACGGTGTCGCCTCGCTTGGCGAACCCTTCGAACGTTAGCCGGGATTAAAGTGGATTTGCGAAACTCGGCGTAAGTTGAAGAGATTCGAAACGCCAGCGGACGATCGGCATCCGATCCAAAGGGCAGAAACGCCAAACGGGGCGAAGGTATGCCCGCAAGGGTAGCGCTGACGCCGTCGACTGCGAGCAGCGGAACGATGTGGCGCACAACGCGCCCGACATCGGTGGAGATCGTCACGGGTTTCTTGGATCGTCCCCTTTTCTGCAGTACGAGCCCCATTCTCGAGGGTCCATTCTCCACCGCAGCCTAGCGAAGCGGCGTCGCAACATGGCCTGAGGCATGCGCCCGGTAAATTCCCGCATGCGAGCACTCGTCCTGCCTGTCTAAGGTTCCGAGTCTAACCGCAAATCCTCGATTTTTTCCGCCAATTCCAAAATATATATTCCGGTCGCCGCAAGAAGCTATAACAACGATTTCCAATACTACCTATTCTTGCAGAAACTAAAAACGCTACACTCGCGTAATCATATTGGTAACGGATGCTGTTCAACCTGCGTCCAGGCAACCAGCACGGGGAGCGGCGTTATGGATTTCTTTAAAAGTTTAACAAAGGTCTTGGCCGGCGGCGCGGTTTCCGTAGCTTTGTGCTTTCCGGCTGGCGCGGGCGGGCTCAGTGTGGGCATCGGCGGCAGCGGTGGGGTGGGTGTTTCGGTCGGCGGCAGTGGCGGCGGGCTTGGCGTCGGTGTCTCGGTCGGCGGGAGCAAGGGCGTCAATGCCGGAGCGACGGTCGGAGGCACCAGCGGCACCACCGCCAGTGTCGGCGCCTCGGTTGGCAGCGGCGTTACCGCCGGCGCAGGCGTATCGGTCGGCGCGGGCGTCGGGGTCGGGGTCGGCGCAACCGTCGGCAGCGGTGTCGGGGTCGGCGCCGGGGTCGGGGTGGGCAGTGGAGTGACGGCCGGGGTCGGCGTCGGCATTGGCACACAGACAACGACCACCAGCCCCAGGGATCCCAACACGCCGGCGGTGCCGGCGCGACCGGCGGTGGTTGCCATCAGCGCCATGTCGGCCGGCCAGATCGCCAAGATGAAAAAACGCTGCGCCAGCGTGCTCAGCGGCAAGGGCACCTACGACCGGGACCTGAAGGAGCTCTGCCGGATATTGGCGCGGCGCTGAGTACCGCAACATCGCATCTGCCGTGGGGCGTCAGTCTCTCAGCCAGCCACTGCCGCAAGGTGGCGGGCATTCTTAGGGGGTAGCTTTGCCAAGCGGTTCAGAGTTTCGCGGAAAGGCGGAACCGCTCAGGCTGTGCGCTTTCATCGGCGGCATTCCGCATGGCTTGGTCGCCGAGCCGAAGGAAGCGCGCCGCCCGGTAGCGGCCTTGCTCCGACCTCTGCCGTCCGTCCGGTCACCCGTTTGGGCCGGCTCGAAGATTCGCCTCTGGCCTTTTGTATCACCCGCTCTAGCTGCTTTGTGTTAGGCTCGTCATGTTAGCCTTGTCTTGCTGATGGAGGTTTTGATGGATCGGCGATCATTCTTGACAGCATTGTTTGGCGTTGCGGGGGCCGCGGCGCTTGCTACCGCGGTTCGGCCTCTCGAGGCCGTGGCCGGGGTTCCCAATGTCGGTAACGGCATTCTCGATGAACTCGACAAGCAGGATGCCAATTCGTTTGATGACGACGAAGGCGCTGGCGATGTCGAGCAGATCTCGCATCGGCGATGGCACCATCGTCGCCACCACAGGCGGCATGTCTGGAGACGGCACTGCCGCACGTTCTGGCGGCATGGCCGGTTGCGCCGGCGCTGCTATCGCAGGCGCTCCTTCGTCGTCTTGCGGTTCTAACCGCGGCACGTTCCCGGATTGACCCTGCCCTGAGGCGCAAACACCAAACAGACCCATCCCGATTTGCATCGGGATGGGCTGGTTCAGCTTTATCCAGCCACAGCTGCCACCGAATCCCGCTGCACCAGCGGGCATTCCAGCTTGGTGATTGGATAGCGGCCGCGGCCGGGAGGCGGCGGCACTTCGAGCTGTTCGATCGCCCATTGGCCCATCGCCATGTGCGGCAGGATCGATGTTGTCAGCGGCGGGAACAGGTGGCGGGCGATCTCCTCGTCGTCATAGCCGACGACGGAGATGTCCTGCGGGATGTGCAGGCCCGCCTCCTTCAGCGCTTCGTAGCAGCCGATGGCTGTGCGGTCGTTCTGGCAGAAGATGGCGGTCGGGCGCTCCTTGAGCGCCAAAAGCTTAACGGTCGCGGCATAGCCGGCGCTCGCCGACCAGTCGCCCTCGACCACCAGTTCGGGATCGAACGGGATGTCGGCGGTGGCGAGCGCTCTGCGGTAGCCTTTCAGCCGGTCCTGCGCGGCCTGCATCCACGGCTCGCCGGTGATGGTGGCGATGCGGCGGTGGCCGTGGCCGATCAGATGCCGGGTCGAGTTCTGGCCGCCGGCGATCTCGGACGGCACCACGGCCGGGAAGGCATAATCGGCCGTGTAGCAGTTGAGCAGGATGACCGGGATGTCGAGGCCGTAGAGGAAGTCCGGTGCCGTGATCTCGCGGGTGAAGATGGTCATGTAGACCAGCGCCGAGATGCCGCGCCTGGTGAGCGCCGCAATGGCGCGCGGCTCCATGACGGAGTCGCCCATGGTCTGCGCCACGAGCAACACATTGCCGGCGTTCCACGACGCCTGGCGCGCGCCCTCGATGGCGACAACGGCTTCCGGGCTTGTCGCCAGCTGGTCGACGGCGAAACCGATGACACTGTCAAGTCCATCGAAGGCGGGAACAGGTTTGCGCAGCGCCGAGAAGGCGGGTGCTGCGTAGCCGAGCGCACGCGCGGCGTCGATCACCCGCTCGCGCGTCTGCTGCGACAGCCGGATGCCGGGCGAATCGTTGAGCACGAAAGAGACGGTCGCCTGCGAGCACCCGGCTGCCCTGGCGATGTCGGTCATGGTGACGCGGCCGCCCTTGGCGGCTCTCGCCGGCGCCTTGCGCCGCTTCGCCGTGTCGTCCGGATCCCTCGTCTCGCTCATGGCATTGCGTCCCAATCCCCAGCCTGTCTAGTCGCAAGCCTGCCACACCGACAAGATGGTGTCGCGCCGTCGACCGATGGAAATAGTCGAAGGCGTTTATCTTTATTAGCAGCTTTGAAGTTCCCCGCCATGCCGCTGCGGGCCGCGTGAAATTCGAGGACTGCAAGGCATCTGCTTGCGCGAAGCGGTGCTGCACCTGTTCGGGAAAACTAGACCTAGGGCCACCGCCGAGTGTCCGCGCGGGACCTCTGCTAATAGTGTTTACTAATACAAAACGACGCTGTAACGTCAATCCGCCGTGTCCGGTCAGGTGGGACCCGTGCGGCGAGAAGTGCACGTGAATGGCCCGATGGCGAGCGGGGTTTGCCTCCGCAAGCGTGGTCTCGGACATGTGATATGTCAGACAAATCAGACTATTTACGAGCACGGGATGAGTCTCTAATGTCCGTGATCGCGACCGACGACGCCATTCTTCAGCGCCGGGAACCCCTGAGGAGGAGGGCGTCCAAATCGCGAGCGGCAAGTCAGTGAATGCAAGATCGGTTCAGTCCGACGACTGAGCCAAAACGGGAGGTTGAACATGAAATCCTTGATACGACATGCATCCGTGGCCACCGCAGCCCTGCTGCTTGGCCTGACCGCGACAGCCATTGCGCGCGCCGACGACAAGCCGACGCTGGCCTTCGTCGTCAACGGCGCTTCCGATTTCTGGAAGGCCGCCGAAGCCGGCGTCAAGAAGGCGCAGGCCGAATTGCCCGACTACAATCTCGAACTCAAATATCCCGAGCAGTCCTCGGTCGCCATCCAGCAGCGGCTGATGGATGATCTGGTGACCGCCGGCGTCAAGGGCATCATGGTCTCGGCCGTCGATCCCAAGACCTCGACCGACGGTCTGAACAAGATAGCGTCGGAAACGGCGCTGTTCACCACCGACTCCGATGCCCCGCAGACCAAGCGTGTTGCCTATATCGGCTCGTCCAATGTCGACGCCGGCAAGCAGGCGGCCGAGATCGCCAAGAAAGCGATGCCGGACGGCGGCAAGTGCCTCGGCTTCGTCGGCCTGCTCGGCGCCGACAATGCCAAGGAACGCATCCAGGGCATGAAGGACGGCCTCGCCGGCAGCAAGATCGAACTGGTGGACGTGCGCGGCGACGACATCGACCAGGCGCGCGCCAAGAAGAATGTCGAGGACGCGCTGGTCGCCAGCCCCGACATCACCTGCATGGTCGGCTTCTATTCCTACAACACGCCGCGCATCTATGAAGCGCTGCGCGACGCCGGCAAGCTCGGCTCGATCACCGTCGTCGGCTTCGATGACGATCCGATCACGTTGGGCGGCGTCAAGGAAGGCACCGTGGCGGCCACCGTCGTGCAGCAGCCCTTCGAATGGGCCTATCAGGGCATGAAGCTGATGGCCGCCTATCTCAAGGGCGACAAATCAGGCATTCCGGAAGGCGGCCTGATCATCATCCCGACCAAGATCATCGGTAAGGACGATGTCGACACCTATGCCGCCAATCTGAAGGCGATGTCCGGAAACTGAGACCACGAGCAGTTGCGCCGGCTCAGGGTTCGCCTTGAGCCGGCGATCGTGTTGACGGGTCGGCCAAGGCCCGTCAGTCTGTAGCCCACCGGCTGCTGGCAAGCCTGATCAAATATGGCGTGATGAATTATTCCGACCCATCTATCGTCGCAACCACCCCGTTCCTCGGCCTCGAGAACGTGCGCAAGACCTATCCGGGCGTGGTGGCGCTGGACGGCTTTTCCATGGAGGTCAGGCCGGGCGAGGTGATCGGCCTGGTCGGCGAAAACGGCGCCGGCAAATCGACCTTGATGAAGATCCTCGGCGGCGTCACCAGGCCGGACAGCGGCGCCATCACCGTCGACGGCGTTGCGCATGACGGGCTCACCGTCGAAGGCAGCCTGGGGTCGGGCATCGCCTTCGTCCACCAGGAACTCAATCTCTTCGAAAACCTCGATGTTGCCGCCAATATCTTCTTCGGCCGCGAGCCGTTGCGCGGCGGGCCGCTGAGATTGGTCGACCGCGCCAAGCTGCGCGAAATGGTGGCGCCACTGCTGAAGCGCGTCGGCGCCAATTTCTCCGCCGATACGCCGGTTGCCTCGCTGTCGCTGGCGCAGCAGCAGATGGTCGAGATCGCCAAGGCACTGTCGATCAAGGCGCGGCTGGTGATCCTCGACGAGCCGACGTCGAGCCTGCCGCTCGCCGAAACCGACAAGCTGCTCGACGTCATCAAGGCGCTGAAGGCCGATGGCATCAGCGTCATCTTCATTTCGCACCGGCTGCATGAGGTCGAGCGCGTCGCCGACCGCGTCGTGGTGCTGCGCGACGGCATGCTGGCTGGCACCTTGCCGAAGAGCGCCATCAACCACGACCAGATGGTCAAGCTGATGATCGGCCGCATGCTGAAGGAGCGCGAGAAGGCCTCCGAGGCGGCTCGGGCGCCGGGCGCCACTGCGCTCTCGGCCAAAGCCATCCGCACCCCCGCCTACCCTGCCCGGCCGGTCGACCTCGACATCAGGCGCGGTGAAATCCTCGGCCTCGCCGGCCTTGTCGGCTCCGGCCGCACCGAACTGGCGCGGGTGTTCTTCGGCATAGACAGCACGCTTGGCGGTGGGCTCGAACTCGACGGCAAGCCGCTTGTGCTGGGTTCGGCGGCCGATGCGGTCGCGCATGGCATTTTTCTGGTTCCGGAAGACCGCAAGCTGACCGGCATTTTGCTTGACCTGTCGATCGCGCAGAACATCTCGCTGCCCAACCTGCCGGCGCATGCGAAGCGTCGACTGGTGTCGGCAAGCGCCGAGACCGCCACCGCCGAGAAGCAGAAGAGCAATCTCGGCATCAAGGCGCCGTCGGTGCAGACGCGAACCGGCACGCTGTCGGGCGGCAACCAGCAGAAGGTGGTGCTGGGCAAATGGCTGGCGATGAACCCGAAGGTGATGATCCTCGATGAGCCTACGCGCGGCATCGATATCGGCGCCAAGGCCGAGATTTACGGGCTGATGCGAGCCTTGGCCGATGCCGGCGTGGCCGTGCTGATGATCTCCAGCGACATGGAAGAGGTGATCGGCGTGTCCGACCGCATCGCCGTCATGCATGAGGGCCAGATCTCGGGCATTCTCGACAAAGAACAATTCAGCCAGGAAAACGTGCTGTTGCTGGCGGTCGGCAAGCCGGCAAACTAGCGGGCTTCAGGCGATTGCCGGTCCGGCGCATTGGGGAGAAGACGATGAGCAAAAAAGATCTCGGCCTGCTGATCCTGATCCTGGTGGTCGGCGCCGTGGTGACCGCCATCAACCCGCGCTTTCTTTTGCCGATCAACCTCGCCAACACCTCGAACCTGATCGGCCTGTTCGGGATCCTCGCCATCGGCCAGGCCTTCGTCATCATTACCGGCGGCATCGAATTGTCGGTGGGATCGCTGGTGGCGCTGCTCGGCACGCTATTCATCGATTTCATCGCCGTGCGCGACATGCCATGGCCGCTGGCGCTGCCGCTGATCCTGGTGCTGGGCGGCATCATCGGACTGGCGCATGGCTGGCTGATCACAAGGCTGAAATTGCAGCCCTTCGTGGTCACGCTGTGCGGCCTTTTGATCTATCGCGGGGTCGCCCGTTTCTATACCGCCGACGGCACCGCCGGCTTCGCCTTCGGCCAGAATTTTCCCGAGCTCGAATTCCTCACCGCGGGCCGCAGCTATGGCGTGCCCAACAGCTTCATCGCACTGATCGTCATTTCGATCGTCATGTGGGTGGTGCTGCACCGCTCGGTGTTCGGACGCTACCTCTATGCCATCGGCAAGAACGAAGAGGCGGCGAAATATTCGGGAATTCGCACCGGCCGTGTCGTCATGGCCGCCTATGTCATCTGCGGCGTGCTGACGGCGCTGTCGGCGATCTATTTCGCCATGTACACGCGCTCGATCTCGCCGGCCAGCCACGGCCAGTTCTACGAGCTCTACGCCATTGCCGCCGCCGTTCTCGGCGGCTTCTCGCTGCGCGGCGGCGAAGGCTCGCTGGTCGGCGTCATCCTGGGCACCGTGCTGCTGCAGGAGTTGCAGAACCTGGTCAATCTGCTCGGCATCCCGTCCTCGCTCAACTTCGCGGTGATGGGCGGCGTGATCCTGATCGGCGTGCTGGTCGACCAGCAATGGGGCGTGTTCCGCGCAAGGCGGCTGATGCTCGATGCCAGCCGGAAGACTGTCGCGGCGGAGTAGCGCTACATCACGCCGGATATATCCGAGAAGGCCATCGCATTGCGCAGCACCTCGGCGAAGCGTTCTCCGGCGGCTTCGCGCTGGCCGCCATTGTCGATCGAGGTGACGCCGGAGCCGGACAAAGCGATATTGGCGCTGCGGGCGAGCCGAGCCAGCACTTCGCCGCGCGATTCGCGGCCGCGCTGGGCGAGACGCTCGGCGAGGATTTCCGGCGAGGCGGTGATCTCGACGACAGCCAGATTGGCATAGCGCTCCCGCAGCACCGGGATGACTGCGCGCGAGACATTGGCGACCGCGACATAGCCGTTGGCGATGGACGAGTCGACATCGGCCGGAATGCCGTAGCGCAGGCCGTGCGCCTCCCAGGAAATGGCGAAGGCGCCGTCGGCCTCGGCTTCGACAAAGGCCGCGTCGGCCAGCGTGTCGTGATCCTCGCTTGCCGCATCGCTCGGCCTGGTGATGACCCGGCGGACGAACTCCAGCCTCGTCTCGTCGGCAAACAAGGTGCGGGCATAACCGATTACCGTATCCTTGCCGGCGCCACTCGGGCCGACGACGGCGACAAACACGCCGTTGCGGAGCGGAAAGGCCTCGCTGCTGAGTTCGCGCTCGATCGACGCCGAGACCATCAGGCGACCCGGCGCCCTTGGCGCCAGACAGTGCGCACGACCGGCACATGGTCGTCGACGCGCACACGCACGAGGTCGGCGCGGCGGCCCTGTTCGATGACGCCGCGGTCGTTTAGGCCGATCGCCTCGGCCGGATTCTTCGACACCATCGCAACCGCCTGCGGCAGGGAAATGCCCTCGACGACGTCGCCGAGGAAGAAGGCCGACTGGATCAGGCTGAAGGGAATGTAGTCGGACGACAATATGTCGAGCAGGCCGTCGCCGGCCAGCGTGCGGGCCGAGACGTTGCCCGAATGCGAGGAGCCGCGCATGACGTTGGGCGCGCCCATCAGCACGCCGAGCCCGGCATCCTTCGAGGCCTTGGCGGCTTCCAGCGTGGTCGGGAATTCCGCGACGCGCACGCCCTGCTCGATCGCTTCGTCGACATGGCCCGATGTGGCGTCGTCATGGCTCGCCAGCACAATGCCCCGCTCGTTGCAGGCGGCTGATATCGCCACCCGGTTCGGTCCCGAATTCTTCGCTGATTCCGACATCCGCTTTTCGCAGAACAATTGGAAGTCGCGATCGGTCAGCTTCAGCTTGCGCTGGTAGTAATAGGCGTAGGTCTCGAGATTGACGAACTGGCGCTGTCCCGGCGCATGGTCCATCAGCGAGGCCAGTTTGACCCGCTCGTCGCCATCGAAATTGGCGAAAGCCCGCAAGCAATCCGGCGCCGAGACCTCGCAGCGCAGGTGCAAGAAATGGTCGGCCCGCAACCGGTCTTTCGCGACGCTGTCCTCGATCGCGCCGGCGAGCTTGCGGATGTCGTCGGAGGTAATATCCGCGTCCTCGTCCATGCCGACACGCAAAGCGTCGAGCACGGTGGTGATGCCGGCGGTGGCCACCTGCGCGTCATGGGCAAGGACGGCGGCGATCGGGTTCCAGCGCACTTTCGGGCGCGGCGCATAGTGGCCTTCGAGATGGTCAGTGTGCAGCTCGACCAGGCCGGGAATGATGTAGTCGCCGCCCATGTCCTCGCCGCCCATGCCCCCGCCGGTGTGGCCGGTGCCGGCGTCGACGCCGGAGATAAAACCGTCGCGCAGCACGAGCGACCCTTCGACGATCTCGTCGGCAAGCACGATGCGGGCGTTGTGGAGAACAGTTTCGGCGGTCATTTCAGGCGGTCCCTGGTTACTCGGACGAATTGCGGTTAGGCGGTTTTTCGGGCAGCGCGGCGGCCGAGCGCATGATGCGAAAGCACCATGAACGGAGCGCCCGGTTCGGTTTCGACGAACAGCGTCAGCGCATCCACCAGCACCGGCTGCTGCAGCACATCGGCGAACAGGCTGTCGATTGCCGCGCGCAGACGTTGGCTTTCCTGCGGCCCGGCCCGGCCGGACAGCGTCATGTGGAAGCGAAAGGTCTCGAACACGTAGGGGTAGCCCCACTGACAGAGATTGCGGAACTCGGCCGGTTTCAGCGAATCCGGGCTGCGCCGTTCGATTTCCGCTTCGGTGAGCGGCGCGCGAAAACGGTCGAAGCTAAGCACGACATCATCGGCGAAACGGTTGAGCGGCGGCAGCGGACCTTCCGGCACCAAAGCGAAGAAACCATCGATCTGGCTGACGACCAGGCGCGGGATGGTGACCGTCGGCGTTGCTTTGGCAAAGGCGTCCAGCGCCGCGCGCAACGAGCTTTCGGTTTCGTTGGCGGCCAACCGGAAGGGCGCTTTCAGCGTCGCATGAAAACCGTAGCGCCGCGCCGATGCGGTGTGAAAGGCGACTTCGGCCGCCGACAGCTCGCCCACCGCCTCGACCGGCCTGGTGGCGGCGCCAAAGGGGTCGCGACCCAGCCAGTTGGCGGCGATCCGCGCCAACGGCTCGTCCTGCCTCGGGGTGAAATAGATGGCGTAGCGCATCGAAAAAAATCCTCGTCAGCCCGCTGCCATAGGTGATTTCCATGACGGATTGACGAAGCTTATGCGAGTTTTCGAAGGCAAATCGACCCCATGGATCGTTAGCCGACGATTTTTCTTCCGGCGCAAGCGAAGGCCGATCAGGCCTTCATGAGCCATTCGTGCTCGGGCGCGTTGTGGAACTTCCACGTCCGCTTCGGCCCGGCCATGACGTTAAGGTAATAGAGGTCGTAGCCGTGACAGGCCGCGCACGGATGATAGCCCTTGGGCACCAGCACGACATCGCCGTCCTCGATCGCCATCGCCTCGTCCAGTTCGCGGGCGCCCGACTTGTCGGCGTCGGTGTAGACGCGCTGGAAGGCAAAGCCCTGCGGCGGGTTGAGGCGGTGGTAATAGGTTTCCTCAAGATAGGATTCGGCCGGCAGATTGTCCTGATCGTGCTTGTGCGGCGGGTAGCTCGATGTGTGGCCACCGGGCGTGATGACCTCGACCACCAGCAGCGAGTCGGCGGGCTTGCCCTCGGGCAATATGTTGGTGACGTAGCGCGTGTTGGTGCCTTTGCCCCGAGTCTCCTGGCCGAGGTCGTCGGGTGCGATGACGCGAACGGGCAAGCCGCCGCCCAGGCCCGGCGCCGAGCAGACCGCGAGTTCGAGATCGGTGTCGGCGGTGACCGACCAGTCCGAACCCTCCGGAATATAGACCGACCACGGCTTGCCCTCGAAGGGCGACATGCGCTCGCCGAGCAGGCCGAGTTCCTGGCCGCCGGCCCTTGCCGTGCCCTTGCCGGTGACGAACACCAGGCAGACTTCGCGATCCTGCGTCTTGCCGGATGCGGTCTCGCCCGGCTTCAGGCGGTGCAGGTCGAAGCCGACATAGGTCCATCCGGCGCTTTTGGGCGTGACATGGGCGACGCGGCCATGGCCCTTGTCGGCTTTGACGAGCAGTTTCGACATGTTTTGTCTCTCCTATCGCAAGTCTTCGAGGTCGGCCTCTCAACTTCGTCATCCTAGAGCGAAGCTCCGTCGCGAAGACCCTAGGATGACGAAGCGAGGGACGTTCCGGCCAATCACCGACGTAGGCGATACGCCAGGTGTCGAGTGTCCGACCCGCAAGCCCTTCCGAGCCACGGCCGCTTCATTCCTTCGGTTCGGCGTCCGCCTTCGCTTCGCCGGTCTTCGGTCGATCAGGCGCAGCCTTGCTCTCCTCCACCGGCTTGTAAAGATAGAAGAACTGCCACACCGCGTAGGCGGCAAAGCCGAGCGCAATGATGCCCCAGAATGGGGTGCCGGAGGCGAATTCTATTCCGGCCCAGATCACGCAGACGGCGACGACGGCAACGCGCCGCCACAGCGGCCGGAAGAACGGGTGCTCGTAATCCTTCATCGGACCGGCTTACGCATTGGGAAAGCCTTGCGTCTCGACCGTGTAGCCGGCCGCCGTCATCACCCGCATCAGCTCCTTGTAACCCACGTGGGCCATCTTCAGCGGCGGGTTCTTTTTCGGGTCCTGCTCGGCCTCGACGACGAACCAGCCTTCATAGCCATGGTCGGCGAAGCGCTGCACGATGGCGCCGAAATCGAGCGAACCGTCGCCAGGCACCGTGAAGGCACCGAGCGCCACGGCGTCGAGAAAGGACTGCTTTGTGCGGTCGAGCCCGTCGATCACGCCCATGCGCACATCCTTCACATGGACATGGCTGATGCGCTTGTGGTGGTTGTCGATGGCGCGCAGCACGTCGCCACCGGCAAAGGCGAGATGCCCTGCATCGAGCAGCAACGGAATGCCTTCGCCGGAATGGCGCATGAAGGCATCGAGCTCCGGCTCGGTCTCGACCACCGCCGCCATGTGATGGTGATAGGACAGCGGCATGCCTTGCTCGGCGCACCATTCGCCGAATTCGGTGAGGCGCCTGGCATAGGCCCTCATCTCGTCGTTGGACAATTTCGGCTTCGTGGTGAGAGGCCTGGAGCGATCACCCTGGATCGAGCGGCCGACCTCGCCATAGACGATGCAAGGCGCATTCACCGCCTTGAACAGGTCGATCATCGGCTGGATGCGATCCTTGTTCTTGCCCATGTCCTCATCGACCAGCGTGCCGGAGAACCAGCCGCCGCACAGCGTCACGTCGGCCTTTTTCAGGATAGGCAGCATGATTTCGGGGTCATTGGGAAAGCGGCGGCCCATTTCCATGCCGGTGAAGCCGGCCGAGCGCGACTGGCGCAGGCACTCTTCCAGCGAGACGTCGTCGCTGAGTTCGGCAAGATCATCGTTCCACCACGCAATGGGGGACATGCCCAGTTTGGCTTTCAAGTTTTAGCTCCGGTTTCTTGTTCACCCTCCCCCTTGTGGGGAGGGTCGCTGCGAAGCAGCGAGGTGGGGTGCGGCGCCAGACCCCCACCCGGACCTTCGGTCCGACCTCCCCACAAGGGGGAGGTAGGGGCCGGGTGCATGTACATCAATCGCCGATTGTCTGCATCTGCCGCTTTTCGTCGTAGGCCTTGCGGGCTGCGTTGACCTGCGGCCGTGCGGAGACTTCCGGCACCGCGACATCCCACCAATGGCCGCCGGCATCGGTGGAAATCAGCGGGTCGGTGTCGATGACCAGCACGGTGGTGCGGTCGTTGGTTTTCGACTTTTGCAGCGCGGTCTCCAGGCCGGTGATCGACGGCACCTTCTCGGCAATAGCGCCCATGCTCGCCGCATGCGCGGCGAAGTCGATGTCGGGCAGGATCTCGTGGCGCGCGTCCTTCAGGAGGTTGTTGAAGTTGGCGCCGCCGGTGGCCATCTGCAGCCGGTTGATGCAGCCATAACCCCTGTTGTCGAGCACCACTATGGTCAGCTTCAGGCCGAGCATCACCGACGTGGCGATTTCGGAATTCATCATGAGGTATGAGCCGTCCCCGACCATGACGACGACCTCCTGGTCGGGCTTGGCCATCTTGGCGCCGAGCCCGCCGGCAATCTCGTAGCCCATGGTCGAGAAGCCATATTCGCCATGGTACGAGCCGGGCGCGCCTGCCTGCCAGAGCTTGTGCAACTCGCCCGGCAGGCCGCCTGACGCGTTCAGCAAGGTCACGCCGGATCCCAGCGCGCGCTGCACAGCGCCGATCACCTGCGCATCCGAAGGGAAGGCGGCATTGGTCGACGCCGTCACCTTGGAGGCTTCAGCCTGCCAAGCCTTCTTGCCCTGGGTCGCATTGTCGGTCCATGTCGCCGGTGCTTTCCAGTTCCCCAGCGCAGCACCGAGTTCGGCGAGCCCTTCGGCCGCATCGGCGACCAGCGGCAGCGCGCGGTGCTTGCCGGCGTCGAAAGGCTGCACGTTGAGCCCGATGATGGTCTTGCCGGAGTTCTTGAACAGCGCCCACGAGCCGGTGGTGAAATCCTGCAGGCGGGTGCCGATGGCGAGCACGACATCGGCTTCTTCCGCCAGCCGGTTGGCCGCGGACGTCCCGGTGACGCCGACCGCCGCCATGTTGAGCGGATGTGTGTCGGGCAGCGAGGATTTGCCGCCTTGCGTCTCGCAGACCGGAATGCCGGCGCTCTCGCCGAATTTCGCCAGTTCATCCGAAGCCTGCGAGTAGAGCACCCCACCGCCGGCAATGATCAGCGGTTTTTTCGCACCCTTCAGCGCGGTGACCGCCGCCGCCAATTCATGCCGGTCCGGACGCGGCCGGCGCTGGTGCCAGACGCGCTCGGCGAAAAAGCTCTCGGGATAGTCATAGGCCTCGGCCTGCACGTCCTGGCAGAGCGACAGCGTCACCGGGCCGCATTCCGCCGGATCGGTCAGCACCTGCATGGTCCGCGCCAATGCCGGGATGATCTGCTCGGGACGGGTGATGCGGTCGAAATAGCGCGACACCGGACGGAAGCAGTCATTGACCGTCGCGGTGCCGTCGGAAAAGTCCTCGGCCTGCTGCAGCACCGGATCGGGGATGCGGTTGGCGAAAACATCGCCCGGCAAAAACAGGACGGGCAACCTGTTTACGTGGGCGAGCGCCGCCGCCGTCACCATGTTGAGCGCACCGGGGCCGATCGAAGAGGTCGCGGCCATGAAGCGGCGGCGGAAATTGGCCTTGCCATAGGCGATCGCCGCATGCGCCATCGCCTGCTCATTGTGGGCGCGGAAGGTCGGCAATTCGTCGCGCAGCTGGTACAGCGCCTCGCCGATGCCGGCGACATTGCCGTGACCGAAGATCGCCCACACACCGCCGAAGATGGGCACTCGTCTGCCGTCGATCTCGGNTCTCGGTCATCTGCTTGCTGAGAAAGCGGGTCAGCGCCTGCGCCATCGTCAGGCGGATTGTCTTGCTCATGGTGTTTTCCTCCGCAGTCCTCTTGCCGCGCCTTTATGCTGCTTTACGGCCACGCGCGGCAAGCCACGCTTCGGTCAACTGTTCGAAGCGCGCGGCCATGTCGGCGATAGCCTCGTCATCCGTCATCTTGCCCGCCAGCCATTGTTCGGCGGCGTGGACGAAGATGGTGCGGCCGACAGCAAAACCCTTGACGATCGGCGCCTTGGCGGTGGCGGCAAAGGCCGCTTCCAGTTCGTCCTGCGGCGCTTCGAGACCCAGCAGCACGACGCCACGACACCAGGGATCGTGCTTCAGGATCACCGCTTCGATCTTGGCCCAGGCGCCGGCCGAGGCCTGCGGTTCGAGCTTCCACCAGTCCGGCTTGATGCCAAGCGCATAGAGTTCTTCCAGGGCGCGCGGGATGGTCGTTTCGTCGAGCTTGCCGTGCTTGCCGGCGATGATCTCGACCAGAAGCTCCCGGCCGACCTTCCGCGCGGCTTCGAACAGCGAGCGCAGCTTCTGCTGCTGCTCTTCCTTGAGCGCTGCCGGATCGTCGGGGTGATAGAAGCACAGGCATTTGATGCAGTGGTCGACCGGCCATTCCACCAGTTGCGAGCCGATGTCCTGCGAGAACTCGAAGCGCAGCGGCCGCGAGCCCGGCAGTTCGACGGGACGGCCGAGCCAGGCAAAGGGGTGGCGGGCGAATTCGAACATCGCTTCGCGGCCATGCTTCTCGTCGATCAGCATGCCACAGCCGTCGCGGCCGGCGGCGACTTTCGCCGCAGCCTTGACCGCCAGCACCTTGAAATCGCGGATGCGCGCCGGATCGGCGCCGGTCTTTGCCGCGACGTCCTCAAGCTGCACACGGTGGTCGCAGGCAAGCGCCATCATGGAGGGGATATCGCGGCGGCGGGTCGTCGCCCAATGGATGTGGTTGATCGCCTCGTCCTTGCGCAACGCTAAGTGCTTGCTGCCGTTCTTGAGGAAGAACTGCAATTCCTCGAAGGTCGGATATTCCGGCGCGCAGAGCAGCCGCGACACGGCGAAGGCGCCGCAGGCATTGGCCCAGGTCGCCGCCGTTGCCAGGTTTTCGCCACCGAGCCAGCCGCGCAGAAAACCGGACATGAAGGCATCGCCCGCGCCGAGCACATTGTAGATCTCGATCGGAAAGCCCTTGCCGACGATACCGTCTTCCAGATCGTCGCTGATCGGCCCGTCATAGACGATGCAACCCATGGCGCCGCGCTTCAGTACGATGATTGCCTTGGACAGAGCGCGGATGGTCTTCAACGCACTCAGGCAATCGTCGGCGCCCGAGGCGATCATGATCTCTTCCTCGGTGCCGACGATGAGGTCGCAATCGGGCAGCACCGTCTTCAGCTGGGCCGAGACGCGGTCGGATTTGACATAGCGCTCAAAACCCTCGGCATGGCCTGCGAGTCCCCAGAGGTTGGGGCGGTAGTCGATGTCGAACACCACCTTGCCGCCCCTGGCCTTGATGATGCGGATCGCCTTGCGCTGGGCGGCGTCGCTGTTGGGTCGGGAAAAATGCGTGCCGGTGACGACGATGGAACGGGCCGAGGCGATGAAGGCTTCATCGATGTCTTCTTCGGCGAGCGCCATGTCGGCGCAGTCGCTGCGATAAAAGATCATCGGCGAGACGCCTTCGCTCTCGACCGAAAGCAGCACCAGAGCCGTCAGCCGTTCCTTGTCGGTCTTCAGCCCGTCGACATTGACGCCTTCGCGCCGCAGCTGCTCGCGGATGAAGCGGCCCATCTGCTCGTCGCCGACGCGGGTGAGCAGCGCCGAGCGCAGGCCTAGTCTCGCCGTGCCAACCGAGATGTTGGCCGGGCAGCCGCCGACCGATTTGGCAAAGGAGGTGATGTCCTCCAGCCGCGAGCCGATCTGCTGGCCGTAAAGGTCGACGGAAGCGCGACCGATGGTGATGACATCGAGCGTCGCCTGTTTGGCGTCCACGGCTTCGCTCATTGGAACCTCCCGTCGGTCTTGTTGTCTTGAGCAACGTAGTTGGGGGACACGCGCGAGCGGCAGCGTGGCGCCGGGAATATGAAATAATAATTCCAATCTATAGTCAATATGGAATGAGCATTCCTTCCGCGAATTCGAGCGCCGGGCGCCGGCCTAGGCTTTGCGCTTCTTGCCCGTGCTGCGCCGCTTCTCGCCGACGCCGACGGTGAGCGCCATGGCCAGCGCCATGGTGGCCGACAGCGAGCGGAAGCCGGCGAAATCGGCCTCGGCGACTTCGAACCAAACCTTGGCGAACTGCGCTAGTGGCGAAAACGAACTGTCGGTGATGGCGACGATCGGCACGCCCTGTTCGGAAATGGTGCGGGCCTCCTCGATGGTGGCCGGCGCATAGGGCGAGAAACTGATGGCGATGACGGCGTCCGCCGGCGTGGCGAAGGCGACCATCTCGGCATTGAGGCCGCCGGCGGATTCGATCAGCTGGTTGCGGATCTTCAGTTTGCCCAGCGCATAGGCGATGTAGCTCGCCACCGGATAGGAGCGGCGCTTGGCCAGGACATAGATGGTCTCGGCCTTGGCCAGCAGCGCAATTGCGTCTTCCAGATGGGCCTCGTCCAGCGAGCGTGAGATGTCGTTGAGCGAAGTGCTGGCGGCGGCGACGAAGCCGTCGAAGATGGCGCGGTGTCCAGCACCCGCATCGGCCTTGGCGCGCAGCGCCTGAAGGCGTTCGTCATAAGAGGAATTGCGCTCGCGCAGCCGCTCGCGAAACACCTGCTGCAAGCTGGTGAAGCCGTCGAAGCCTAGTTGCTGGGCAAAGCGGATCAGGGTGGACGGCTGCACGCCCGCCGAAGCAGCGATGCTGGCGGCGGTGCCGAAGGCGATGTCATCGGGATTGTCGAGCGCATAGGCGGCGATCTGGGCGATGCGCTTGGGCAAGGTTTCACGGCGATCGAGGATCGTGGCGCGCAGCGTCTCGAAGTCGCGAGGTACCCGTTCGTCCATCGTCGCCCCGTCCAAGCTCATCTAGAACATGATGCCGAAAAGTGTGCAGCGGTTTTCGGACACATCATGCTCTCTTTAACTCAAGTGACGTCCTCTCTGCCCCATCATAGCGAGCCTGCGCAAGAAGGCCATAAAAAATGAGGCAGACATTCCATTCGGAGAAGAAATGGACTAATTCATCCATCGATCGCTTCAGGTATTGGGAGAAAGAAATGGTCGGCGTTGGTCTTATCGGCACGGGTTTCATGGGCAAATGCCACGCCATTGCGTGGAGCGCCGTCGGCGCCGTCTTTCCCGATGTCGCCAAGCCGAAGCTGGTCCATCTCGGCGAGGTCAACGAGGAGCTGGCCAAGCGCAAGGCCGGTGAGTTCGGCTTCGCCAAGGCGTCGGGCGACTGGCGTGCCGTCGTCAACGACCCCGAGGTCGATATCGTCTCGCTGACCACGCCCAATCAGTTCCATCCGGAGATGGCCATCGCTATTCTTGAAGCCGGCAAGCATCTGTGGTGCGAGAAGCCGATGGCGCCGAGCTTTGCCGAAGCAGCGGCGATGGCGGCCGCGGCGAAGAAGTCCGGCAAGGTCGCAGCGCTTGGCTACAACTACATACAGAGCCCGGCCATCCGCCACATCGGCGCGCTGCTCGAGGAAAAGATCATCGGCGAGGTCAACCATCTGCGCATCGAGATGGACGAGGACTTCATGGCCGACCCCGAAGCGCTGTTCTTCTGGAAGCATGAGGCCGCATCCGGCTATGGCGCGCTCGACGATTTCGCCGTGCATCCGCTGTCGCTGGTCTCGACGCTGTTCGGCCGCGTCGCAAAAGTCATCTGCGACATGGCCAAACCCTATGTCGACCGCAAGCTGGCCAGCGGCGGCCGCCGTGCGGTGGAGACCTACGACATCGCCAGCGTTTTGATGCATCTGGAAAACGGCATTGCCGGCACGCTGCTGGTCAACCGCTCGGCCTGGGGCCGCAAGGGCCGCATCGCCATACAGATTTTCGGCTCCAAGGGATCGATCCTGTTCGACCAGGAGCGGATGAACGAAATCCAGCTCTACGTCACCGCCGATCGCCCGACCGAACAGGGCTACCGCACCATATTGGTGGCGCCGCACCACAAGCCTTACGACGCCTTCCTCCCGGCGCCGGGCCATGGGCTCGGTTTCAACGACCTCAAGATCATCGAGTGCCACGAATTGCTGACGCGGCTTGCCGGCAAGCCGGCACGGGTCATCGAATTTGCCGAAGGGCTGGAGATCGAGCGCACCGTGCACGCGATGGCGAGGTCGTTCGAGGAAGAGCGCTGGGTGGATGTGCGGTAAACCCGCTCGCTTCAGCGGCCAGCGACAGCGTTCGCCTCCCAGCCACTGACCCAGACCTGGCGCAGGCGATCGCCTTCGCCTTTGAAGCGCAGCCCGGTCGCCCGGCAATCGGCGATGCGGTCGCTGCGGAAATTGCGGATCGCCTGGCGCAGTTCACACCAGGCGACGATGTTGGCGGTTTCTGAATAATAGATCAGCGCGATTGGACGGATCAGCCGCTCGGAGGCGCGGCCGATTTCGTCGCGATAGGACAGGTCGAGCTTTTCCTCGTCACGGATGGCGCGGCGCACAAGCGCCAGATCGATGGTGCCGATTGCCGGTGCAGCGAACCCCCAGACATGCAGTGCGTTGGCGTCGAACGCCTGGCGTAGTGGCGGCGGCACGGCGCCGGCGATCTTGGCGCTGACGCGCTTGGCCGCCTGCTTGAGTTCGCTGTCTCCCGTGCGCTCCAGCAGGGCGAGCGACAGGACGATCGCCTCCATCTCCTCGATTGAGAACATCAGCGGTGGCAGGTCGAAGCCGGGCCGCAATATATAGCCGATGCCACGCCCGCCTTCGATCGGCACGCGCATCGCCTGCAGTGCGGCGATGTCGCGATAGATCGAACGCATCGTGACTTCCAGCTGCCCGGCGATCATGGCCGCCGTCACCGGCTGCCGCGCCAGCCGCAGGATCTGGATAATCTCGAACAGCCGCGACGCCTTGCGCATTTCCTCTCCCTGATGAACGCTACTGACACATCCCCGTCAGTTGGGATGATTTATTGGACTGCCTATCGGGTTGAAAATCAACAAATTCCTCCACGGCACCCCAGCAGGAAGCGACAGGCAACTGACATGAGCTACGCGGAAAATCTCTGGCTGTTCTTTATCCTGCTGTCCGGCATCATCATCGTACCCGGGATGGACATGCTGTTCGTGCTTGCCAATGCGCTCACCGGCGGCCGCGACCGGGGCCTCGCCGCCACCGGTGGCATCATGGTCGGCGGCATCGTGCACACGCTGAACGGCGCCATCGGCGTCGGCCTGCTGATGCATTTCGTACCGATCCTGTACAAGCCGATAGCCGGCGCCGCCTACATGGCCTTCATCGGCATCTCGCTGATGCGCAGTTCCATCACCGTCGGCCACGACGGGCCCGCCGGCAGCCGTACGGCCTGGAAGGCCTTTCGCCAGGGACTGGTGACCTGCCTGATCAACCCGAAGGCCTATCTCTTCATATTTGCCGTCTATCCGCAGTTCCTGAAGCCGGATTACGGCCCGATCTGGATGCAGGCGACGGTCATGGGCTTGCTGACGATGCTGACGCAGGCCGCCATCTATGGCGGGCTCGCCATCACCGCCGGCCGCAGCCGCAATCTGCTGGTGGCCAATCCGCGGGCGACCGCTTTTGCGGGCCGGGCGGCCGGACTGCTGCTGTTTGCGGTCTCGGTGTTTACGGCATGGGAAGGGTTGAGGGCAGCGTGATCCCGATCAAGCGATGACGCCGCGTTTCTTCGCCTCGGCGCGGCGCTTGCGGATCACTGTCCCGGTCTTTTCGTCGTCGAGGGCGGCAGCTACCCCGTCCGCGAGACCGATGACGTCATGACCGCCTCACGCCCTCGCCCAAGACGACGAGAAGCTCGTCCAATTGCTCGAACGTCTCGCCCATCGCATCCGCCGCCCCGGTACCGGCCGCGTCGAGAGCCTCCTTCGAGGGATAGAGTTCGTGCATGACCAGCAGCGTCTTGCCACCCTTTTCCTCGAAGGTCAGCGTGGTGACGGGTCCACCGTCACCACCTTCCTCATTGGTCCAGACGAGGCGTGAGTGGGGTGTCACTTCGATATACCTGCCGAAGAATTCGTGAAGGTCCGAGGCGTCGTGGCCGAACACCAGGCGGTACGTGCCTCCGGTACGAGCATCCATCTCGCATGAACGCAGGAACATGCCCATCGACTTCGGCACCCACCACTGCTTGAACAGCTCGGGCTTGGTCCACGCCTCGAACACGATGCGCGCCGGACCGTTGACTGTTCGCGTGACGACCAGCTCGCGCTCGGACTTCCGTTCGACCGTGGTGCGGCTGTTCGTGGGCTCACTCTCGGTTCTTTGGCGCATCGGCTTTCTCCTTCCGTTTCAATTCCTCGACAACCTTGTCCAACTCGTTGAAGCGTGCGTCCCAGAGCAGGCGGTGCCGCTCGATCCAGGCCGCCTCTTCCTCCAGTCCGCGCAGGCCGAGCTTGCAGGTCCGCACGCGGCCAACCTTCTGCGTGGTGACGAGCCCCGCCTGCTCCAGGACGCCGACGTGCTTCTTCATGCCCGTGAGGGTCATGTGGAACTTTCCGGCAAGCTCGGTGATCGAAGCGTCTGCGCGTCCGAGCTGCTCCAGAACGCCACGCCGGGTGGCGTCCGAGAGCGCGGCGAACGAGGAATCCAAGTCGGTATACTGAACCATATGGTTCAGTATTTAGCAGACCGGTTGCCGGGGTGCAAGGGAGCCGCAGCGTCCTTCCCGCGCATCGCCTCGTATCAGGCGGCGCCCGGCCGGTTCTCCATCATGGCGCGGCGGGCTGAGCGGCGCCATTCTACGGCGCCGGCGAGGCCGTGCAGCACCGTCTCTGTGGTCGCCCAGTCTATGCAGCCATCTGTGATGCTCTGGCCATAGACGAGCGGCTTGCCTGATACCACGTCCTGCCGGCCGGCGACGAGATTGCTCTCGATCATGACGCCGATGATACGCTCGTCCCCTGCTGCCACCTGGCCGGCGACATCGGCCGCCACCTTCGGCTGGTTCTCCGGCTTCTTGCTCGAGTTCGCGTGGCTGACATCGATCATCAGACGGGGGGCGACGCCGATGCGGGCAAGTTCGACCGAGGCCGCCTCGACGCTCGCCGCATCGTAATTCGGCTGAACGCCGCCGCGCAGGATGACGTGGCAGTCCTCATTGCCGGTAGTAGTCGCAATGCCGCTGCGTCCGCCCTTGGTCACCGCCATGAAATGATGCGGCTGGGCGGCGGATTTCACCGCCTCGGCGGCGATCCTGAGATTGCCGTCGGTACCGTTCTTGAAGCCGACCGGGCAGGACAGGCCGGAAGCCAGTTCGCGGTGGATCTGGCTCTCGGTGGTGCGCGCGCCGATGGCGCCCCAGGCGACGAGGTCGGCAATGTATTGCGGCGTCGTCATGTCGAGAAATTCGGTGGCCGAGGGCAGGCCGAGATTGTTGACCGCCGACAGCACGTTGCGCGCCATCCGCAGCCCCTTGTCGATGTTGAAGCTGCCGTCGAGATCGGGGTCGTTGATAAGGCCCTTCCAGCCGACAGTCGTGCGCGGCTTTTCGAAATAGACCCGCATGACGATCTCCAACCGGTCGGACAGGGTCTCGCGCAGCGCCACTAGCCGGCTGGCATAGTCAACGGCCGCGACCGGGTCGTGGATCGAACACGGGCCGACGATGACAAGCAGCCGGTCGTCGGTGCCGTTCAAGATGGCATGGGTGGCGTTGCGTGATGCGCTCACGGTGCGCGTTGCCGTCAGCGTGCGCGGGATCTCCCGCATCACCTCGTCCGGCGTACTCAATTCTCGGATTTCCTTGACCCGAAGATCGTCTGTGGTGGTCAACACGGCTTTCTGCTCCTGTTTTTAGGAGACCTGCCGGCTGATACAAAAAAGCCGCCAGGTCTGGCGGCTGTTCGGACTTGTTGCTGCAATCTTCAGATCGAGCGCAATCCTCCCGCCGCCAGCGAGCTCGTAAAGTACCAATAGGTGGCGGTCAGGTTGATCATGAGGCTCATATAGTCGATGCGGGGGTGTTTGTCACGTGGGGTATGCGGAGACAATTCGGGATGGGCCGAATCCTCGCGATTTCGTCATCCCTGGGCGGAGCAGGAGCGAAGCTCCGTCGCGGAGACCCTGGGATCCATTCCGTGACCTGGGCCGTGGAGTGCGGCGGAGCAGAATTCTGGACCGTAGCAGCGCTCTGAAGTCGCGGCGTGGATCCTCGGGTCTGCGCTGCGTCGCCACGCTCCTTGCTCCGCCCGTGGATGACGAAGTGCCGGCGGTTCGCCAATCGCCAACACGTATAACGCGGAGCGGCTCATGCGGTCCAGGGATCGAAGAGTTCAAGCCCAAAGCCTTCGAAATCTTTCGTATTGCACGTTGCCAAGGTGAGCTCGTGCGCAATCGCAGTGGCTGCGATCAGGCCGTCCATCGACGACAGACCACGACCGCGGCGCTTCGCAAGACCCATCAGGTCGCCCCAGGCAAGGCAACCGCATCGTCCACCGGCAAAACCCGCTGTTCGAAGCGCTGGGGCAGGTCCCGGGCGAGCCATTCGGCCAGCGCCTCGCGTTTGCGGCCCTCATCCATCAGAGAGACGCCGCGCCGGATCTCGGCGATCGACACTACGCTGATGAAGGAGCGGTCCTCATCAAGCTCGTCCAGCCAGCCCAGGACACGTGCGACAGGCGCTGGCCTCGTCACCTCGGACAGGACATTCGTGTCGAGCAGCAGTCTCACCGCGGCAGGTCACGCGGTTCGTCGCGCTGACGTTCAAGGTCGAGATCGGCGCCGCGCAGCGGCGAGTCCAGCAGGAACTCGGCAAGCGTACCCTTGCGTGCGATCTTGCGCTGCCATTCCTCGGCCGAGACGACAACCACGCTTGGTTTGCCGTTCTTGGTGATCGTCTGCGGCGAGGACTGCGCGCGCTCGATGACCTCGGAGAGCCGGGCTTTTGCCCCGGCAACCGTCCAGTTGGTGCCTTTGGATGACGTTAGCATCGCATCCCTCGTGACTATCATGACTATCATGACTATCTGGGAATGGCGATGTTGCTGCAACAGGGTTTGAAGCTACTCCGGCGAGGTCCCCGCGACGTTCTGGTCATAGTCGACCAGCGAGCCGGTCATGACACCGGATTGCGGGCTGGCCATGTAGCTGATCAGCCGCGCCAGTTGGTCGGGCTTCACCAGTTGGCCCATGGGCTGGCCGGCCTCTGCCTTTGCCAGCCAGTCGTCGGAGGCACCGTGCCATTTCTTCTGCACGATGTCCTCGCCCTCGGTGTCCATCCAGCCCGGCAGAACGGCGTTGCAGCGGATGCGGTTGGAGCGATAGGCGTTGGCGACGTTCTTGGTCAGTGTCGCCAGTGCACCCTTGCTCGATGAATAGGGCGCCAGGAAGGACTGGCCGCAATGCGCCGACATAGAGAGCACGTTGACGATCGAGCCCGGCGCCTTCTTGTCCAGCAGATGCGCCACCACGCCCTGCATCAGGAAGAAGGGACCACGCACATTGGTGTGGAAAATCTGGTCGAACACCTCTTCCGAAGTTTCGACAAGTGAACCACGCGCGGACGTGGCGGCGGCGTTGACCAGCGCGTTGATGGTGTCGAAATGCGAGATCGCGGTTGCCACCGCGCGCTTGCAGTCCGCCACTTTCGAGACGTCGGCGCTGATGAAGATCGCATCGACGCCGGCCTTCTTGAAGTGGGCGACCGCCTTGTCGCCCTTCTCCTGCGAACGGCCGATGAGCGCCAGCGCCTTGCAGCCCTCGTCGGCCAGCGCTTCGGCGACGGCAAAGCCGATGCCTTGCGCGCCGCCGGTGACGATGGCGCGCGTGTTCGAATTGCGATCGGCTGATGTGCTCATCGCTCTGCTCCTGTGCCTTGGTTCCGGTTCTTACTTGTCGAGGCGGACGGTCTTGCCCGATGTCGCCGACTTCAGCGCCGCATCGGCCAGTTTTAGCGCAACGAGGCCGTCGGCGCCGCTCGGCGATGCCTTTTTGCCCGACGTCGCGGCAGCGATGAAGGCGGCGATCTCGAGGGCGTAGGCGTCGAGATAGCGGGTCATGAAGAAATCGTGCAGCGGCGGGCGGGTATAGCCCTTCTCATTGGCGACCTCTATCGACACCGGCCGCTGGTTCTCGGCGGCGACCATGCCCTTGGAGCCATGCACCTCGATGCGCTGGTCGTAGCCATAGGTGGCGCGGCGCGAATTGGAGATGACGGCCTGCTTGCCGGACGCGGTTTCGAGGATGACGCTGACCGAATCGAAATCGCCGGCCTCACCGATCTTCTTGTCGACCAGAACCGAGGCATGGGCGCTGACCGCGACCACCTCTTCGCCGAGCAGGAAGCGCGCCATGTCGAAATCGTGGATGGTCATGTCGCGAAAAATGCCGCCCGAGCGCTTGATGTAGTCGACCGGCGGCGCGCCCGGGTCGCGCGAGGTGATGGTGACCATCTCGACCTTGCCGATGGCGCCGTCGTCGATCGCCTTGCGTACGGCGGCGAAGTGCGGATCGAAGCGGCGGTTGAAACCGACCATCAGCGTCGCCTTGGCCTTGTCGACCACGGCCAGGCATTTCTCGACGCGCTTGACGTCGAGGTCGATCGGCTTCTCGCAGAAGATCGCCTTGCCGGCCTTGGCGAAACGCTCAATCAGATCGGCATGGGTGTCGGTCGGCGTGCAGATGACCACGGCGTCGATGTCGTTGGCCTTCTCGATCGCGTCGATGGTGCGCTCTTCGGCGCCATAGGCGGTTGCCAACTCGGTCGCCGCCTTTTCAAAAGCGTCAGCAACGGCCACCAGTCTGGCCTGCGGGTTGGAGCCGACGGCGCGGGCATGGACCTTGCCGATGCGGCCGGCACCGAGGAGGGCGAAACGAACAGTCATGGGGTTTTCCTCTAGGGGGATGGGTTCGAGAGAGTTGTGTCTCCACCTTCCTTTTGAGAAAGGTGGCAAGATAATTTTCGAGCACGCCAGAAAACAGGATGACCATCCTGTTCAGGCCGCGAGTTCCGCCTCCCCGGTCTTGGCGCCGGTGATGTAGGAGACGATGTCGTTGCCGTCGGTGTTTTCCTTGCGCAGGTTGGCGACGATGCGGCCGCGCCGGAAGACGACGATACGGTCGCACAGGTCGAACACCTGGCGCATGTTGTGGCTGATCAGGATCAGCGGTTCGCCATTGTCCTTCAGCGTGCGGATGATGTTTTCGACCTGCGCGGTCTCCTGCACGCCAAGGGCTGCCGTCGGCTCGTCCATGATGATCAGCTTGGAGGCGAAGGTCGCCGTCCTGGCGATGGCAACGCACTGGCGCTGGCCGCCCGACATGTGGCGGATGGTGTTGGAGAGGTTGGGGATTTTCACTGCCGTGCGGATCAGCGCCGCCTCGGTCGCCTTGCGCATGTATTTGCGGTCGAGGATCGAGAACGGCCCGAGATTGAACAGCACCTTTTCGCGGCCGAGGAACAGGTTCGACGGCACGTCGAGATCGTCGGCCAGCGCCAGATTCTGGAACACGGTCTCGATGCCCGCCGTGCGCGCTTCGATCGGCCCGGCGAAATTCACTTCCCTGCCGTCGAACCAGATCTGGCCGCTGGTGCGCTGCTCGACGGCGGTGATCTGGCGCACGAAGGTGGATTTGCCGGCGCCATTGTCGCCCATGATGGCGACATGCTCGCCCTTGCGCAGCTCGAAATTCGCGCCTTCCAGCGCATGGACGCCGCCATAGCGTTTGGTCAGGTTTTCGGTCTTCAGGACGATGTCTGTCGTGGAGATATCTGGCATGGTCAAGCCCTCAATGCCCGCATGCGCTGGCGCCATTGGTCGAGAACGACCGCGCCGACGATGATCACGCCCTTGACCATCTCCTGATAGTAGGCGTCGAGGCGCAGGAAGGTGAAGCCGGAAATGATGACGCCGAAGATCAGCGAGCCGATCACGGTGCCGACGATCGAGCCGCGGCCGCCCGACAAAGAGACGCCGCCGATGACCGCCATGGCGATGGCGTCGAGCTCGTACATGACGCCCATGCCGGACTGCGCCGTCAGGTTCTTGGAGGAGAGCACGACGGCGGCCAGCGCGGCGAGGATGCCGGCAATGACATAGACGAGGATCTTGTGGTTGGCGATCTTGATACCGGACATGCGCGCGGCATCCTCGTTGGAGCCGATGGCGTAGCAATGCTTGCCGTAGCGTGTGTAGGTCATGATCAGCTGGAACAGCACCGCCAGCGACAGGAAGATGATGACCGGCATCAGCCCCTTGCCGATACCAGCGAAACTTTCGGTCGGAAACGAGATCGGCTGACCCTTGGACCACCATTTGGCGATGCCGCGCGCGGTCACCATCATGCCGAGCGTCGCGATAAACGGCGGAATGCGCGTGTATGCAATCAAGGAGCCGTTGACGAGACCGGCGAGCAGACCGCAGCCGATGGCGACCAGTACCGGCACGATCACCGGCAGGTCGGTCCAGCCTTGCGCCAGGAACATCGCCTTGGGGTTAGGGTTACCGTTGACCGTCGCCACCTGGGCAAAACTCATGGCGATCATGGCGGTGGCGCCGACGATCGAGCCCGAGGACAAGTCGATGCCGCCGCAAATGATCACCTGCGTGACGCCGATGGCGATGATGCCGACGATCGACACCTGCAGGATGATGATCTGCAGGCGGGCCTCATTGAAGATCCCGGCGACGTTGTCGCGCGTGTTGAACAGGAAGCTGTCGCCAAGAAAGATGCGGCCGATCAGTTCGAAGATGACGACCAGAATGACCAGCGCCAGGAAGACGTTGAATTCGGCCGGCCATGTCCGCCTCTTCGCGTCATAGCTGACCCCGCCGACGCCATGAGATGTCTGTGACATGCCTTGTCCTCCGTGAGGCCGCATTTGCCCTTCCGCCCCTCAGGGCGGTGGGGAAACGGGAGCGGCGCGGTTGCGCCGCTCTCTTGTTTGTTTGTCGCAATTCCGGACGGAAAACCGCTTCACATTTTTTCCTGGAATTGCTTACGCGTGAGTTGCCGGCTCAGTTCTTCTTCAGGAACTTGTCGATGTTGGCCGGCGTAACCAGCTGGAAGGGCACGTAGACCTTGTGCTCGACCTTCTCGCCCTTGGCGAGCTTCAGTGCCGCGTCGAGCGCGCCGGCGCCCTGGCCGGCCGCATCCTGGAACACGGTGGCATCGAGGTCGCCGGCCTGCATGGCGGCAAGCGCGTCCTGCGTGGCGTCGACCCCACCGACGACAACCGTCTTCATGTCGATGTTGGCGGCCTTCATCGCCTGGATGGCGCCGATGGCGCTTTCGTCATTGTTGGCGATGACGCCGTCGAACGGCTTGCCGGTCGACAGCCAGTTGGTCATCAGGTTCTGCGCTTCGTCGCGGTTCCAGTTCGAAGTCTGCTTGTCGATGATCTTGATGAAGCTGCACTCCGGCGTGGCGATCACCTCTTCGATGTCCTTGGTGCGCTGCACGGCGGCCTGGTTGGAAAGCTCGCCCATGATGACATAGACATTGGCTTCCTTCTTGCCGGCCTCGGTGAACAGGCGGCAGACTTCCTTGGTCTCGAGCGTGCCGGAATCGGCCTCGTTCGACGCGACGAAGGCCTGGTTGTCCGGCAGCGTGTCGACATTGACCGGCTGGCGGTTGACATAGACCAACGGGATCTTGGCGGCTGCGGCGGCGTCCGACATCGCCTGCGTGGCCGAGGTGTCGACCGGGTTGACGATGATGGCGTCGACGCCCGAGGCGGCGAAGTTCTTGATCTGGTCGAGCTGCTTGGCGACGTCGTTCTGCGCGTCCTCGACCTGCAGTTCCACGCCGCTCATGGCCTTGGCCTGCTCGATCATGCCGTTGCGCAGCACGGTGAGGAAGTTGTCGTCGAACTTGGCCATCGACACGCCGACCTTGGCGGCAAAAGCGGACGAACTCATCAGCGCCGCAAAGGCGACGCCCAAAATCAGTTTCTTCATTGTGTTTCTCCTCCACATTGGTGTCCGGCTGCACCGATCTACCCGGAATCCCCGATAGCCCGAGGAATCTCTCCCTGATGCCTTCCTGTTCCGTATGGCGTTTTGTCCAAGGGATGGAACGCCAGGCTCCCAGTTTGAAACAGATGTTCCGGAACGAAAGAACCAAAATACCAATCTGATGAAATATTTATTCCATTTTTTCGCGAGACGTCAAGAGCGATTCCTAAGTCGGAAAGCGGATTTTCGGTCGCCGCGCCGCAATTTCACGTCGAATCGAGGCCGACAGCGGCCCAGGCCGAGTCTGAAGGCAGAATCTGATAGATTCTATCATCGCCGGAGAGCCCGCGCCGAACGGATCGGCGCGGCAACGCGTTAGATATTTTCCGGCAGATAGATGTCGAAGGGCAGAAAGGTCTGGCCCGGCGCGTTGGCGGCGCCGGCCTCGATGGAATGCGCCATCAGGTCGACAAGCTCGCGGCACAAGGCGGCGAGCGGCGTCGAGATCACCATTGTCAGGATGTTGTCGGCGAGTGCCGCGCGCGATTCGGCGTTGATCTCGTTGCAGACGACCACCGGCATGTTTGCGGGCTTCGCTGCGCGCAGCGCCGACACCGCGCCTTCCATGCCGCCGCCGGCGACATAGCAGCCGGCAAGATCCGGATACCGCACCAGGAGATCGATCATCGCATCGTGGGTGACCTGGTTGGCTTCCAGATTGACCAGCGTTTCCATCACCGTGAAGTCCGGCGCATGTTCGCGGAAGAAGGAGCGGAATCCGATCTCGCGCAGTTCATGGCCGTGGAAGCGATGACTGCCGACGAAAAGGGCGACCTTGCCGGGGTTCTTTGCCGCCCTGGCGATCATCCAGGCCGCGGTGCGACCGACCTTGCGATTGTCGAGGCCGACATATCCCTCACGGATGCCAGCGGCAAAGTCGGACAGCAGCGAGAAGACAGGTTGCCCCCTCGCTTTCAGCGACTCCACGACCGCCGTCAGCGTCGGATGGTCCGGACCGACAACGGCGATTGCTCTGGATTTCGCTGCCAGCTTGCGCATCTGGGCGGCGATCTCGTCGGCGGCTAGCGAGCTGGCGAAATCGATGGTGGCGACGCCGCGGAAGCGCTGCGATTGCGAGACCGCCATTTCTAGCTCCCTCGCGAAATCGCCGTAAAAAACATCATTGCCCCGCAGCAGCAGAAAGCCGAGGCGGTATTCCGGCAATTCCTGGCGCATGCGCCGCTTGATCAGCCCGGCGGCGTGGTAGCCGATGCCGGTCGCCGCCTCATAGACGCGGCGCGCGGTTTCCTCGCGCACCGGCAGCCGGTTGTTCAGCACCCTGTCGACAGTGGCGACGCTAACGCCGGAGATGCGCGCCAGATCGGTGATGGTTGGCCGTTTTGCCATGACTGTCCCGCATGAGTGCCTGCAACTGCTTACATCGTTCTGATGGAAAATGATAGAAACTATCTTTGTGATATTGAGACTATCACCGCATGGCGCTATTTTGCGCTCGGACACAAGCGCCTGTAATGGACATATCCGTCCTGACGGATGCTGTGGCCGACGGAGGCAGCCCCTATGGAAGCGACACTATCCACACCACCGTTTCGGCGCGACTACAGCCTGATGGGCCGCGATTCCAAGCTCGCCGTCGAGACCGGGCTGGCGGCGGCCGAGTGGTATCACACCGATATTCCGCGCAAGCAGATGAAGGAGCTGATGCAGCGCTCCGACGGGCCGGCGATCCGCGACACCGCGATCTGGCTGGCCGCGCTGATCCTGAGTGCCGCCGGCGGCGCCTGGTTCTGGGGCAGCTGGTGGTGCGTGCCGTTCTTCTTCGTCTATGGCGTGCTCTACGGCTCCTCCACCGACTCACGCTGGCACGAATGCGGCCACGGCACCGCCTTCCGCACCCAGTGGATGAACGACGCGGTTTACCAGATCGCCTGCTTCATGATCATGCGCAATCCGGTGACCTGGCGCTGGAGCCACACCCGCCACCACACCGACACCATCATCGTCGGCCGCGACCCGGAAATCTCCGTCATGCGGCCGCCGGATCTGTTCCGGGTCGCGCTTGGCTTTATCGGCGTGCTGGATGCCTGGCATGCGATGTCGGACATGCTGCGCAATGCCGCCGGCAATATCAGCGCGGCGGAAAAGACTTTTATCCCCGAACAGGAGCAGCCTAAGGCCATTCGCATCGCCCGCATCTGGACGGCGATCTATGCCGTGACGATCGCGCTGGCGCTTTATTTCGGTTCATGGCTGCCGCTGATGCTGGTCGGGCTGCCCCGGCTCTACGGCGCCTGGCATCATGTCATGGTCGGCCTGCTGCAGCATGGCGGGCTGGCGGAAAATGTCATCGACCACCGGCTGAACAGCCGCACCGTCTACATGAACCCGGTCAGCCGCTTCATCTACTGGAACATGAACTATCACGTCGAACACCACATGTTCCCGATGGTGCCCTATCATGCGCTGCCTAAACTGCATGCGCTGATCAAGCACGATCTGCCGGCGCCGACGCCGTCGATCCTGGCCGGCTACCGCGAGATGATCCCGGCCTTTTTGCGCCAGCTGCGCAACGAGGACTATTTCCTCAAGCGCGAACTGCCGCCAACGGCGCGGCCCTATCGCGAGGAACTCCACAACGACGCCGTCGCCGCCGCGGCGGAATGATCGCGCGATTAAGCTTTTGTTTTGTCGCAACTCCGAACGGAAAACCGCAACGCACTTTTCCTGGAATTGCTTTTGGGAGGAACACATGAGCGACTGGATCGAGGCCTGCGCCGCCGGCGACATCGACGAAGAAGATGTGATGCGCTTCGACCATGGCGGCCGCACCTTCGCCATCTATCGCAGCCCTGACGACGATTATTTCGCCACGGATGGCCTGTGCACGCACGAAAAGGTGCATCTGGCCGACGGGCTGGTGATGGACGACATCATCGAGTGCCCCAAGCACAATGGCCGCTTCAATTACAAGACGGGGGCGGCACGGGGCGCGCCGGTTTGCGTCAATCTCGCCACCTATCCGGTAAAGGTCGAGGCCGGCAAAGTGCTGATCCAGATCGGATAGGACCATGCAGGCGGGAATGGTCATCATTGGCGCCGGCGAGTGCGGCGGGCGGGCAGCGCTGACACTGCGCGAGCTGGGCTATGACGGGCCGGTGACGCTGGTGGGTGACGAACCCCATCTGCCCTATGAGCGGCCGCCCCTGTCCAAGGACGCAATGACGAGCGACGCGGCCGAGATCAAGACGATCGCCAGCGACGAAATTCTGGCCGAGAAATCGATCCGGCATATCCATTCCGTTCAAGCGGTGGCGATCGACCGCCCGGCGCATATGGTGCGGCTGTCGGACGGTTCGGCCCTGCCCTACGACAAGCTGTTGCTGGCGACCGGCTCGACACCGCGCAAGCTGCCGATGCCGGGATTGGGGTCGCGCTGCGTCTACCTCCGCACCTTTGCCGACGCGCTGGCCATTCGTGCCCACCTCAGCCCGGCAAACCGCATCGCCATCATTGGTGGTGGCTTTATCGGCCTGGAGCTCGCCGCTTCGGCGCGCAAGCTCGGGGCCAGCGTCACGGTCATTGAGGCGCAGCCGCGCATCCTCATGCGCGGGGTGCCGGCGGAGATCGCTGAAATCATCCATCAGGCGCATGAGGCCGAAGGCGTGACCGTGCTCACCGGTCAGGGCATCGCTGATATCGCCGACGACGGCGCTGAGGTGCACATCATGCTCGCCGATGGGCAGGACATCGTCGCCGATCTCGCCGTCATCGGCATCGGCGCCGTGCCGGTGACCGGGCTTGCCGCGGAAGCGGGCCTGACCGTCGATAACGGCATCGCCGTCAATGGCGAACTCCAAACAATCGATCCCGACATCTTTGCCGCCGGCGACTGCTGCTCGTTTCCGCTCGCTGTCTATGCTGGCCGGCGGGTGCGGCTGGAAGCCTGGCGCAATGCGCAGGAACAGGGTGCGCTGGCCGCGAAGAACATGCTGGGTGCCCGCGAAGCGCATGCCGCGGTGCCATGGTTCTGGTCGGATCAGTATGGTTTGTCGCTGCAGATCGCCGGCCTTTCGGACGAGGGCCACACCGCGGTGCGTCGCGATCTCGGCGACGGCGCTTTTATTCTGTTTCACCTGGCCGAGGACGGCAGGCTGGTGGCGGCGAGCGGCATCGGTACGGGCAATGCCGTGGCGCGCGACATCAGGCTGGCCGAGATGCTGATCGCGAAACGGGCACAGCCGGCGCCGGAGGCGTTGGGGTCGCCGGATGTGAAGCTGAAGTCGTTGCTGGCAGCGTAAGTTTTACCCTTCCCCTTGTGGGGAGGGTCGCTGCGAAGCAGCGGGGCGGGGGTGCGGCACCGACCCCCACCCGGACCTTTGGTCCGACCTCCCCACAAGGGGGAGGTAAAGGGCCCCAGCCCTAAAACAGCGCCTTCAGCTCGTCCAGCTTGTCGTTGACCAGCCAGCCGTAATAATTCTCCTCGGGCAGTTTGACCGTCTCACCCGCGGCGCGGCGCTTGTCGTTCTCTGCTTTCAGCGCATAGGCGCGCTGCTCGGGATTGCCGACATTGTAGAGCGTGGCGGTCAGCCCCGGATTGCCTGAGATGTCGAAGCCGGCAATGTTTTTGTAGGCGTCGATCGACTTCCTGATCGTCGCTGCGACGTAGGGCAATGTCAGGTCCGGATCCATGATCGTCTTGTAGACCCCATTGGGATCGCCGACATCGAGCTCGGGCAGCCCCGACACCTTGTGCACGAGATCGCTCATCTGCAGCGCGGTCAGCGGGTTGAGCTGGCCGAGGCCAAAGGTCTGGCCGGCATAATAGGGCTGGAAGAAGGTGGCGCCGAAGCGGTCGTTGGGAAAGCTGGTGCCGCCGACGGTCTTGCCGCGGAAGGAGCGGTTCCACACCTGCTCGCGGCATTCCCACAGGTCGTAGCTGTCCGACATTGTGCACTTCTTGAATTCCGGCCGCTGCACGAAATCGGTGATGTCCTCACCGTCATAGGCGAAGGACAGCTTGCTGGAGAGGTAGGAGATCGCCTTGACGTAGTAGGTCTGCAGCCGGTCGTAGGCATCGACATTGTAGGTGTGCTCGCCGACGATGGCGCCGACGATGTGCAAGGGGTTGATGCCGTAAGCGGCAGCCGCCTTCCTGATCTTGGCGCGCAATTCGGCGTCGTTCTGCAACAGAGCGTAGACCTTGCGGTATTTGGCCTGGAAGGTGGTGTTGGTGGCCTGGGTGCGGCGGCTGGAGGCGCCCGGTATGTCAGGCTGCACGACATTGCGGTTGCCCGCCGGCACCAATGTCGCGGCGTCAGCCGCGAACAGCGTCGCCGCCAGCGTCAAGCCGAGAATGAGCAGGATCAGTTTTTTCATGCGCCGCCGCCTAGAGAATTGCCGCGCAAACTAGGTAAAGCTCCCGGTCGAGTCGAGAGCGCCCTTGCAGCCGGCAAGACGAAAGGTGGCCGCATGATACCATCCGGCCACACACGATGATGTTTGCCGGAAATTGGTGCCTAAGCATCGGCCCAAAAATCGAAACCGATTTTTGGAAAGTCCGATGCGTCGATTCAATACTGTTAGAGCGACCTTTGCGCGTCCAAAGGACGCGCGGCGCTCTAATACCGGCGCCGGATGAACCGGCGCCCTCGTTTAAAGGATGAATCGCGACAAATCTGTGTTTCGCGAGAGGTCGCCGACATGCTTTTCCACATAGGCGGCATCGATGGCGACGCTGGTGCCGTTGCGGTCGGGCGCGTCGTAGGAGATCTCGTCCAGCACGCGCTCCATCACCGTCTGCAGGCGTCTCGCTCCGATGTTTTCGACGCTAGCGTTGAGGTCGACAGCGATGCCGGCCAGCGAATCGATGGCATCGTCGGTGAAGGTGAGGTCGACGCCTTCGGTCTTCATCAGCGCGATATACTGCTTGATGAGGCTGGCCTCGGTCTCGGTGAGGATGCGAATGAAATCGTCCTTCTCCAGCGCCCGCAACTCGACACGGATCGGCAGGCGGCCCTGCAATTCCGGCAACAGGTCGGAGGGCTTGGAGACATGGAAGGCGCCCGAGGCGATGAACAGTATGTGGTCGGTCTTCAACGGTCCGTATTTGGTCGCCACCGTCGTGCCTTCGATCAGCGGCAGCAGGTCGCGCTGCACGCCTTCGCGCGAGACGCCGGCGCCCATGCCGCCTTCGCGCGAGGCGATCTTGTCGATCTCGTCGAGGAAGACGATGCCGTCATTTTCGGTCGCGTCGAGCGCCCGGCGCACCACCTCGTCCTGGTCGAGCAGCTTGTCGGACTCGTCGTTGACCAGCAGCGCGTAGGACTCCTTGACCGTCGTCTTGCGCGCCTTGGTCTTCTTGCCACCCATCGCCTTCGACAGCATGTCGTTGATGTTGAGCACGCCGATATTAGCGCCCGGCATGCCGGGGATCTCGAAGCCGGGCATGCCGCCGGTACCGGTGTCGGCAACCTCGATCTCGATCTCCTTGTCGTCGAGCTCGCCGTCGCGCAGCTTCTTGCGGAAGGAATCGCGGGTCGCCGGGCTCGCCGTCTTGCCGACCAGGGCTTCCAGCACGCGCTCCTCGGCATTGAGGTGCGCGCGCGCCTTCACGTCCTCGCGCATCTTCTCGCGCACCAGGCCGATGGCGATCTCGACCAGATCGCGGATGATCTGCTCGACATCGCGGCCGACATAGCCGACTTCGGTGAACTTGGTGGCCTCGACCTTGACGAAAGGCGCACCGGCGAGTCGCGCCAGGCGGCGCGAGATCTCGGTCTTGCCGACGCCGGTCGGGCCGATCATCAGGATGTTCTTCGGCATCACCTCTTCGCGCATCTGGCCTTCCAACTGCTGGCGGCGCCAGCGGTTGCGCAAGGCAATGGCCACGGCGCGCTTGGCGTCCTTCTGGCCGATGATGAAGCGGTCGAGTTCCGAAACGATTTCACGGGGAGAGAAGGTGGTCATATCACTAGATTCCACTTTGCCACTGCTTGATGGACTCGAACGGATGCAGCAGCATGATCACGTTGAGCGTCAGATTGTCCCGGATGAGGTAGCCGACACCCAGTTCGAAGATGAGGGCGAGGCCGACGATGCTCCATATAGGTAGCTTTCTGGCCATCACAAACCCCAGCACCATGGCCAGCGTGTCGGACACCGAATTGATGATGCTATCGCCATAGTAATCCAGCGAAATGGTGCCGGCGCGGTAGCGCTCGATGATGAACGGGCTGTTTTCCAGGAGTTCCCAGCCGCCCTCGATGACGACGGCGAAAGCCAGGCGCAGACCGATTGGCGAGCGCGGGAACAGGAACCAGGCCAAGGCGTAGAACAGGAAGCCGTGGATGATGTGCGAGAAGGTGTACCAGTCGGAAATATGCTGGGAATTCTCCGAACTGTTCACCACACCGTGCCAGAGTTTGACGTAACCGCAGGTGCAGATCGGCGTGCGGCCCATGCCATAAAGCGCACCGGCCTGGAAGATGAGCAGAGCGAGCACGAGCAGAAGCCCCATCCGCCAGCTGTCTTCGTAGGCCGAGTAATTTTTGGCAGTGCCCGGTGTCGCCATCAACTCATTCCCCTTCTTCCACGTCGCGCTCTTTGCCATCGACAGCCATCAGCACGGCGTCGCCATATCTAGAGTGCCTGCGATCAATGACGCGGAATCCGGCCTTTTCATAGGCGCGGATGGCACGGCCATTGCCGGGATGCGGATCGATTATGACGCGCGGCGCGCCTTCCTCGAACAGTTGCTCGACGAATTGCCTGACGATCGCCGAGCCATGACCTTTGCCAACCAGGTCAGGCACGCCGATCGACAGGTCGATGCCGAGCGTGCCGAACGGCTGGTCGGCATAGGGATGGTCCTCTTCCAGATGCGGATCGTAGCTCTGCAGATAGGCGATCGGCCTGCCGTCGAGCTCGACGATCAGCGGCTCTACAGAAATAGAGTCAATGTGCTCCCGGATTTCGGCGATTTCCGTCTCCGGATCGTCCCACCATTCGGCGACATGCGGCTCGGCCAGCCAGCCGGCGATCATCGGCAGGTCTTTTTCGGTAACCGGTCGAAAATCATAGAGCACCAGCGGGTTAGCCGGCATCGAGCGTTTCGACAACAAAGTTGTTGTTGGTATAGACGCAAATGTCGGAGGCGATCTGCATCGCCTTGCGGGCGATCTCCTCGGCATCCTTGTCGCTGTCCATCAGCGCGCGGGCAGCGGCCAGCGCATAGTTGCCGCCGGAACCGATGGCCATGACGCCGAATTCGGGCTCCAGTACGTCGCCGATGCCGGTGAGCGCCAGCGAAACCGACTTGTCGGCCACCAGCATCATCGCTTCCAGCCGGCGCAGATAACGGTCGGTGCGCCAGTCCTTGGCGAGCTCGACGCAGGCGCGCGTCAACTGGTCGGGATATTGTTCGAGCTTGGCTTCGAGCCGCTCCAGAAGGGTGAAGGCGTCCGCCGTGGCGCCGGCGAAACCGGCAATGACATTGCCGCCCTTGCCGATGCGGCGCACCTTTTTGGCGTTGCCTTTCATGATGGTCTGGCCAAGGCTGACTTGGCCGTCGCCGGCGATCACCACCTTGTTGCCCTTGCGCACCGTCACGATGGTCGTGGCGTGCATGCTCAGTTCATTCGACATTTTTAGCTCCGATTCGCGCGATCCCGATAAGGCGATTGGCGCGCGGTACGAGTGATTTCGATCGGCCATATGTATGCATGGGGCGGGTGATTGCAAACGGCGTCCGCCTTGGCCGGTGGCTGTCCGCATCGCAACTGGCAATCGCCGGTTCATGCTGCTAGAAGGCACTCGTTTTCAAGCAAATGACAGCTTGGAACCCCGTCTTGAGTTTCGAACCCCTCAGCCAAGGACAAGGTCATGGCGTCCCGTTCCGCCGAAGTCAGCCGCAAGACCAAGGAAACCGAGATCAGTGTCTCGGTCCATGTCGACGGCACCGGAAAATCCGACATGTCGAGCGGCGTCGGCTTCTTCGACCATATGCTGGACCAGCTGTCGCGCCACTCGCTGATCGACATGACGGTGAAGGCGAAAGGCGACCTGCACATTGACGACCACCACACGGTCGAGGACACCGGCATTACGATCGGCCAGGCGCTGGCCAAGGCGCTGGGCGAGCGGCGCGGCATCATGCGCTATGCCTCTGTCGACCTTGCCATGGACGAGACGCTGACGCGGGCCGCGATCGACGTGTCGGGCCGTCCGTTCCTGGTCTGGAATGTCGCCTTCTCGTCCCCGAAGATCGGCACGTTCGACACCGAACTGGTGCGTGAATTCTTCCAGGCGCTGGCGCAGAATGCCGGTATCACGCTGCATGTCACCAATCATTATGGCGCCAACAATCACCATATTGCCGAGACCTGCTTCAAGGCGGTGGCGCGCGCGCTGCGTTTCGCACTGGAGCGCGACCCGCGCCAGCCGGAAGCGGTTCCCTCCACCAAGGGATCTCTGAAAGGGTAGGCTGATGGCCATCTATGTCGTGATGGAACCGCCAGGCCGCACCGAGGCGGCCGACGCAACCGTTTTGGTCCGCGACGGTTTTTCCTGGCTGGCTTTCCTGGTGGCGCCGCTGTGGCTCGCCTGGCACAGGCTGTGGATCGAGGCGGCGCTCGCCTTCGTCGCCATGGGGCTCATCTCGGTGCTCGGCCAATGGCTGGGACTGGACTGGGCCGGCTCCGCACTGTCTTTACTGGTCTCGCTCTATATCGGGCTGGAAGGCCAAGGGCTGCGGATCGCAGCGCTGCGCCGCCGCGGCTGGCATGAATGGGGCGTCGTCGAAGCCGACAATCCTGACGATGCCGACATCCGCCAGACACTGGACGCCGAGGCGCTTGCCGACGAGCCGGCGCCGCTGCCGCGCATCGTGCCGGACGCCAGCCTGGCCCGGCCGACGCAGACCGGGCTGACGCTGGGCCTGAGCCATACGCCGGGAAAAGCCTGAGATGCGGGTTGCCATCATCGATTACGGGTCGGGCAATCTGCGCTCGGCCACCAAGGCCTTCGAGCGCGCCGCGCATGAAGCCGGCATTGCCGCTGCCATTGAGCTAACCGCCGACGCCGAGCGGGTGCGCAGCGCCGACCGAATCGTTTTGCCCGGCGTCGGCGCCTATGCCGATTGCGCGGCGGGCCTGCGCGGCGTCGCCGGCATGTGGGAAGCGGTGGAAGAGGTAGCGATCGCCAAGGCGCGGCCGTTCCTCGGCATCTGCGTCGGCATGCAGCTGATGTCGCAGCGCGGCCTGGAAAAGACCGTGACCAAGGGCTTCGGCTGGATTGCCGGCGACGTCAAGGAGATCACGCCCGCCGATCCGGCACTGAAGATCCCGCAAATCGGCTGGAACACCATCGATCTGGAGCGCAAGCACCCGCTGTTTTCGGGTATTGCGACCGGGCCTAAGGGTCTGCACGCCTATTTCGTTCATTCCTACCATCTCGACGCGACAAGGCCGGACGAAGTGCTGGCCGTCGCCGATTATGGCGGCCCGGTAACGGCGGCGGTCGCGCACGGCAACCTTGCCGGCACGCAATTCCATCCGGAAAAGAGCCAGGCGCTCGGCCTGGCACTGATCACCAACTTCCTGCGCTGGAGGCCTTGAGATGAGCAAGAAGGGCTACTGGATGGCGATGGTCGATGTGACCGATCCGGAAAACTATCCGAAATACATCGCCGCCAACAAAGCGGCGTTCGACAAATACGGCGCGAAATTCCTGACGCGAGGCGGTCAGTCGTCAAGCCCGGAAGGGCCATCCGGCAATCGCCATGTGATCGTCGAGTTCGAAAGCTACGAGGTCGCGCTGGCTTGCTTCCATTCCCCCGAATACCAGGCAGCGCTGAAATTCCGGCGCGCTTATTCGACCTCGCATTTCGCCATTGTGGAAGGGGTCTGAACGGTGATCCTGTTTCCGGCCATCGACCTCAAGGACGGCAAGTGCGTGCGGCTGAAGCACGGCGATATGGCGACCGCGACCATCTACAATGACGACCCTGCGGCCCAGGCCAAGGCCTTCGAAGAGCAAGGGTTTGAATGGCTGCATGTCGTCGACCTCAACGGCGCCTTCAAGGGCCAGAGCGTCAACAACGCGGCGGTCGGCGCCATCCTCAAGGCGACGAAAAACCCGGTGCAGCTCGGCGGCGGCATCCGCACGCTGGCGCAGATCGAGGACTGGCTCGACCGCGGGCTGGCCCGCGTCATCCTCGGCACGGTGGCGGTGCGCGATCCCGACCTGGTCCGGGAAGCCTGCAAGGAATTTCCTGGAAAGATCGCCGTGGGCATCGACGCCAAGGGCGGCAAGGTGGCGGTCGAAGGCTGGGCCGAGGCCTCCAGCCTCGGCGTCATCGAACTGGCGCGGAAATTCGAAGGCGCCGGCGTTGCCGCCATCATCTACACCGATATCGACCGCGACGGCGTTCTGACCGGCATCAACTGGGATGCCACGATCGATCTCGCCGACGCCGTCTCGATCCCGGTCATCGCCTCGGGCGGGCTGGCTTCGATCGCCGACATCGTGCGCATGACCATGCCCGACGCGAAGAAACTGGAAGGCGCCATCTCCGGCCGCGCGCTCTATGACGGGCGTATCGACCCGGCCGAGGCGCTTGCGGTGCTGCAGGGCAAGGCGATGGAGACCCGGCCGTGAAAATCTCCATCATCCTGGCCTCCTATGACAGCGGCCACTATCACGGCGGCATGGGCCGAGGCCCGGATGCACTCATCGCCGGCGGGCTTGTCGACGCGCTGACGCTCTCCGGGCACGACGTCGTCGTCACCGATATCGGCAGGGTTGGCGACGAACAGCAGCGCGAGATCGCCACCGGCTTTGCCGTGTGCGGTGCCGTCTCCGGCGAGGTCCGCATCGCCATAGACCGCGGCCGGCTTCCCATCGTGCTGGCCGGCAATTGTCTGACATCGGCCGGTGCGGTTGCCGGCGAGGATGCCGATGCGATCATCTGGGCCGACCAGCATGGCGATCTCAACACCCCGGAGACGTCCATCTTCGGCTTTCTCGACGGCATGGCGCTGGCCACGGTTCTCGGCCTGTGCTGGAAGCCGATGGCCTCGGCCATCCCCGGCTTCCGGCCGATCGATCCGGCGCGCTGCGTGCTGGTCAACGCGCGCGATCTCGATCCGGCCGAAACGGAGCTGTTGAAGACGTTGCCGGTCATCCGCACCGAATGCCCGGACTGGGCGACGGCGAGCGGCAGGCTGAAGGCGCCGGATGCGAAGCGGGTGCACCTGCATCTCGATCTCGACGTGCACGACCCCGGGGCGCTGCAGGCCAACCGCTACACCACGCCCGGCGGCCCGGAGCCGAAACAGCTGCGCCAGGCTGTCTGCGGCATGGCCGGCCTGCTGCCGATTTCCGGCATCACCATTTCCGCCTACGATCCGGCGTTCGATGCGCAGGCCGAGGTTCCGCCGCTGGTCGGCGAACTGCTCAGCGAGTTGCTGGCGACGATGGAGAAGGGCTGATGCTGAAGGCCCGAGTCATCCCTTGCCTTGACGTCAAGAACGGCCGCGTCGTCAAGGGCGTCAATTTCGTCGACCTCATCGATGCCGGTGATCCGGTCGAGGCGGCCAAAGCCTATGACTCGGCCGGCGCAGACGAGCTTTGCTTTCTCGATATCACCGCGTCGTCCGACAACCGTGAAACCATCTTCGACGTCGTCGCCCGCACCGCCGAACAATGCTTCATGCCGCTGACCGTCGGCGGCGGCGTGCGCCAGGTCGCCGATATCCGCAAACTGTTGCTGGCCGGCGCCGACAAGGTGTCGATCAACACTGCGGCGGTGAAGAATCCCGATTTCGTCGCCGAAGCCGCCGACAAGTTCGGCAACCAGTGTATTGTCGTCGCCATCGACGCCAAGAGGGTGTCGGCGCCCAAAGAGCCCGGCCGCTGGGAGATCTTCACCCACGGTGGCCGCGAAAAGACCGGCATCGATGCGGTCGAGTTCGCGCGAAAAATGGTTGATCGCGGCGCTGGCGAGATTCTTTTGACCTCGATGGACCGTGACGGCACCAAGGCCGGCTACGACATTGCGCTGACCCGCGCGATAGCCGATGCGGTTCGCGTGCCAGTCATCGCGTCGGGCGGCGTCGGCACGCTCGACCATCTGGTCGAGGGCATTCGCGACGGCCATGCCGGCGCCGTGCTCGCCGCCTCGATCTTCCATTTCGGCACTTACACGATTACGGAAGCCAAGGCGCATATGGCCGAGGCCGGGCTGCCGATGCGCCTGGACTATCCGGTTCAATCCACTCCACAAAGGCTGTAGGCTGCGCCATGGCTGAATTTTCGCTGTCCGATCTGGAAACGATCATTGGCGAACGCGCCCGTTCCGGCGACCCGGACTCGTGGACGGCAAAACTGTTCGCCAAAGGCATCGACAAGGCGGCGCAGAAGCTTGGTGAAGAGGCAGTCGAGACCGTCATTGCCGCCGTCAAGGGCGACGAGAAAGCCCTCGTTTCCGAAAGTGCCGATCTCATATATCATTGGCTCGTTGTGCTTGGCATGGCCGGCGTTTCGCTGGGCGAGGTGCTGAAGGAGCTTGAGGGCCGTACCGGCCGTTCGGGCGTCACTGAAAAGGCATCCCGGCCGAAAGGCTGACCGCGAGAGCCGGATGATTTCGGGCCGAGGCCTTAAATCTGAATCCGTCTTTAAATTGATAGAGGGAGCATGATGTCGCCCGAAAACCGCTTCACACTTTTCGGCCTCATGCTCTAGAGGGCAGGAAACTCGATGGACCAGCTCGCTCCGACCGAGAAATATTCCCCCTATCGTTTCTTCTCGGCCGAGCAATGGTCGAACTTCCGCGCCGACACGCCGATGACGCTGGGCGAAGACGAGATCAACCGTCTGCGCTCACTGAACGATCCGGTCGACCTGGAAGAAGTCAAGCGCATCTATCTGTCGCTCTCGCGGCTGCTTTCGGCGCATGTTGAGGCCAGCCAGCTGCTGTTTCGCCAGCGCCAGGCCTTCTTCAACGCGCTGGATGTGGTCAAGACACCGTTCATCATCGGCATTGCCGGTTCGGTTGCGGTCGGCAAATCGACCACGGCGCGCGTGCTGAAGGAGCTTCTGGCGCGCTGGCCGTCGAGCCCCAAGGTCGATCTCATCACTACCGACGGGTTCCTGCTGCCCAACAAGGTGTTGCGACGCGACAATCTGATGGAGCGCAAGGGCTTTCCCGACAGCTACGATGTCGGTGCGCTGCTGCGTTTCCTCTCGGGCATCAAGTCGGCGCAGCGCAATGTCCGCGCGCCCGTCTATTCGCATTTGACCTATGACGTCATTCCCGGCGAGTTCGTCACCATCGACCGGCCAGACATTCTGATCTTCGAAGGCATCAACGTTCTGCAACCCGGCAAATTGCCGAAGGACGGCAAGATCGTGCCGTTCCTGTCGGATTTCTTCGATTTCGCCATTTATATAGATGCCGACGAGAAGCTGATCCACCAATGGTACATCGCCCGCTTCATGCGCCTGCGCGAGACGGCCTTCCGCAATCCGGACTCCTTCTTCCACCGCTATTCGCAGCTTTCGGAAGACGCCGCGCGCGCCATTGCGGAAGGCTTGTGGGCCAACATCAACCTGAAAAACCTGCGCGAGAACATCGTGCCGACACGGGCGCGGGCCGACCTCATCCTGCGCAAGGGCGCCAATCATCTGGTCGAGGAAGTGGCGCTCAGGAAACTGTGACCGCCGCCTCCGGGCTGGTCGCGATATCGGCCGATTGCGTATCCTGCGCCGGTCGCCGGACATAGCGCCGGTCGGCCGGGACGAGTTTGCGCGCCGCGACATAGACAATCACCGAGACAGCAGCTGCGGCATAGCCGTCGATTGCATAGTGCCACGCCAGATAAACCGAGCTGACGGCAACAAAGGCCACATAGACAAACGCTACAGCGCCGAGACGGCGATTGTACTCCCATGCAAAAAGTGCGTTGAGCATCGCCAAGCCGACATGCACGCTGGGAAAGGCCGAGATGCCTGACGCGAAACCGGTCTGCCTGGCCTCATGAAGCCTCCACAAATATTGCTGGTAGGAAACAGCGGAATTGGAGGATTCGGCGCCGCGGGCCAGGAATGCGAGCTGTTCGCCAAACCGCGCCGTGTCGCCCGTGACCATCCCGTAAAACGCCGGACCAGCCGACAGGAACAGTCCAGCCAATATGTTGCCGACGACGATCCAAACCACCATGAAGCAGATGACATAGCGCGTTCGAACCGACGCCGTCCGGGGCGATGTCGCGACGAAGAACAAGGCGCCAAAATTGAGGACAAACCAGAATACGTTGTAATTCCACTCGATGGCAGCCCGCACGAAATCGTTTTTGGCCACCAGATAGAGCCAGCGCCACGGATCGGCGCCGAAATGCAGGAACGCATCGATGTCGGCATGCAGCACGTCAAATGGAAAGCCGTCCTGCCAGACCGGCATTCCGTTCTTCACCGAGGTGAATGTGCCTTGAAAGATCATGAGCGCCATGAGGAGGCATAGACCCGAGAGCGAATATGCCAGCCGCGATGTCGAGAACACATATTTCGCCGCCAGACGGCGCCTGATGTCGGTGCGATGTATAAGCAGGCTTATGTCAACAATAATGGCGAAGGTCGGCAGCATCAGGCCGTTCAACAATATCCACCGCCCGAAATATATCGAATACGCGCTGCGGTCGGCCGCGCCTATTGCATACAGAAAAACCAGTCCGGCCAATGTGTAGACGACGATGAACAGATAAACGCCTGAATCCCGGCGAATCAGCGGGATCGCTTGTTTGATGACTGCCCACAACTGACGGAAAACCACACTGCTCTTTGTCATTGTCCCGAGCCGACGTTGCAATGCCCGGGCACTTTATAAGGAAAATCTGTAGAATCGGTTAGTGCTGTGCGAGGACGCGCTCGCTCAAGAAAGTGTCGTCATTCGCCAGCCCCAATTTGCCACAGCCCCACCAGATGGCGAGCGCCGCGGCAATGCCGACAATTCCGTCCACGGCATAGTGCCACCCGAGGTGAATCGAGCCGAAGAACAACAAGACGCCAAAGGCCAGCATGGCGTGACCGAACCTGCGATCAATTGAGTACGCGACAGCCACAAACAGCGCCGCCTGCGCGTTGTGCATGCTGGGCATGGCCGAAATGCCACCGGGCAAATCGACACGGCCAGTATAGACCTCCCAAAGAAAATCCTGTGTCAAGGATGACGACAGCGGATAGATCGAGGCAACCTCGTCGAGATAGCGCATCAGATCGGCATATGGCGAGGGTGCGCCCGGCACCATTTCCGCAAAGTAACAAGGTCCTGCCGAGGAGAACAACGTTGCTATGACCAGGCCGATCAGGATCCACGAAATGACCGTCGCCCGCCAGTAGCGAAGGCGGATCCGCTCAGGCACGCGCGGACTGACAAGCAACCCCACCCAGAACAAGAACACCAGCAGCATCCACAGAGTGTACACTATGTCCAACAGGCGAGTTACCCAAGGCATGCCGACGACCGGCTGAATGATTTGCCACGCCTGATTCCCACCCAGGAGATTTGCATCCCAGTGGGAGAAAGTTTCGTCCCACTGGAAGGGGGCGACAATCGGAATCATCATTTTGTTGTAGAGGAATGCCGCCATGAAGAGAGCCAACACGACGCTAGCGCAGAAACCCCGCGCAAGGGTATTCGACATGCCTCCGAGGGAAGCGACCGCGATGCTGACTGGTGACCCATGGCGACCCTGAACGAGCGCGCAGGAACCAACCACGGCAACAAGGATAGAGCCCAGCAAAGGCAAAAAGCGCACAATTCGACCGGTATATTCAACAATATGGGGCAGGATCGAATCGCCCCTGATTGTCGCGATGAGAAAGGTCAACACGACAAATGCGAAGATCATTGCACTGCGGCGGCCCTCACGCGCGAGCCATGCGGGAAACCGGTCCACATGCGATGGACTTTGCACGATTTCAGAAGAAGCCATAGGAACGGCCCCAATCTTTTTGAGAACATTCCTTTGTGTCGCACCTATACTTTAACAAACAGTAAGTCGAAGAATACCTCTACTGCTCCAGGGTACGGTTGACCCGCCGCAGCGTCAAATTGATGCGGCCGCCATTCTTCAGCAGCGCCGAGGTCGACGGATAGATGCGGTCGACGCCGTGGAAGCAGAGCCGGCCTTCGCCGCCGAGCACGACGACGTCGCCGCTTTTCAGGCGGAACGATTTGGTACCGCCGTCGCGTGTGGCCCCCCTGCCCGTCACTTGGCCGACCCGGAACAGGCAATCATCGCCAAGTGACACCGAGACCACTGGGGCCGAGAAATCGGCTTCGTCGCGATCCTGGTGCAGACCCATTTTGGCGTCCTGCGTATAGAAATTGACCAGGCAGGCCTCCGGCGGATTCGGATAGGCGGCGACCTCCCGCCACAATTGCAGCAGCGCGTCCGGGATCGGCGGCCATGGCTCTCCGGTGAGTGGGTGCGTTGGCTGGTAGCGATAGCCCAGCTCCTTGTCGGTGACCCAGCCGAGCGAGCCGCAATTGGTCATGCGCACGCTCATCTCCTTGCCGGTCCGCGGCATCGCCGGCACGTACAGCGGCGCCCGCTGTACAATGGTCCTCACCTCTTCCACCAGCGCTTCCTGCGCCGCGCGGGACAGATAGCCGGGCATATGGCGGACGCCTTTGGGCAGAACGAGCATGACTTCGCCTCCGGTTGATACTGAAACCATGCCACCGCCAATCAGAAACAGCGACCCGAAAGCCACCGTTGTCGGTCTCCCTTTCTGTGGCAATGGTGAAACCTTGCGGCTGCGGCTCCGAAGGGAAGGCCGCTTTATGCACGCAGTCGGCACGGTCCTTAGTCGTTCTCTACCCGGCCGCGCAGCTTTTTGATCGTGCCGCGCCCTGCCTTGCTTTGCAGCCGCCGCTCCACCGAGCCTTTCGACGGCCTGGTCTTCTTGCGCGGCGGCGGCGGCGGTTCCGCGGCCTTGGCGACCAGCGCCGTCAGCCTTACCCGGGCATCGGCCCGGTTCTGCTCCTGGGTGCGGAAGCGGCCGGCCTCGATGACGATGACGCCGTCCTTGGTGGCGCGCTGGCCGGCGAGCTTGATCGTGCGCGCGCGCACGCGTTCGGACAGGCCAGCCGCATTGGCGGCGTCGAAGCGCAATTGGACGGCGGTCGCCACCTTGTTGACGTTCTGGCCGCCGGGACCCGACGAGCGGATGAAATCCTCGTGCAGGTCGCCCGGATGGATTACGGCTTCGTCTGATATGATGATGTCGTCGATAGGCATGCCGCAGTCATGGCGCGGCGGACCAAAAAAGAAAAGGCCCGATCGAGATCGCGCCTTTCAAGGATGCTTCGGTGAAGACGCCTCGACTATTCCGCAGCTTCCTGCAGGCGGGGTGCTGCGCCGAGCACGACGGCATCGACATGGCTCTCGAATTTCTCGAAGTTGACGGCGAACATGCCGACCAATCGCGCTGCCTGCCGGTCATAGGCTGCCTTGTCAGCCCAGGTCGAACGCGGGTCGAGAATGGCGCTGTCGACGCCAGGCACAGCAACCGGCACCTCGAAGCCGAAATTGGCGTCGGTGCGGAAACCGGACGCCTTCAACGAACCGTCAAGCGCTGCGGCCAGCAAGGCGCGCGTCGCCTTGATCGGCATGCGCTTGCCGGTGCCGTAGGCGCCGCCGGTCCAGCCGGTGTTGACCAGCCAGCAATCGGCGCCGTGGCGGGCGATCAGCTCGCGCAGCAGATTGCCGTATTCCTTGGGGTGGCGCGGCATGAACGGGGCGCCGAAGCAGGTCGAGAAGGTCGCTTCCGGCTCGGTAACGCCCTTCTCGGTGCCGGCCACCTTGGCGGTGTAGCCGGAGAGGAAGTGATACATCGCCTGCGCCGGGGTCAGCCGTGCGATCGGCGGCATGATGCCGAAGGCATCGGCGGTCAGCATGATGATGTTTTTCGGGTGGCTGGCCCGTCCGCTCTTCGAGGCATTGGGGATGAAATCCAGCGGATAGGCGCAGCGCGTGTTTTCGGTGAGCCGGCCGTCGTTGAAGTCCGGCACGCGGTCGGCGTCGAGCACGACATTTTCCAGCACCGTGCCGAAGCGCTGCGTGGTGGCGAAAATCTCCGGCTCGGCCTCGGCCGACAGCCGGATCGTCTTGGCGTAGCAGCCGCCTTCGAAGTTGAAGATGCCGTGCGGTCCCCAGCCGTGCTCGTCGTCGCCGATGAGCGTACGTGACGGATCGGCCGACAGCGTCGTCTTGCCCGTCCCGGAAAGCCCGAAGAAGATCGCCGCGTCGCCGGCCGGGCCCTCATTGGCCGAGCAGTGCATCGGCATGACGCCCTTTTCCGGCAGCAGATAGTTGAGCATGGTGAACACCGATTTCTTCATCTCGCCGGCATAGGAAGTGCCGCCGATGAGCACGATCTTGCGGGTGAGATCGACCGCAATCACCGTTTCGGTGCGGCTGCCGTGGCGGGCCGGATCGGCGCGGAAGGACGGCAGGTCGATGATCGTCATCTCCGGCACGAAATCCTCAAGCTCGGCGGCCTGCGGGCGGATCAAAAGATTGCGGATGAACAGCGAGTGCCAGGCGAATTCGGTGATGACCCGCGTCGGCAGCTTCAGCTCGGCATCGGCGCCGCCGACGAGGTCCTGCACATAGAGATCGCTATTCGCGGCGTGGACAAGGAAATCGGCGAGCAGCATTTCGAACTGGCCCGCCGAAATCGCCTTGTTGTTGTCCCACCAGACATGGGGCTCGGTGGCGCCATCGCGGACGACAAACTTGTCCTTGGGCGAGCGGCCAGTGTGCTGGCCGGTCTCGGCAAGCAGCGCGCCGCCGGCGGTCAACCGGGCCTCGCCACGACGGATCGCTGCCTCATAAAGGGCGGCCGCACCAAAATTATAATGCACCGTGCCGGTGGTTTTCAGGCCGATACGATCGATCGCGCAAGCAGAATTGCGTTTGCCGACTTCCGACATCAAGGGTCCCTTCTTCTGGATTCGCCGCACTTTGCCGGCGCGTTTCCGGCGAGCCCGCGTTAGGGGCTGAGACGGTGAGAACCAGAAAACTCGAATGATATCAAATCATTAATCGATTTAAAAATTTTGAAAGTTGTTTAAATCGTTTATATGTGCAAAAAATCACGGTGGTTGCCCAAAGGATTGGCACACAGTGTTCGTCCAACCCGTGTAGAGGTTCCGATGGGGCCGCCGGCAAGCCGTCCGCGACAGCGGGTGGAGCCTATGCCACATTTTGTACCTAATTTGTCCTGCAAAAGCCCCTTCTCTACGACAGAAGGGACAGCTCATGAGGGAGCCGCTTGAAATGGCAACAATCGCGCTTGTCGATGACGACCGCAACATTCTGACATCGGTGTCGATCGCCCTCGAGTCCGAGGGGTATCGCGTCGAGACCTACACGGATGGTGCGTCGGCGCTGGAAGGCCTGGCGGCGCGGCCGCCGAATCTCGCCATCCTCGACATCAAGATGCCGCGCATGGACGGCATGGAGCTGTTGCGCCGGATGCGGCAGAAGTCCGACCTGCCGGTGATCTTCCTGACCTCGAAGGACGATGAGATCGATGAGCTTTTCGGCCTCAAGATGGGCGCCGACGATTTCATCCGCAAACCGTTCTCGCAGCGCCTGCTGGTCGAGCGGGTGCGCGCCGTGCTGCGCCGCGCCAGCGCCCGCGAAGCTGCGGCAAAGGCGCCCAGCCAGCAGGCCCGTTCGCTGGAACGCGGCCAGCTCGTCATGGACCAGGAACGCCATACCTGCACCTGGAAGGGCGAGCCGGTGACGCTGACGGTCACCGAATTTCTCATCCTGCACTCGTTGGCGCAGCGCCCAGGCGTGGTAAAAAGCCGTGATGCGCTGATGGATTCCGCCTATGATGAGCAGGTCTATGTCGACGACCGCACCATCGATAGCCACATCAAGCGGCTGCGCAAGAAGTTCAAGGCCGTCGATGACGACTTCGAAATGATCGAAACCCTTTACGGAGTCGGATACCGGTTCCGCGAAGCTTGAGTTGATGCATGTCGCCCAAAAGTGGTCGCGGTTTTTGGGACGACGACATGCATAAAACCAAAGACTAGGCGGGAGCTGCTATTCGATGGCAGTGGATGTACAGCGGAGCAGACGAACGAGCGCTGTCAGGCGGTCGCGGATTCTGCCCGCATTCCTGTCGAGGTTGACGGTGCCGATGCGCCGCTTCCTCGGCCACCACATCTTTTCCAGCCTGACCCGGCGCATCCTGTTCCTCAACCTGGCCGGCCTCGCCGTGCTGGTCACCGGCATCCTCTATCTCAACACCTTCCGCGACGGGCTGATCGACGCCCGCGTCGAAAGCCTGATGACGCAGGGCGAGATCATCGCCGGCGCCATTGCCGCGTCGGCAACGGTCGAGACCGATTCGATCAGCATCGATCCGGAAAAACTGCTCGAACTGCAGGCCGGTGAAAGCCTGGGGCCGGGCTCAGACCAGCTCGACAATCTGGATTTCCCGATCAACCCCGAGCGCGTCGCGCCGGTGCTGCGGCGGCTGATTTCGCCGACGCGCACCCGGGCCCGCATCTATGACCGCGACGCCAATCTGCTGCTCGATTCGCGCCATCTCTACTCGCGCGGCCAGATCCTGCGCTACGACCTGCCTCCGGTCGAGGACGAGCAGCCGGATATGCTGGAGCGCGTGCAGAAATTCGTCTTCGACTTCTTCCGCAACAAGGACCTGCCCGTCTACCATGAGCAGCCCGGCGGCAACGGTGCGGCCTTCCCGGAAGTGGTCAAGGCGCTGACCGGCAGTCCGTCGACGATCGTGCGGGTGAGCGAACAGGGCGAGCAGATCGTTTCGGTGGCGGTGCCGATCCAGCGCTTCCGCGCCGTTCTCGGCGTGCTGATGCTGTCGACGGAAGGCGGCGACATCGACAAGATCGTCGCCGCCGAGCGCAAGGCTATTTTGCGCGTGTTCGGCATCGCCGCCCTGGTCACCGCCATCCTGTCGATGCTGCTCGCATCCACCATCGCCAATCCGCTGCGCCGGCTATCGGCGGCGGCAGTGCGGGTGCGGCGCGGCGTCAAGAGCCGCGAGGAGATCCCCGACTTTTCCGACCGCCAGGACGAGATCGGCAATTTGTCGGTCGCGGTGCGCGACATGACCAATGCGCTCTATGCCCGCATCGAGGCGATCGAAAGCTTCGCCGCCGATGTCTCGCACGAGCTGAAGAACCCGCTGACCTCGCTGCGCAGCGCGGTGGAGACCTTGCCGCTTGCCAAGAACGACAATTCACGCGGCAGGCTGATGGAGATCATCCAGCACGATGTCCGGCGTCTCGACCGGCTGATCACCGACATTTCCGATGCCTCGCGCCTAGACGCCGAACTGGCGCGTGAGGATGCCGCCACGGTCGATTTGAAGAAATTCATCACCGATCTCGTCGCCGTGTCGCGCGAAGCGACGCGCAACAAAAAGGCTGTCGAGATCGAATTCAAGGCCGCCAAGCTGCCGCAAGGCGTCAAAGGCTATTTCGTCACCGGCCATGATCTGAGGATCGGCCAGGTCATCACCAATCTGATCGAGAATGCCCGCTCCTTCGTGCCGGAGGACCACGGCCATATCGCCATTTCCCTGGCACGCTCCGGCAAGGTCAACATCGTCACCGTCGACGACAACGGCCCCGGAATCCGCGCCGACGCCATCGACCGCATCTTCGAGCGCTTCTACACCGACCGCCCGGCCGGCGAGGCGTTCGGCCAGAATTCGGGGCTTGGCCTGTCGATATCCAGGCAGATCGTCGAAGCCCATGGCGGCACGCTGACCGCCGAGAACATCCCCGGCACCAAGCCCGGCGACATCAAGGGCGCGCGCTTCGTCGTTACGCTGCCGGCCGAAGGCTGATCGCGGCTGCGCATGCCCGATCCCACCGCGGAACCCGAGAACATCCATGCCACCGCAGTCCTGATTGGCGAGCGGGGCGTCCTGATCACCGGGCCGTCCGGCTCGGGCAAGACAACGCTGGCGCTGGCGCTCATCGACCATTTCAGCCGGCTCGGGCTGTTTGCGCGGCTGATCGGCGACGACCAGCTGTTTGTCGCGGCGCGTTTCGGGCGGCTGGTCTGCCATGCGCCCGCCAGCATTGCCGGCCTCACAGAGGTGCCCGGGCTTGGTCCGAAGCCGCTTTTGTTCCAACCTGTGGGGGTCATCGACCTGGCAATCCGGATGGTTTCCGCAGACGCGATCGCGCGTTTCCAGGAAGAGTCGAGCGCGACCATTGCCGACTGTGTGGTGCCGCGCATCGACCTCGTTCAGCGCAACGTCACTGCGGCTTTGCCGGCGGTAATGGCGCGGCTGGCGATTGCGCCTTTCGTATGATCCGCCGCCGGTTTTTTGCTGCAATGCGTCAAATTGGCCATGGCCGACGCAATTTTGGGCTTGTCAACGCGCCGCGCGTCGACAAGATAGCGCTCCCGCCGCCTGGGATGGCCGGCGAGCATAAAAAGCGCCTGTGAAGCGGCGATGACGGGAGCCACCATAGAATGATCGGACTCGTGCTTGTAACGCACGGTCAACTGGCCGCCGAGTTCCGCCATGCCGTGGAACATGTCGTGGGGCCACAAGACAATTTCGAAACCGTGGCAATCGGCGCCGACGACGATATGGAGCAGCGTAGGCGCGATATCGTCGACGCCGTCGGCCGCGTCGACACCGGGACCGGCGTCATCGTTCTGACCGATATGTTCGGCGGCACGCCTTCCAACCTCGCCATTTCGGTGATGGAATCCGGTCGCACCGAGGTCATCGCCGGCATGAACCTGCCGATGCTGATCAAGCTGTCGTCGATCCGCAAGGGCGACAACATGGCGACCGCGCTCGACGAGGCGCAGGCCGCGGGGCGCAAATACATCAACGTCGCAAGTCAGCTGCTGAGCAGCAAATGAACGCGCTGTCGCCCGGTGAGATCGTGCGCGAGTTCCCGATCGTCAACCAGCGCGGCCTGCATGCGCGCGCCTCGGCGAAGTTCGTCCAGGTCGCCAGCGGCTTCGACGCCACCGTCCATGTCGAGAAGGATGGTCTCAAGGTCGGCGGCACCTCGATCATGGGGCTGATGATGCTGGCGGCGAGCCCCGGTTATTCGATCCGCGTCACCGCCAGCGGCGCTGAAGCCGCAGCGGCGATGGACGCGCTGGAGCAGCTGGTCGCCTCGCGCTTCGGCGAAGAGTGCTGAAGTTTTTGCTTTGGACGCCGTTGTCCCAAAACCGCCGGATACTTTTGGGCGGCATGCATCCCCGTAAACACATACGCGCATAAAGATTTCTTTATATCCCATTGTCGTCTTGGCGGCGATCTGCTAGTCAGGCCGGCATTCCGCGCCCTTCGACGCGCCGTGTGGCGCAGGCGCATTCTGAAGACAAATCACACCGGAGCACTGCCATGACAGGTAGCAAGGACTATGTGGTCGCCGACATCTCGCTTGCCGGCTGGGGCCGCAAGGAACTCGATATCGCCGAAACCGAAATGCCGGGCCTGATGGCCTGCCGCGAGGAATTCGGCGACAAGAAACCGTTGAAAGGTGCGCGCATCACCGGATCGCTGCACATGACCATCCAGACGGCGGTGCTGATCGAGACGCTGAAGGCGCTTGGCGCCGATATCCGCTGGGCCTCGTGCAACATCTTCTCGACCCAGGACCATGCGGCCGCGGCCATCGCCGAGGCCGGCATCCCGGTGTTCGCCGTCAAGGGCGAGTCGCTCGAGGAGTACTGGGACTACACCGACAGGATCTTCCAGTGGGCCGATGGCGGCCTCTCCAACATGATCCTCGATGATGGCGGCGACGCCACGATGTACATACTGATCGGCGCCCGCGCCGAAGCCGGCGAGGACGTGCTGTCCAACCCGCAGAGCGAGGAAGAGGAATACTTCTACGCCCAGGTCAAGAAGCGCCTGAAGGCTTCGCCCGGCTTTTTCACCAAGCAGAAGGAAGCCATCCGCGGCGTCACCGAAGAGACGACCACGGGTGTCAACCGACTCTACCAGCTGCAGAAGAAGGGCCTGCTGCCCTTCCCGGCGATCAACGTCAACGACTCGGTCACCAAGTCGAAGTTCGACAACAAATATGGCTGCAAGGAATCGCTGGTCGACGGCATCCGCCGCGGCACCGACACCATGATGGCCGGCAAGGTTGCGGTCGTCTGCGGCTATGGCGACGTCGGCAAGGGCTCGTCGGCTTCGCTCAAGGGCGCCGGCGCCCGCGTCAAGGTCACCGAAGTCGATCCGATCTGCGCGCTGCAGGCGGCGATGGACGGCTTTGAAGTCGTCACGCTGGAAGATGCCGCACCGACCGCCGACATCGTCATCACCACCACCGGCAACAAGGATGTGGTCACCCTCGACCACATGCGCTCGATGAAGGACATGGTGATCGTCGGCAATATTGGCCACTTCGACAATGAGATCCAGGTCGCGTCGCTGCGCAACCTGCAATGGACCAACGTCAAGCCGCAGGTCGACATGATAACCTTCCCGGACGGCAAGCGGATGATCCTGCTGTCCGAGGGGCGCCTGCTCAACCTCGGCAACGCGACCGGTCATCCGAGCTTCGTGATGTCGGCTTCGTTCACCAATCAGGTGCTGGCGCAGATCGAGCTCTACACCAAGCCCGGCCAGTACCAGAACCAGGTCTATGTGCTGCCCAAGCACCTCGACGAGAAGGTGGCGCGTCTGCATCTCGACAAGCTTGGAGCCCGCTTGACCGAACTTTCCGGCGAACAGGCCGCCTATATCGGCGTGACCCCGCAGGGTCCGTTCAAGCCGGAACACTACCGCTATTAGCCAAAGCGGCGTTTACCACTAGATATTGAAGCCGGGCGATTGACTTTTCGCCCGGCTTCTTTTTTGCGCGGATGATTCTTCACGCCGATTCCAGCACGCGCTATTGTGCTGATTCGTGGGCCGGGGACGAGGCCGGCGTACGCATCGAGAGCATGATTCGAACCGAAGGACCGCGTCAGCGAAAAGTGGGAAGCGGTTTTCGGAAAAGATCATGCCCTTTAGAAAAGAGTTAGGTCAGAAGGGCGTTTCCATCAAACGTGATCCTGATCTAGGCGGTCTTGCATTCAGGCGGCGAAGAGGACCAAGGCATGCCGGGGGAAAACCCGCCTCGCGCGGGATCGGCCGTTTCCGGCGGCCATGACGATTCCGATAGCAATGGCTCCGTCACGACAGGCGGTGGCCTGAAGAGGCGCGTTGGCGCCCGCACCGCCGGCTTTCTTGCCACCTCAGCTCTTGCCGGCCCGCTCACCTCGTTTGCCGCCCATGCCGAGCCGGCCATTGCGCAGAAGGCCGGACTGTCGGTCAGCGCGGTCGAAGTCATCCAGCTCGCCATGTTCGTCGGCGTCATGGGCGCGGCACTGGTCTCGGCCATCTTCCTGATCCGCGAAAGAGCCCGCACCTCGGCGCAGAATGTCGAACTCAGAGCCCGCATTGCCGACATCAATGCGGCGCTGCAGCGCTCCGAGGCGCTGCTCAATCTGCGTGACCAGCGCGTCATCGTCTGGGCGTCGGAGAACAAGAAGCCGGAGCTGATCGGCACGCTGCCGCTGGAAAGCGGTGCGCCGGACGACCGTGCAGCCTTCCTCGCCTTCGGCCGCTGGCTGATGCCGCGCTCGGCGGCGGCGCTCGAAAATGCCGTCGCTGGTCTGCGCGAGAAAGCGAAACCCTTTGATCTCGTGATCGAATCGCAGGCCGGGGCGCCGCTTGAAGTGCATGGCCGCAAGAGCGCCGCGCATGTGCTGGTGCGCTTCGTCTCGCTGTCGGAGACGCAGCGAAGCCAGGCCAGGCTGAAGATCGAGAACCAGCGGCTGGCCGCCGACTACGAGACGATGATCGGCCTGCTCGACGCCTTGCCGATGCCGGCCTGGCTGCGCGCCACCGACGGGCGGCTGAAATGGGTCAACCGTGCCTATGCCGGAGCGGTCGAGGCACCGAACGCCGAGACCGCGGTGCGCGAAGCCAAGGAATTCCTCGGCGCCCAAGCGCGCGAACAGATCGCCGCGCAGCACAAATCGCGCCCGATCTTCGAACAGACGCTGTCGACGGTGATCGAGGGCGACCGCCGGGTGTTCGCCGTCACCGACTTCGCCGGTGCCGACGGCTCGGCCGGTCTTGCCTGCGACACCAGCGCCACCGAAACCATTCGCGGCGAATATGAGCGCACGGTGCGCAGCCATGCCGACACGCTCGACCAGCTCAACACGGCGGTGGCGATCTTCGATGCCAACGAGAAGTTGCGCTTCTTCAACCAGGCGTTCCAGAAACTGTGGGGGCTGGACCCGGGCTTCCTGCACAGCGCGCCCGACAATGCGCTGCTGCTCGACCGGCTGCGCAGCGAAGGCAAGATCGCCGAGCAGCCGGAATGGCGGCGCTGGAAAGAAGGCCTGCTTGGCGCCTACCGCGCGGTGGAATCGCAAGAGCATTGGTGGCATCTGCCCGATGGCAAGACCATCCGCGTGGTGGCCAACCCGCAGCCGAAGGGCGGCGTGACCTGGGTGTTCGAGAACCTGACCGAGAAGATGGACCTCGAAAGCCGCTACCAGACGGCGGTGCGGGTCCAGGGCGAAACGCTCGACAATCTGGCCGAAGGCGTCGCCGTGTTCGGTCCCGATGGGCGGCTGCGCCTGTCGAACCCGGCCTTTGTCGCGCTGTGGGGACTGAGCCAGGATGTGATCAAGCCCAACGTCCATGTCTCGGCGATCCGCGATCTCAGCGACCAGCGCGCCGTCGACAGCCCGTGGGGCGGGTTCGTCGCCGCCATCACCGGTTTCGACGACGAGCGCCGCGACCGCCATGGCCAGACCGAACTGAAGAACGGCACAGTGCTCAGCTACGCCGTCATCCCGCTGCCCAACGGCCAGGTGATGATGACCTTTGTGGACGTCACCGACAGCGTCAATGTCGAGCGCGCGCTGAAGGACAAGAACGAAGCGCTGCAGAAATCCGACCAGCTGAAGAACGAGTTCGTGCAGCATGTCTCCTACGAGCTGCGCTCGCCGCTGACCAACATCATCGGCTTCACCGAGCTTCTGTCGCTGCCGGCGACCGGGCCGCTCAGCCCAAAGCAGCGCGAATATGTCGAGCATGTCGGCTCGTCATCCTCGGTGCTGCTCACCATCGTCAACGACATACTCGACCTCGCCACCGTCGACGCCGGCATCATGCAGCTCGACATTTCGGAAGTAAGCGTCGAGCGCACCATCGAGGCCGCGGCCGAACTGGTCGCCGACCGGCTGCAAGAGCATTCGATCAAGCTCCGGATCGACGCCGCTGCGGCGCCGAAGAGTTTTCACGGCGACGAGACCCGGGTTCGCCAGATCCTCTACAATCTGCTCAGCAACGCCGCCAATTACGCGCCGGAGGCGAGCACTATCACGCTTGCCTGCCGGCATTTGGAGCAAGGTGTGGAATTCTCCGTCCATGACAACGGCCCCGGCATGCCGCCGGACCTGCTCGATTCGGTGTTCCGCCGCTTCGAGCCGCGCACCAATGGCGGGCGCCGGCGCGGTGCGGGCTTAGGCCTGTCGATCGTCAAGAGCTTTGTCGAGCTGCACGGCGGCAGCGTGCGCATCGAGACCGGCAAGGACAAGGGCACCACCGTCATCTGCACCTTCCCCGATGCACCGTCGGGCATCCGCGCCGCGGCCGAGTAGCGCGCTCGATGACTGTTGTTGTGCTGGAGCGTTTTCTCGCCGACGAGGCTGCGACCGCAAGGCTCGGCGAAGACCTGGCCATGGCGCTGCGGCCGGGCGACGTGCTGGCGCTCAAGGGCGATCTCGGCGCCGGCAAGTCGACGCTGGCGCGGGCCCTGATCAGGGCGCTGGCCGATGATGCCGGCCTCGATGTGCCGAGCCCTACCTTCACCTTGGTGCAAAGCTACGACACGCGCATCCCCGTGCACCATTTCGATCTCTATCGCCTGTCCTCGGCCGGCGAGATGGACGAGCTGGGTTTCGACGAGGCGCTGCTGCAGGGCGCTGCCCTTGTCGAGTGGCCGGAACGGGCGGAGGCCGCTCTTCCGAGAACGTCGATCTGGATCGAACTCGTCCATCAGGACGAAGGACGATTGGCGAAACTATCGGGCCAAGGCGTTGCCTTCGAACGCGTGGCGCGATCGCTGGCGATGCGCGATTTCCTCAAAACGGCCGGTTGGGGCGACGCCGCGCGGCGCCATTTCGTCGGCGACGCCTCGGCGCGCTCTTACGAGATTGTTTCGCTCGCCGGCCTTGCGCCGCGCGTGCTGATGAATTCGCCAAGGCTGGTGCTGGGGCCGCCGGTGCGCGACGGCAAGCCCTATGCCGTGATCGCCCACACGGCGCAGTCGGTCACCGCTTTCGTCGCCATCGACAAGGCGCTGCTGGCGCAAGGTGTCAGTGTCCCAAAAATCCATGCCGAGGATCTCGAGCAAGGGTTTCTGCTGCTGGAGCATCTGGGCTCGGAAGGTTTTCTCGACGGCAATGGTGAGCCGGTGGCCGAGCGCTACGCGGCAGCAGCCGAATTGCTGGCCATGATGCATGGCAAGACCTGGCTGCCGCGCATGGAAGCCGTCCCAGGCGTCTTCCACGAGGTGCCGCCCTTCGATCGCGACGCCATGCTGATCGAAGCCGATCTCTTGGTCGATTGGTATGTGCCGATGGTGACCGGCAGCCCGGCAAGCGAGGCTTTACGCGCCGGCTATCACAGGGAATGGAACGCGGTTCTCGATCGGCTGGACACACAGGAATACACGCTGATGCTGCGCGACTTCCATTCGCCCAACATCATCTGGCGCGGTGACCGCAAAGGCCACGACCGCCTCGGCATCGTCGACGTCCAGGACGCGCTGATGGGTCCGGCGGCCTATGATGTTGCGTCGCTGGCCATGGATGCCCGCGTCACCGTTTCGCCCGATATCGAGCAGCGGACCGTGGACGCCTATGTCGCTGCGCGCCACGCCGCCGTCGGCTTCGATGAGGACGCCTTCCGCGCGGCCTATGCGATCATGGCGGCGCAGCGCAATTCAAAGATCCTCGGCATTTTCGTGCGGCTCGAAAAGCGCGACGGCAAGCCCTATTATCTCCGACACCTGCCGCGCATCCGCGATTATCTCAGGCGGGCGCTGGCGCACCCGGCGCTGGCTCAGCTGAAGGAGTTTTACATGGCACATGGCCTGCTGGAGGAACGGCTCCCGTGACCTTGACCACAGCGATGGTGCTGGCGGCGGGTCTTGGCAAGCGCATGCAGCCGATCACCGACACCATGCCGAAGCCGCTGGTGCGGATCGCCGGCAGGACCTTGCTCGACTGGGGGCTGGACAGTCTCGAAGCGGCCGGCGTCGAGAAAGCCATCGTCAACGTGCACTATCTGCCGGACCAGATCGTCGCCCATATAGCCCACAGGCGGGCGCCAAAGATCGTCATTTCCGACGAGCGCGACGCACTGCTGAATTCGGCGGGTGGCATCGTCAAGGCATTGCCGCTGCTGGGCAGCGACCCCTTCTACATCATCAACGCCGATACGTTCTGGATCGACAGCGGGCAGCCCAGCCTCGAGCGCCTTGCCCTTGCATGGGACGGCGCGAAAATGGATATTCTGCTGATGCTTACCGATCTCGACTCGGCCACCGGACACGGTGTCGGCACGGATTTCCTGATGGCGCCGGATGGCGGCCTGCGGCGCTCGAAAGGCGATCCGGCCGGGTTGATCTATGCCGGAGCGGCAATCGTCAATCCCGCCATCTTCAGGGATGCGCCGGCCGGGGCGCATTCGCTCAACATCTATTTCGACAAGGCAATCGCCTCTGGCCGTCTGTTCGGCATGCAGATGCGCGGAAGCTGGATCACCGTCGGCACTCCCGACGCCATTCCGCAGGCGGAAGCGGCGGTCGCCGACGCTCTCGCGAAGGTGGTATGAGCGGCGCGCGCCGCNCCATTCCGCAGGCGGAAGCGGCGGTCGCCGACGCTCTCGCGAAGGTGGTATGAGCGGCGCGCGCCGCGTTCTTTCGATCCCGCCCGGAGCGCCATTCCTGCCGACTCTGGCCGAGGCCTTGCTGGCCGGACGGCTGGTGCCCGGCTTCCGGTTCGACGGCGATCCGCTGGCGCTGGCTGATGTCACCATCTATGTGCCGACACGGCGCGCGGCCCGTGCGCTGCGCGGCGCTTTTGTCGACGCGCTTTCGGGACCGGGAGGGAGCCGCCGTTCGGCGATCCTGCCGGTCATCCGCCCGCTCGGAGAGTTCGACGAGGACGAAGCCGCCTTCGACGCCGGCACGCCGACCGAGCTTGAAATGGCGCCGCCGATCGCAGCCATCGAACGCCTGCTGCTGCTGGCGCCGCTGGTGCAGGCCTGGAAGCGCACCTTGCCGGCGCATGTCCTTGATATGTTCAACGAAGAGATCGTCGTGCCGGCCTCCGCCGCCGATGCGATCTGGCTAGCGCGTGACCTCGCCCGGCTGATGGACGAGATCGAAACCGAAGGCACGGACTGGAGCAGGCTTGCCGATCTGGTCACCGGCAATCTTGCCGGATGGTGGCTTGTGACGCTCGATTTCCTCCGTATCGTCACCGAGGCCTGGCCGAAATTGCTGGAGGAGCGCGACCGGTCCAACCCGGCCGCGCACCGCAATGCGCTGATCCGGCGCGAGGCGAAGCGGCTGGAACGCAACCCGCCCAAAGGCCCGGTGATCGCCGCCGGCTCGACGGGCTCTATTCCCGCCACGGCCGAACTGCTTGCCACGGTCGCCAGCCTGCCCAACGGCGCCGTGGTGCTGCCCGGGCTCGATGGGATGCTGGACGAACCGTCTTTTGCCGCGATTGGGGCGCCCGGTGCGCGGCCGGCACTGCTTGGCCACCCGCAATACGGCATGGCCAAGCTGATCGGCAAGATTGGCGTGCTGCGTGGCGATGTTGAGGAAGTGGTCTCCGCCGAGCCCGCACTGGCGCTCCGCGCGGCCCTTGTCGGCGAGGCGCTGCGGCCGGCCGAGACCACGGAATTATGGGCCGAGACCCGCATACGCTTCAACGCCGTAGACATCGCCGAGGCCTTCGCCGACGTGACGCTGGTCGAAGCCGCCAGCGAACGCGACGAGGCGGCGGCGATCGCCATCGCGCTGAAAACCGCCGTGGAACAGCCGGGACTAAGGGCAGCGCTCGTTACCGGCGACCGCGGGCTGGCGCGGCGCGTCTCGGCCGAGCTGTTGCGCTTCGGCGTGATCGCCGACGATTCCGGCGGCACGCCGCTCGCCAACACGCCTGCCGCCAGCCTGCTGCGGCTCACACTTCAAGCGGTATTCCGGCCCGGCGATCCCGTCGGCCTTTTGTCGCTGCTCAAGCATCCGCTGCTCGGGCTCGGACTTGAGCGCACAGGCGTGCGCCATGCCGCCGAGCTCATCGAACTCGTGGCGCTGCGCGGCGGCACCGGACGCCCCGACATCGCCTCTTTGCCAGCACTGTTCGAGGAGCGTCTCGCCGGGCTGCGCGGGGACAAGCGCCAGCCCTTCTGGTTTTCGCGCCTGAGCGTGCGCGGCATCGACAATGCCCGCGACATGCTGAGCCGGCTTGTGGCGGCGCTGGCGCCGCTGACTGCCTTTCGCGGTGAAGAGAATGCCGATCTCGTCGCGTTGACCAAAGCGAGCGTCGCCGCGCTGGAAAATCTCGGCCGCACGGCGGAGGGCAGCCTGGCTGAACTTTATGCCGGCGACGCCGGCGAGAAACTCGCCGAGCTGCTGCGCGGTGTGGTCGCCGCGTCTGCATCGTTCGACTTCCCGGCCGACGAATGGCCTGATGTGATGGACGCGCTGGTAGCACCGGAAACGGTCAAGCCGGGGCAAGGCACAGACCGCAACATCGCGATATGGGGCGCGCTGGAGGCACGGCTGCAGAGCGTCGACACGCTTGTCATTGGCGGGCTGAACGAAGGCGTGTGGCCACGCAAGCCGGAAAGCGATCGCTTCATGTCGCGGTTGATGAAGACCGGCATCGATCTCGAGCCGCCGGAGCGCCGTNCCTTGCCGCCCACGACTTCCAGATGGCGATGGGGGCGAAAAAGGTGGTGCTGACGCGCTCCGCCCGAGCCGGCGACGCACCGGCGGTGCCGTCGCGCTGGCTGCAGCGCATCCTCACCTTCATCGGCAAGGATCCGGCGGCCGCATTGCGCGGGCGCGGCGACGAATTGCTTGCCTGGGCGCGCGCGCTCGATGCCGGCGAGCGGCAGCATTTCGCGCCGCGACCGCAGCCGAAACCGCCGCTGAGCATGCGGCCCACCCACTTCTCGGTGACCGCGATCGAGACGTTGCGACGCGACCCCTATGCGGTCTATGCAAGGCGTATTCTGAGCCTTCTGCCGCTCGAACCGGTGATCCGCGATCCCGGTGCGGCCGAGCGCGGCACGCTGTTTCATGACATCCTGCATCTGTTCTCGACAGAGGTGGCGGATCCCCGCGCGCCCGAAGCTCTGGAACGCCTCATCGCTGCCGGCCGGACCTGCTTTGCCGAGATCGCCCTGCCCGCCGACGTCGAGGCTGTGTGGTGGCCGCGCTTCGAAAAGCTTGCCGCCAACATCATCGAATGGGAGCGCGGCCGCGCTCCCGCCGTCGCCCGGCGGCATGCCGAGGAGCGCGCCGAAAAGACCGCTGTCGGCCGCACCGGCGTGACGCTGTCCGGCTATGCCGACCGCGTCGACCTTTTGGCCGGCGGCATGGCCGACATTCTCGACTACAAGACCGGCTCGTCCCCGTCCAAGGCGCAGGCCCACACGCTGCTGGCGCCACAGCTGGCGCTCGAAGGGGCGCTGCTCCGGCGCGGCGCCTTCAAGGGGCTTGGCGCGCGCGAGCCCTCCCAGCTCGCATTCGTGCGGCTGAAGCCGAATGGCGAAGTGTTCGAGGAATCCATCCTCGACTACAACCGCCAGCCTCGGACCGCCGAAGACCTCGCCGAGGAGGCTTGGGCGCGGTTGGAAAAGCTGCTGGTCCACTATGCCGATCCGACGACCGGCTATCTGTCGCGGGCGCTGCCTTTTCGCGAGGGCGAGAGCGATGGCGATTACGACCACCTGGCGCGCGTGCTCGAATGGTCGGCCGGCGGCGACAGCGATGACGAGGCGGGGGAGGCATGAAAAAAGCCTATCCCATTCCCAGCGAAACCGCCGCCAGCCAGACGCGCGCTTCCGACCCGAAGAACTCGGCCTGGGTGTCGGCCAATGCCGGATCCGGCAAGACGCATGTGCTGGCCCAGCGCGTCATCCGGCTGCTGCTCAACGGCACCGATCCGTCGAAGATCCTGTGCCTGACCTATACGCGGGCGGCGGCCGCCAACATGTCGAACCGTGTGTTCTCGACCCTCTCGGAATGGACGGCGCTCGGCGATGCCGAGCTTGCCACAAGGATTGAGGCGGTGGACGACCGCCGACCCGACCGCGACACGATGCGCCGGGCGCGCCGGCTGTTTGCCGAAGCGCTGGAAACACCGGGCGGGCTGAAGATCCAGACCATACACGCCTTCTGCGAATCGGTGCTGCACCAGTTTCCGCTGGAGGCCAACATCCCGGCGCATTTCGAAATGCTCGATCCGCAGATGGAGGCCTCGCTATTTGCCGGCGCCCGCCGCGACATGATTTCGGGCACGTCAGCCGGAGACGCCGGACTGGCCGAGGCCTTTGCCACCGTGCTGGAGCGCGGCGGAGAACACGGGCTCGATGCGCTGCTCGCCGAAATCGTGCGCAAGCGCGACGGGCTGCGCGGCTTCATCGATGCGGTCCGGCGCGACGGCGCCAGCTTTCAGGCCCTGTTCGACGAATTCCATTTTCGCCCCGGGCAGAACGCCGAAGACATCGCGGCATCGGTATGGCCGCTGCCGGGTTTCCTGCCGGACTTCTTTGCAGTGTTCGCCAGTGCCGCCGAGGCCGCCGACGCCCGCACCGTGCTCAACAATCTCTTGCCCTATGCCCGCTTGGCCTTTGCCGAGACGGACCCGATCCGCCGGCTGCAGATGCTCGGCAAAGCCTTCCTCAAGGCCGATGGCGACCCCTATGATCCGGCAAAGGCATTCAAGAAGGCGCTGCTCGAGCGGCTGCCCGACCTTCCCGAGCGCTATCTGGCGGCCGTCAAGGCGATATCAGAGGTTTCCGACCGGCTGGCGCTGTTCCGAATGCTGGAAGGCACGGTCGCGGCGTTGACCATAGCCGACTGGCTGATCGTGCGTTACGAGCGCCTGAAGCGCGGCCGCGGCTTTCTAGACTTCAACGACCTCATCACCCGCACGGTTAACCTTCTGGCGCGGCCGGATGCCGGCCCCTGGGTGCAGTACAAGCTCGACCAGGGCATCGACCACATCCTGCTCGACGAGGCGCAGGACACCAGCCCCGACCAGTGGGAGGTGGTGAAGCGGCTGGCGGAGGAGTTCTTTGCCGGCCACGGCCAGCGCGGCACGACCAATCGCACGGTGTTCGCCGTCGGCGACGAAAAGCAGTCGATCTATTCCTTTCAGGGTGCCGCGCCGGATTCCTTCGCCGACAGCCGGCTCTTGTTTTCCGGACGCGTGAACGCCGCCAATGCTTCGTTTGCCGACCTGAAACTGACCTGGTCGTTCCGCTCGACCGACGACGTGCTTGCCGCCGTCGACCGCGTCTTTGCCGATCCGGGCGTGCGGCGCGGCATCAGCCACGACCCCGATCCGCTCGACCACAAGGCGATCCGCAACGACGCGCCTGGCTATGTCGAGGTCTGGCCGTCGCTCGGCGCTGACGCCGTCGAGGAGCCCGACGACTGGACGTTGCCGGTCAATCATGCCAGCGCGCCGGCTGTGCGGGTGGCCGAGCACGTGGCTGCGACCATCCAGGCCTGGCTCAAGGACCGCGAGATCATCGAGGGCAAGGGACGCAGGCTGAGGGCCGGCGACATTCTTGTGCTGGTGCGCAAGCGCGACCGCTTCGTCCATGCGCTGTCGCGCGCGCTGAAGGACCGCGATATTCCCGTCGCCGGCGCCGACCGGCTGAGCCTGCCCGGCCACATTGCGGTCAAGGACCTGATCGCACTCGGCCATTTCCTCATCCAGCCGCAGGATGATCTGTCGCTCGCCGCCGTGCTCCGCAGCCCGGTTTTCGACGTGTCGGAGGAGACGCTTTTTACGCTTGGCGCCGGACGGCCAGCCGGAACATCGCTGATCGCCTCACTACGCCAGCATGCTGGCGACAATACCGCGCTGACCGATGTCGTTGCCCGGCTCGACGGCTGGGCCAACGAGGCGGCGTTCCGGCCCGTGTTCGAATTCTACGCCGGGGTGCTGGCGCGCGACGGCCTGCGCAAGAAGATGATCGCCCGGCTTGGACCGGAAGCCGGCGACATCCTCGACGAATTCCTGAGTTTCTGCCTGGCCGAGGAACGCACCGGACTGCCGGGGCTGGAAGCCTTTCTGGCGACGCTGGAGAACACCGGCCCGGAGATCAAGCGCGAGATGGACCAGACGCGCGACGAGGTCCGCGTCATGACCGTGCACGCCGCCAAGGGCCTGGAAGCGCCTGTTGTCTTCCTGGTCGATGGCGGGTCGGCGCCGTTCAGCGACCAGCATCTGCCGCGGCTGATGCCGTTCGACGCTTCGGGCCGCAATTTCGACGGCAAGGGCTATCTCTGGCGCTCGGCCGCCGATGTCGCGAACGGCTTCTCCAAGGCGGCCTCGGCCAGGGCGCGGGAGCTTGCCGACGACGAATACCGCCGGCTGCTCTATGTCGGCATGACGCGCGCCGAGGACCGGCTGATCGTCTGCGGCTATCACGGCAAGCGTTCGCCGAGCACCGGCACCTGGCATTCGATTGTCAGCCGCGCGCTGCTTGCCGCGCCGGAAAGCACGGAGCGCCATCATCCCGCCAGCGGCGAGCCGGTGCATCGCTTCGTCATCACCAAGCTGCCGCCGGTGGCGCTGGCAGCCGCCGACGAGGCGCGGCTGCCGCAACCGCTTTTGCCGTTCTTGCCGGCAAACCTGTTTCGCCCTTTGCCGCCTTATGAAGAACTGCCGCGCCCGCTATCGCCCTCTGGCGCTTCGGCGCTGATCGACGAGGGCAAGGAGGCGGTCGTCGATACGCGTTCGCCGGTGCTGGACAGCGAAGCGGAGCCCGGTTTTGCCGTGATGCGCGGGCTGGCGCTGCACAAGCTGCTGCAGATGCTGCCCGGTTTTGCCGAAGACGAACGGCAAGGCGCGGCGGCGCAGTATCTCATTCGAGCCGGCGCCGACTGGCCGGAGGCCGAGCGCAACAAGGCGCTGGCTTCGGTGATGGCGATCCTCAGAGATTCGCGTTTTGCCGGGCTGTTTTCGCCGTCGTCCCGCGCCGAAGTTGCTGTGATGGGCAGCCTTGAGGTCAAGGGCAGACTGCGCTCGATCTCCGGCAAGATCGACCGGCTGGCGGTGACGCCCGAGCGCGTATCGATCGTCGACTACAAGACCAACCGGCCGGCGCCCGCAGGCCTGGCCCAGGTGCCGCCGGCCTATATACTGCAGCTGGCGCTCTACCGCGCGCTGCTCCAGCCGCTTTACCCCGGCCGCGCGGTGACGGCAGCACTGCTGTTCACCGAGGCACCGAGGCTTATCGAACTGCCGGCGCAGGCGATGGATGACGCCCTTGCCCGACTCACGGGAGCGTGACACAAGTTCTGCTTGAAGAAGGGCTGCTCAACCACCACATTTGGTGCGAGATAAATTTCGAAAGGATTTTCGCATGGCCACCGTCAAGGTCGACAAGAGCAATTTCCAGGCGGATGTGCTCAACGCCTCGCAGCCCGTCGTCGTGGATTTCTGGGCCGAATGGTGCGGCCCCTGCAAGATGATCGGTCCGTCGCTGGAAGAGATCGCCAACGAACTCGGCGACAAGATCAAGATCGCCAAGCTGAACATCGACGAGAACCCTGAGCTTGCCGCCCAATTCGGCGTGCGCTCGATCCCGACGCTGATGATCTTCAAGGGCGGCGAAGTCGCCGACATGAAGGTCGGCGCCGCGCCGAAGACCGCGCTGTCGCATTGGATCAATGGCAGCCTCGCCTGATCCTATAGGAGTTTCTGAAGTTAAGCCCGGCCCTGGCGCCGGGCTTTTCTTTGGCGTTATCGCCTGACCTCTCTGGCCCTCGCGCCTGAAGGCTCCATGTCTTCTGCTTGAGGCTGGACAGGAGAGACAGAATGACCGGATCCGCCAAGGCCACCGTCTTCATCGACAACGAGCGCGTCATCGTCACCGAGTATCGGTTCCAGCCCGGCGACAACACCGGCTGGCATCGCCACGGCCACGACTGTGTCGTGGTGCCGCTGATGGACGGCAAGGTGAAGCTGGTGACCAAGGACGGCGAGAGTTTTGCTGAAATGAAGAAGGGCGCGCCCTACTTCCGCAAGGAAGGCGTCGAGCACGACGTCATCAGCGCCAATGACGGCGAATACGCCTTCATCGAGATCGAGCTGAAATAGGCCTCAGACTGGTGCCGCGGCCGCCGATGTCTATTTAGTTTGAGCCACGGTTTTTTTGGCCTGCCTAGGCTTGCCGGGCTTCCGTCCGGTCGCGGGCTTCAGGACCTGCCCATATCCCTCTATAGCGCCCGTATACACACGATAGAGAAACGTCTCTCGGCTTACGAAATACGCGACACTGGGCTGGCCGGATGTATCATTGGGGCGCGTCGGTCTGTGGGCCACTCGAACAATTGGGTGCGGTGGCTCGATGGCTCCCGGTAACATCACATGATCGCCGACCCGCGGAGCATATTCAAATATCAGCTCCTCCGGCGGGTCGTTGTCGACGGTAACAAGACACTTCACAACCATTCGAGCTTGCCTCCATGCTTCGCCAAGCATATCGGGGCTTCTGCCCGAGGGGCAACCGCCCGATAGATTCCCCGGGCCAAAATACTACCAGTCGGCGATGCGATCCCCGCCGGTGAATTGCGCGCTTTTTGCGGTGTATTCGAACAGCTCGATCTTCACGCCGTTGGGGTCGCGGATCCAGGCCTGAAACGTGTCGTCGCAGGCATGCTTCTTGGCCGTGATATCAATGCCTTTCGACTTGATGTGGGCGATCGCCGCATCGATGTTTTCCACCTCAAGGCAGAAATGGTTGATCTGGTTGAGCTCGCTATGGCTGGTGCCGTCCTTCTGGAACACCTCGACATGGCTGCGATCGCCGCAATTGAGGTAGAAGCCGAAGATCTTGCCGTCGCGCAGGAAGTTGAACTGCGTGTCGAGGCCGAGCACGTCGCGGTAGAAGGCCCGCGTCGCTTCCAGATCATGCGCGAAGATGCAGACATGGGCGAGTTGCTTCACCTTGATCATCACCGGCTCCCTCGCGAAAGTGTGGACTCAGGTCGGTGGCGTGCCGTTTTCGGCCAGCACCGCACCGGCGAGATACAGCGAACCACCGATCAGGATGCGCGGCGCCGGGCCGTCCCAGGTGTCGCGCAACAGCATCAGCGCGCTGGCGACGGAGCTGACCGGCTCGGCGGTGAGGCCGGCCTCGGTCGCCCGGATCGCCAGTTCGTCATTCGGCACACCGGCGTCGCTCATGCTCACCGGCACGGTGTAGACATGGCGGACCAGGCCCTTGAAGGCGTGGAAATAGCCGCTCTGGTCCTTGGTGTTGATCATGCCGGCAATCAAAAACAGCGGCCGCGGGTTCTTTTCCTCCTGCTCGGCCAAGGCTTCCGCCACCACCACGCCGGCGCCCGGATTGTGACCGCCATCGAGCCAGATGTCGGCGCCCTTGGGAGCGAGGTCCGCCAGCCGGCCCTGTGCCAATTTCTGCATGCGGCCCGGCCATGCGACGCTCGCCATCGCCTTCTCAGTGGCGCGATGACTGATTTCGAAACCGGCTGCCTTGACGGCGGCAATCGCTGCCGCCGCATTGGCGAACTGGTGGCGCCCGGGCAGGCGCGGTGGCGGCAGGTCCATCAGCCCGTCCTCATCCTGATAGACCATGCGGCCGTTTTCCTCGAAGGCGAGAAAATCCTGGCCGTAGACGAAGGTCGGGCAATCCAGCCGCTCGGCGGTTTCGATCAGCACTTGCAGCGCCGTCTCGCTCTCCTGCGCGCCGATGACCACCGGGCAGCCGCGCTTCATGATGCCGGCCTTTTCGGCGGCGATCAGTTCGACCCGGTCGCCGAGATAGGCTTCGTGATCCATCGACACCGGCATGATCACCGACACCGCCGGCCGGGCAACGACATTGGTGGCGTCGAAGCGGCCGCCAAGGCCGACCTCGATGATGGCGGCGGCAGCCGGATGTTCGGAAAACAGGATGAAGGTGACGGCGGTTAGGATTTCGAAGACGGTGATCTTCTGGCCTTGATTGGCCCGGGCGACGCGGGCGATGGCCTCGGCGAAGGTCTCGTCGTCGACCAGCCGGCCGCCGCCCTCGGCCGCCAGTCGGTAGCGCTCGGCCCAGTTCACCAGATGCGGCGAAGTGTGGACATGGACAAGGTGGCCGCCGGCTTCGAGCAGCGCGCGCGAAAAGGCCGCGCACGAGCCCTTACCGTTGGTGCCGGCGATATGGATGACCGGCGGCAGCCGCTCCTGCGGATTGCCGAGGCGTTCGAGCAGCCTTGTGATGCGGTCGAGCGAAAGGTCGAAGCCTTTCGGATGCAGCGCCATCAGGGCTTCGATTTCACGATCTGCGGCAAGCGTTGTCATGAGCGAATCCTACGCATGCGCGCAGGTGCACGCAATCGCGGTTTGCGGCCAGAAATGTCGCGTCAGGCCTGCGGGCGGGCTTCCGTCGGGATGACCGACGGCGGCAGGATTTCCGGCTCCAGCGGCTTTTGCTCCTGCGGCAGTTTGAGCAGGATTTTCAACAGCCGTGAAATCGTCTCGCGCAGTTCCAGCCGCGACACCACCATGTCGACCATGCCGTGCTCCATCAGATATTCGGAGCGCTGGAAACCGTCCGGCAGTTTCTCCCGGATAGTCTGCTCGATGACGCGCGGGCCGGCGAAGCCGATCAGCGCGCCGGGCTCGGCGATATGCACGTCGCCCAGCATGGCGTAGGAGGCGGTGACGCCGCCGGTGGTCGGGTTGGTCAAGACGACGATGTATGGGAGGCCGGCTTCCTTCAGCCGATCGACGCCGATCGTGGTGCGCGGCAACTGCATCAGCGACAAGATGCCTTCCTGCATACGCGCGCCGCCGGAGGCGGCAAACAGGATCAGCGGCCGCTTGCGCTGCAAGGCGACCTCGAAACCGTGCACAATGGCGTCACCCGCGGCCATGCCGAGCGAGCCGCCCATGAAGGCGAAATCCTGCACCGTCACTACAACCGGCAGGCCCTCGACCGTGCCCAGCGCATTGATGATGGCGTCTTCCAGGCCGGTCTTGGCCTTGGCGTCCTTCAAGCGGTCGGTGTAGCGCTTCTCGTCGCGGAACTTGAGCGGGTCCTGCATGACCTTGGGGTTCTCAAGCTGCTCGTATTTGCCGTCGTCGAGGAAGAATTTCAGCCGTTCCTTGGCCGAAATCTTCATGTGATGGCCCGATGACGGGATGACGAACTGGTTGGATTCCAGGTCCTTGTGAAACACCATCTCGCCGGTCTCGGGATCCTTGATCCAGAGATTCTCGGGCATGTCGGTGCGCCGGCCGAGCATCGAATTGATCCTCGGGCGAACGTAATTGGTGATCCAGTTCATCGCTTCGGCTCCTGTCCTGACGAAGAGTTGGCTCGTGCATGTCGCCCAAAAGTGGGAACCGGTTTTGGGATAACGACTTGCACAAGGCCTAAGTAGGGAAACTATTCGGCAGCAGCAAGGCGGGCCGAACGCACGCCCTGAGACAGTCCGCTGACCAGGGTGGCGACGGCCTCGGCCGGGTCGGCGGTCTTCTCGCCCTTCGGTCCCAACACATTGGCGACCGCGTTGACGATCGCGGTGCCGACGACGACGCCATCGGCATTGGCGCCGATAATGCGCGCCTGCTCGGCGGTCTTGACGCCGAAGCCGACGCAGACTGGCAAGTTGGTGTGGCCCTTGATGCGCTTGACCGCGGCGGCAACCTTGCCGGTGTCGGCCAAAGCCGAGCCGGTGATGCCGGTCATCGACACGTAATAGACGAAGCCCGACGTATTCTGCAGCACCTTGGGCAGGCGCTTGTCGTCGGTGGTCGGCGTTGCCAAGCGGATGAAGTTGATGCCGGCCTTCAGCGCAGGGATGCAGAGTTCTTCGTCCATCTCCGGTGGCAGGTCGACGACGATCAGCCCGTCAATGCCGCTGGCGATGGCGTCCTTGAGGAAGCGATCGACACCGTAGATGTAGATCGGGTTGTAGTAGCCCATCAGCACGATCGGCGTTTCATTGTCGGTGGCGCGGAAATCAGCCGCCGTCTTCAGCGTCTTGACCAGGGTCTGGCCACCTTTCAGCGCGCGCAGGCCCGCGGCCTGGATCGCCGGGCCGTCGGCCATCGGATCGGAAAACGGCATGCCCATTTCGATGATGTCGGCGCCGGCCTTCGGCAGCGCCTTCATGATCGACAAAGCGGTGTCGTAGTCCGGGTCGCCGCTCATGAAATAGGTAACGAGCGCCGGGCGGCCCTCGGCTTTCAGTTTTGCCATGCGGCGGTCGATGCGGGTCACCATGATCAGATCTCCATGCCCAGCATCGAGGCAACCGTGTGCACGTCCTTGTCGCCGCGTCCCGACAGGTTGACGATGACGATCTGGTCCTTGTCCATATCAGGCACGATCTTCACCGCATGCGCGATGGCGTGGGCGGATTCCAGCGCCGGGATGATGCCTTCGACGCGCGTCGTCAGCTTGAAGGCTTCCAGCGCCTCGTCGTCGAGGATCGGCACATATTCGACGCGGCCGGAATCGCGCAGCCAGGAATGTTCGGGGCCGACGCCCGGATAGTCGAGGCCGGCCGAGATCGAATGGCCGTCCATGATCTGGCCATCGGCGTTCTGCAGGAGATAGGTGCGGTTGCCGTGCAGGACGCCTGGCGCGCCGGCATTCATCGAGGCGCAATGCTCGATGCCGTCGAGGCCGCGGCCGCCGGCTTCGATGCCGATGATGCGGACTTGCCTGTCGTCGAGGAAAGGATGGAACAGGCCGATGGCGTTGGAGCCGCCGCCGACAGCCGCGATGATGGTGTCGGGCAGCCGGCCTTCCTGTTCGAGGATCTGGGCGCGCGCCTCGATGCCGATCACCGACTGGAAGTCGCGCACCAGCTCCGGATAGGGATGCGGGCCGGCGGCAGTGCCGATCAGGTAATAAGTGTCCTCGACATTGGTGACCCAGTCGCGCAACGCCTCGTTCATGGCGTCCTTCAGCGTGCCGTGGCCGGCGGTGACCGGCCGCACTTCGGCGCCGAGCAGCTTCATGCGGAAGACGTTGGGGCTTTGGCGGGCGACGTCGGTGGCGCCCATATAGACCACGCAGGGAAAGCCGAAGCGCGCCGCGACTGTGGCCGCCGCCACGCCGTGCTGGCCGGCGCCCGTCTCGGCGATGATGCGCTTCTTGCCCATGCGCTTGGCGAGCAGAATCTGACCGAGGCAATTGTTGATCTTGTGCGAACCGGTGTGGTTCAGGTCCTCGCGCTTGAAATAGACCTTGGCGCCGCCCCCGAGGCCCTTCGCCGAGGAAACCTCACGAAGATGTTTGGTCAGGCCTTCGGCGAAATACAGCTTTGACGGCCGCCCGGCATAGTGGGTCGAGAGGTTGGTCAACTCAGCCTTGAAGTCCGGATCGTTCTTGACCTCGTTCCAGTGCCGCTCGAGGTCGAGGATCAGCGGCATCAGCGTCTCGGCCACGAAGCGGCCCCCGAAGATGCCGAACATGCCCTGTTCGTCGGGTCCCGTGCGGAAGGAATTGGGTGTCGCCGGCTTGTTCATCGCCGATCTCCTGGTCTTGGTTCTGAGCATGTCTTATCGGAAAACCGGTTCCCACTTCTCCGGAACATGCTCGGGTTCGAAAGAAGTGCCTCAGGCAGCGCGGTCGTCGCGCGCGGCCCTGACGGCCCGGAAGAACTGCTCGATCAGCGCCGGATCCTTGACGCCCGGGCCGCTTTCCACCCCCGACGAAATGTCTATCGCGGGCGGATTGGCTGATATCAGGGCGTCGCCGATATTGGCGGCGTTGAGCCCACCGGAAAGCATGTAATCGAGCCCGGCGTCAAGGCCGGCCAGGATGCGCCAGTCAAAGGCGACGCCATTGCCGCCCGGAAGTTGCGAGCCCTTTGGTGGCTTGGCATCGAACATGAAGCGATCGGCAACGCCGATGAACGGCTTTAGCCGCTCGAGATCGGCAGCCTCACTGACGGAGAACACCTTCATGACAGGCAAGCCGTAGCGGGCTTTCACCTCGGCCACCCGCTCGGGCGTCTCCGTGCCGTGCAGTTGCAGCATGTCGGGTCGCATCTTTTCGACGATCTCGTCCAGGAAGGCGTCATCGGAATCGACCGTCACGGCAACCGCCAGGGCCTTGCCGATTGCCGCCTGGCGCAGGCGGCCGGCTGCCGCAGGCTCGACATAGCGCGGGCTCCTGGCAAAGAAGATGAAGCCGACATGGCTGGCGCCGCCGGCCAATGCCGCGGCCATTGCATCATCGGTCTTCAATCCGCAGATCTTGATATCGAGCGCCATGGCGCGGGGATTGGCACGAAACCGGCCAAGAGTCGAGAAAAAGCATGCTGTTTGCCGGCAACGCCAAAGGCGCTACCTATTGATGGGAGAAGCAAGGCGGAGCAGACGAATGGCCGACCAGAGCATAGCCGAACTCAGGCAGAAGATCGCGCAAGCGCGCGACGTCATCGCGCATCTGATGCAAAAGGCCGCCTTCGACGGGGCAGAAGCGCACCGGGTCCTGGATTATTTCGGCAGCGATGCGTTCGAGCAGAATTTCCTGCCATGGCCGCGCCATGGCGACGAAGGGCTGCGGCCTGAAGAGCTTAATGCGGCCAATGATGATTGAGCGCGGCGCCGGCGCAGGCTAATCGAACACGATCGCCTGCAGCGCGCCGCCATTGCGCTTCAGCCAGTCCTTGCAGCGGTCGGTATCGGGACAGAGCTGATCGCACAATTTCCAGAATTTCGGGCCGTGGTTCATCTCCTTGAGATGCGCCACCTCATGCGCGACCAGGTAGTTTATCACCGGCGTCGGCGCCATCATGATGCGCCATGAGAAGGACAGATTGCCATCGGAAGTGCAGGAACCCCAGCGGCTCGACGTGTCCTTGAAGCGGATCGCCTTGGCGCGCTTGCCGATGGCCTCGGTATGCTTGACCACCAGCTTCTCGATGTCCTTCTTGGCCTCACGCTTGAGGAAATCGGCGATGCGGCGCGGCAAATGTATGCGCTCGCCATGGACGATCAGCAGCGGACCGCGCTCGTCGCGCGACACGGTGACGGTGCCGCGTTTCGACGGTTCGTGGACGATGCGATGCGCGACGCCGCGTATCGGGATCTTGATGCCGGGGCGCACTTGCGGCCGTGTCGGGACCTTGGCCAGACGCTGCTCCAGCCAGTCCTGGTGGCGGTGAAGGAATTTCTCCACCTCGCCGCGGCGCAGGCCCGGCGGCACGGTGATGCGCAGCCCCTGGCCGCCCGAATCGATGCGCAGCGTCAGCCGCCGTGCGCGGGCGCTCTCGACGATCCTGAGCGGCAGTGTGCGGCCGGCAACGACGTGCTCTCGCTCTTCGACAGGCGAGGGTTTTGGTTTGGTCAGGTTGCGGAAAAAGCCGAAGGACATGGCTGAACGATACGCGATTCGAGGAAAACGACCAGAACAAAAAAGAAACGGCGCCGCTCGCGCGACGCCGTCCATCATGCCAAGGCCTGTCCTACAGCGCCGCGCGTCTCTGACGCGCAAAGGACGCTGTAGCACTCTAATTCGGCGCATGACCCCGAAAATCGGTTCCGATTTTCGGGGTCATGCGCGCAGCCTCAGTCGTCAAGCAGGTTCGGGCCCTTGCGCTTGGGGGTCGNTTCCGAAAATCGATTTCGATTTTCGGGGTCATGCGCGCAGCCTCAGTCGTCAAGCAGGTTCGGGCCCTTGCGCTTGGGGGTCGCGGGCTTGGCCGTTTCGGCCGAGCCTGTTTTCGCAGGCGCCGTCGACTTGTTGCGGTTGGCCATGAAGCGGTCGAACTCGTCCTGGTCCTTGGCGCGGCGCAATTCGCGGGCGTACTCATCGAACTCGCTCAGCATCTCGTCGAGCTTGCGACGCTCTTCGGCGAGGCGTTCGAGTTCCTTCTCGCGCCAGTCGTCGAAAGCGACATTGCCGGTGCGGGCCGAACCGTGGCCCCAGCGCGCGGCCTTGTCGGAACCGCGGCGGCAGCCGGCGAAGATGCCGTCGGTGGCCCGGTTGACGTCGCGCTTGAAGCCGTCAAGCCGGTCGCCCCAGATGATGTAGGCGAGCATGGCGAAGCCAAGCGGCCAGAACACCATGAAGCCGATCACCATCAGCGCGATGGTCGCCGGCGTCCAGGCCGGGCGGATCAATGCGGATGTGTTCATTTCTCCCATTCCTTCGGTTGGAGACAGCCAAGAGTGGCTGCGTGGATTCGAAATGGGATGAGAAAAACGGCGATTCAAGACAACGTCCGCCAAAACCGGACAAGGGCCTGAAATGATTATCGCTTTTTGAGCGCTTCGAGGGAAAGCACGACCAGGCCAGCGACCAGACCCCAGAAGGCGGCGCCAACGCCGAACAAGGTCAGCCCTGACGCGGTGACCACGAAGGTGACCGTGGCGGCCATGCGCTGGTCCTCGTCCTTGAGCGCGATCGACAGCGCGTTGGCGAGCGATCCCATCAGCGCCAGGCCGGCTACCAGAACGATCAGGCTCTGCGGCAGGACGGCGAAGATAGCCACCAGCGAGGCGCCGAAAACCGCGAAAATCAGATAGGCAAGTGCATAGAAGGGTCCGGTCTTCCAGCGCTCGGCCGGGTTGGGATGGACGTCCGGCCCGGTGCAGATCGCCGCAGAGATCGCGGCCAGATTGGTGGTCGAGCCGCCAAACGGCGCCGACAGCAGCGAGAACAGGCCGGTGACGCCGATCAGCGGGCCGGGTTCGGGGTGATAGCCGGCGGCGCGCAAGACGGCGAGACCCGACAGGTTCTGCGACGCCATGGTGACGAGGTAGAGCGGCAGCGCCAGGCCGATGACAGCTGCGGCGCTGAAATGCGGGGCAATCAGCGTCAGCGTCGACAGTTCCGGCGCCGGCAGTCCGCCGACACGGCCTGTCAGGAATGCGGCGATGCCGCCGCCGATCAGCACCGCCAGCACCGACAGCGCCGGGTTGAACAGGCGAATGACGAAGAAGGCCGCGATCAGCGGCAGGATCAGCCAGGGATCGACCGGAATGGTCTTAACGGCATTGAGCGCGAAGGTGACGACGATGCCCGCCAGCATGCCGGACGCGACTGACGCCGGTATCCTTGATATCAGCTGGGTCAGCGGCTTGAACAGGCCGGTGGCGATCAACATCAAGCTGGTGACGATGAAGGCGCCGACCGCATCAGCCATGGTAAACCCGCTCGATGCCGCCATCAGCGCCAGGCCCGGTGTCGACCAGGCGGTGATGATGGGTATTTTCGTGCGCCAGGACAGCCACAAGCATTCGATCGCCATCGCCACGCACACTGCCGTCACCCAGCTCGCGGTTTCGGCTTGCGTGGCGCCAACCGCCTTGGCGGCGGCAATGACGACGGCCAGCGTGCCGCCGAAGCCGACGATTGCCGCGACAAAGGCGGATATCGGGATGGAAATGCGCATTCTTGCCTACCCCGCCCGCTGAACCATGTCGCCCACCGCCCTCAGCAGCATGTCGAGATCCTGCGGCCGCGACAGCCGGTGGTCGCCGTCGGGAATGAGCGACAAGGTGACGTCGTCGGCCGGCAGCAGCGAGACCAGCTTCAGCGCATGGCTTGCCGGCACATCGGCATCGGCCAGGCCCTGCAGGATGTGGACGGGGCAATGGGTATCGATCGGCCCGGTCATGACCCGGTTCGCCCTGCCGTCCTCGATCAGCGCGCTTGTGTAGATGTAAGGCTCGGCGGAATAGTCCGAAGGTTCTTCGAAAAAGCCTTTCTCCCGGAGGTCGCGCCTCTGTTCCTCCGTCAGAGCCGGCTCGACCAGCTCGGCGGTGAAATCCGGCGCCGGCGCGAGCAGCACCAGGCCAACCACATTGCTGTCGCCCGCCTTGCGCAGTTCCTGCGCCATGCGCAGCGCGATCCAGGCGCCCATCGACGAGCCGACCAGGATTTGCTTGCCCTCGGTGAAACGCCGGAAGACGGCGAGGCTCTCGCCAAGCCATTTCGAAATGGTGCCGTCGGCAAAGGCGCCGCCGGATTCGCCATGGCCGGAATAATCGTGGCGCAGATACGCGCGGCCTTCCCTTGCCGCCCAATCCGATAGCGTCTGCGCCTTCGTGCCCAGCATGTCGGATTTATAGCCGCCGAGCCAGACGATGCCGGGCGTTGCGCCCGAGGAATGGCGAACCGCGATATCAATGCCGTCGACATCCAGCAGGGTTGGGGTGGTCGCGGTCATGGCTGTGGATCAATCCTGGTTCTGGGGGCCTGATTGCGGGAGCCTGATTTTACTCGCCGGTCTTTTGACACAGGCACAGGCGAGGCGGAAAGTGCTCGCGACATCCTTTGTTTGGTGCAGGCCTGCGATCAGGGTGATTTTCTGTCAGCGCTGTGCTATTGACTCCGCCCGCGCGCTCACCACATTGGCGCGTCCTGAACATTTCTAGATTGAAACCCTGAACGAAACGGCCAAGGAGACCACGACCATTCGCAGACCTTTCAAAGCAGCGGCGCCCACCAAAGATGGCCCGCGCTCCAACCGTGATATCCGGGTTCCCCGGGTCCAACTGATCGACGCCGATGGCCAGAACCGCGGCGATATTTCCATCAACGACGCATTGCTGCTCGCCGAAGAGGCAGGGCTCGATCTGGTCGAGATCTCGCCCAATGCGGTGCCGCCTGTCGTCAAAATTCTCGATCTCGGCAAATTGAAATACGCCAACCAGAAGAAGGCGGCCGAGGCGCGCAAGAACCAGAAGGTCATCGAGATCAAGGAGATCAAGATGCGCCCGAACATCGACAGCCATGACTACGAAACCAAGATGAAGGCCGTGCGGCGCTTCTTCGAGGAAGGTGACAAGGTCAAGCTGACGCTGCGCTTCCGCGGCCGCGAGATGGCGCATATGGAACTCGGCATGCAGCTCCTGAACAAGGTGCGCGAGGAGACGGCTACCATCGCCAAGGTCGAAGCCGAGCCGAAGCTGGAAGGCCGCCAGATGATGATGGTGCTGGCCCCGCGCTAGATCAGTTCGGGCGTTGCGCTCTAAATCCGCCTGAATCCTGTCTCATGGCGTCCCGGCGATCGGCGGGACGCCGATTCTCCTGTCCAGACGCCGCGATCGCCGGCAAAGCTTCTCGACGATCGGATTCCCGACATGGCCAATGAAATCAACCCTGCGCCCATCAAGGAGCTGGGCGGCTACCAGCACATGCGCCGGATGGTGCTTGCGGTGCTGGTGGTGGTGCTGTTTGCGGCACTGCTGTTCGGCCAGTCGACCTTCCCGCCCGATACCCCGGTGCATGAAACGATCGAGATGGTCGGCGTGCTGCTGATCTTCCTTGGCGTCGTCGGCCGCTTGTGGTCGACACTCTATATCGGGGGGCGCAAATCCTCCGAAGTGGTCACCGGCGGACCCTATTCGATCACCCGCAATCCTCTCTACGTGTTCTCGACCGTTGCCGCCGCCGGCGTCGGGGCGCAGATCGGCTCGTTCTCCGGCATCGTCCTGTTTGCGCTGTTGTGCGCCGGCGCCTTCCACATCGTCATCCTGCGCGAGGAACGGTATCTCAAGGAGGTTCTCGGCGCGCCCTACACAGCCTATCTGGCGCGGGTGCCGCGTTTCTTCCCCCAGCTGTCGCTCTACCAGGAAGGCGACACCGGCAGCTTCAAGCCGCGCCTCTTGCTGACCACCTTGCTCGACGGGCTGGTGTTTCTGGTGGCGTTGCCGGTGTTCGAGACCGTCGATGGCGCCCAGCAATCGGGCATTCTGCCGGTGCTGTTCAGGCTGCCCTGATCGCGGACAGAGCGTCGCAGCCGCTCGGGTGTTGCGCGCCAGCCCGCTTTGAAGTATAGGACCGCCGTTCCAAGAAAACCGCCCGGCAGGGCATGCCGTGGCGGTTTCATTTGCTTTTCGGGCTTTTGGTCCGCCCGAAGCGAACAAGAAGCGCGATTGTGCGCCACCAATACGGAGTAGCAAAATGCCCAAGATGAAGACCAAATCGGCCGCCAAGAAGCGGTTCAAGATCACAGGTACGGGTAAAGTCCTGTCGGCTGCGGCCGGCAAGCGTCACGGCATGATCAAGCGTTCCAACAAGTTCATTCGAAATGCCCGCGGCACGATGGTTCTGGCTGAACCGGATGGCAAGAAGGTCATCAAGAATTTTCTGCCGAACGGCCTCTGAGCATTCGGTTTCCAGGAACAGCGTTTAAGGAGATCATGACATGGCACGCGTAAAAAGAGGCGTCACCTCGCACGCCAAGCACAAGAAGGTCCTGAAAGCCGCGAAAGGCTTCTACGGCCGCCGCAAGAACACCATTCGCATCGCCAAGCAGGCGGTCGAAAAGTCGATGCAGTATGCGTATCGCGACCGCAAGAACCGCAAGCGCTCGTTCCGCGCGCTGTGGATCCAGCGCATCAACGCCGCGACGCACGAGCATGGCCTGACCTATGGCCGCTTCATCGACGGCCTCAACAAGTCCGGTATCGAGATCGATCGCAAGATCCTGTCCGACATGGCCATCCATGAACCGCAGGCGTTCGCCGCACTCGTGGCCAAGGCCAAGGTCGCGCTCGAATATCTGAAGAACACCACCCCGAATGCTTTTGAAAGCGCTGTCGCCTAGAGCATGATGCCAAAAAGTTGCTGACTTTTTGGACAACATCATGCTCAGGGAAATTTAGCGAGGAGCGCGATCTTTCCGAAAAGTCTGCAACTTTTCGGGATCGGGCTCCGAGCCCAGCGCTTCCCAGCATTCGCAATTCTGATTGGGGAACCCGCGCTGGCACGGCTGGCGCGGGTTTTTCTTATGGCTGAACTTTCAACTTGAAAGTGACTTTCACCTCAAAGTTGACTCCCAACACAGCGAGTTTGACCGTGAACGACATAGCTACCGGCTTGGATACTCTCGAAAACTCCCTGATGGCCGACGTCGCGTCGGCCGCCGATGAGGCTGCTATCGAAGCCGTGCGCGTCGCGGCTCTCGGCAAAAAGGGGTCGATCTCGGAATTGCTGAAGACACTGGGCGCGATGAGCGCCGAGGAGCGCCAGGTCAAGGGCCCCGCGATCAACGGCCTGAAGAACCGCGTCACCGAAGCGCTGACGACACGCAAGGCCGAGCTGAAGGATGTGGCGGTCACGGCGCGCCTTGCCGCCGAGACGGTCGACGTGACGCTGCCGGTGCGGCAATCGCCGGCCGAGCGCGGCCGCATCCATCCGATCAGCCAGGTCATCGACGAGATCGCGGCGATCTTCGGCGATCTCGGCTTTGCCATCGCAGAAGGTCCCGATGTCGAGAGCGACTATTACAATTTCACCGCGCTGAATTTCCCCGAAGGGCATCCGGCGCGCGAGATGCACGATACCTTCTTTTTCCAGCCGGACGAAAAGGGCGAGCGCAAGCTGTTGCGCACCCACACCTCGCCGGTCCAGATCCGCACCATGGAGAAGCAGAAGCCGCCGATCCGCATCGTCATTCCCGGCAAGACCTACCGCCAGGATTCCGACGCTACCCACTCGCCGATGTTCCATCAGGTCGAGGGGCTGGTGATCGACAAATCGGCCAATGTCGCCAACATGAAGTGGGTGCTGGAAGAATTCTGCAAGGCTTTCTTCGAGGTGCCGCAGGTCAAGATGCGCTTCCGGCCGTCGTTCTTCCCGTTCACCGAGCCAAGCCTCGAGGTCGACATCCAATGCGACCGCTCGTGGCCCGGCGAAGTGCGCTTCGGCGAAGGCTCCGACTGGATGGAGATCCTCGGCTGCGGCATGGTCCACCCCAATGTGCTGCGCGCCGGCGGGCTCGATCCCGACGAATATCAGGGCTTTGCCTGGGGCATGGGAATCGACCGCATCGCCATGCTGAAATACGGCATGCCGGACCTGCGCGCCTTCTTCGACGCCGATGTCCGCTGGCTGTCGCATTACGGTTTCCGGCCGCTCGACATGCCGACGCTGTTCGGAGGTCTTTCCGCATGACGGCGCCGCACGCCGGTGGCTGCCGCTGCGGCGCGGTACGGTTCGAGGCCTCGGTCGAACCGCACCATGTCAGCTATTGCCATTGCGGCGATTGCCGGCGCGCCAGCGGCGCGCCGGTGTCGGCCTTTGTCGGCTTCCTTACCGAGCAGGTGGCTTTCACCGGCAAGGCACTGAAGATGTACGAGAACGGCCCGGTTACACGCTCGTTCTGCGGCATTTGCGGCTCGCCTATCGCCTATGTCGACGAGCGGCTGGAAGACCACATCTATTTCATGCTGGGCGCCATGGACATGCCGGCTTATTTCCGGCCGACGCACCATGCCTATGTGCGCGAGCAGCTGCCCTTCGTGCATATGCCCGACGACTTGCCGCGCCATTTGAAGACAAGCGTGCCCAGACCCGATGGACAAGGTCCGGGCGGGTACAGACAAAACGGAACATAGTGATGAAACTCACCCTTTCCTGGCTCAAGGATCATCTCGACACCGACGCCACGCTCGACGAGATCGTCGAGAGGCTGACCTCGATCGGCCTCGAAGTCGAGCATGTCGACGACAAGGCCGGCCTGAAGCCGTTCGTCATCGCCAAGGTGCTGACGGCGGTGCAGCATCCCGACGCCGACCGGCTGCGGGTGCTGACCGTCGACACCGGCAATGGCGCAGCCCCTGTCCAGGTGGTGTGCGGTGCGCCGAATGCCCGCGCCGGCCTGATCGGCGCCTTCGCCGCGCCCGGCGCCTATGTGCCCGGTATCGACGTGACGCTGACCGTCGGCAAGATCCGCGGCGTCGAGAGCCATGGCATGATGTGTTCCGAGCGCGAGCTGGAGCTGTCGGATGAGCACAATGGCATTATCGACCTGCCGGCCGATGCGCCTGTCGGCACCAGCTTCGCGGCTTACGCGCATCTCGACGATCCGGTGATCGAGATCAATCTGACGCCGAACCGGCCGGATGCGACCAGCATTTACGGCGTAGCCCGGGACCTGGCGGCAAGCGGGCTTGGCCGGCTCAAGACCGCGCCGGTCGAAGCGGTCCCTGGCAAAGGTGAAACGCCGGTCAAGGTGACCATCGAGGCGCCGGAGCTCTGCCCCGGTTTCGCGCTGCGCCTGGTGAAAGGCGTGAAGAACGGGCCGTCGCCGAAATGGCTGCAGCAAAGGCTGATCGCCATCGGCTTGCGCCCGATCAGCGCGCTGGTCGACATCACCAACTACGTCACCTTCGACCGTGGCCGGCCGCTGCATGTGTTCGATGCCAAGAAGGTCGCCGGCAATCTCGTCGTGCGCCGCGCACGCGACGGCGAGAAGGTGCTGGCGCTCGACGGGCGCGAATACACGCTGACGCCGCAGATGTGCGTGATCGCCGATGATAATGGCGTCGAATCGATCGCCGGTGTCATGGGCGGCGAGCATTCCGGCTGCGACGAGAGCACCACGGACGTGCTGATCGAATCCGCTCTTTGGGATCCGATCACCACGGCCCGCACTGGCCGTACGCTCGGCATCATCACCGATGCCCGTTACCGTTTCGAGCGTGGCGTCGACCCAGAATTCATGGTGCCCGGCGTCGAGCTGGCGACAAAGCTTGTGCTGGAGTTCTGCGGCGGCGAGCCGACGGAAACCGAGGTCATTGGCTATGCCGGCTACAAGCCTAAGATCGTTTCCTTCCCGATCTCGGAAGTAAAGCGGCTGACCGGCACCGAAGTGCCGAAGGCGGAAAGCCTCGACATCCTTTCGCGCCTCGGCTTCGAGCCGCAGGGCTCGGACGACATCGTCGATGTGGCGGTGCCGTCCTGGCGGCCCGATGTCGATGGCAAAGCCGACCTGGTCGAGGAAGTCATGCGCATTCACGGCGTCGACAACATCGCGCCGCAGCCGCTCGGCGCTCATGACGCGGTCAATTCCAAGATCCTGACGACGCTGCAGGTGCGCACCCGCATTGCCAAGCGCTCGCTCGCCGTGCGGGGCATGCTGGAGGTTCTCACCTGGTCGTTCATCCCGGCCAAACACGCCGAACTGTTCGGCGGCGGCCAGACGGCGCTGAAGCTCGCTAATCCGATTGCAGCCGACATGTCCGATATGCGGCCCTCGTTGTTGCCCGGCCTGATCGTCGCCGCGCAGCGCAATGCCGACAAGGGGATCGGCGATGTCGCGCTGTTCGAGGTCTCCGGTACCTATGAGGGCGACGGCCCCGACCAGCAGCGGCGCGTTGCCGCCGGTGTGCGCCGCGGCACCGCCAAGCTCGACGGTTCCGGCCGCAGTTGGGCCGGCAATTCCGGTCCGGTCGGCGTGTTCGACGCCAAAGCCGACGCGATTGCAGCGCTGGAAGCCTGCGGCGCGCCGGTCGACAGGCTGCAGATCGAGCCAGGCGGTCCGGCCTGGTATCATCCCGGCCGCTCCGGCACGATCAAGCTCGGCCCGAAGACAGTGCTCGGCACCTTCGGCGAGTTCCACCCGAAGACGCTGGAGGGGTTGGACGTTTCCGGACCGATCTGCGGTTTCGAGGTCTATATCGACGCCGTGCCCGAGCCGAAGGCCAAGCCGACGAAAACCAAGCCAAAGCTGGAGCTGTCCGCCTTCCAGGCGGTGAAGCGCGACTTTGCTTTCGTCGTCGACAAGACGGTGGAGGCCGGCGCGCTGGTGCGCGCGGCGCTCGCCGCCGACAAGAAGCTGGTCACCGGCGTTTCGGTGTTCGATGTGTTCGAGGGGGCATCTCTCGGGACCGCCAAGAAGTCGGTTGCCATCGAAGTATCTATCCAGCCGGTTGAAAAGACGCTCACCGACGAGGATTTCGAGGCGCTGGCCAAGCGCATCGTCGACAATGTTGGCAAGCAAACGGGCGGCATGCTGAGAACGTAGAGCGGCTAACGCCGCCCTACGTATTTCGACTTCAGGCAATTCTTAGGGAAAGCGCGTCTTAGGGAAAGCGCGGCGCGCTTCCCAGTAAAACCGCTACACACTTTTCCTGGAATTGCTTCTGAGGATTGCCGGCAGTTGCGAATCGCTCTCCAAAGGGCGATGGACCATCTGCGCTATTCCGGTCTGCCGTTCGAAGCCCAGCGCGAAGCGTTTCTCGCCATGGTGTTGGCGGATGCGCTCGTCAGCGACGCGCTGGAGCGGGCCCGCACGCTGGCGTTGCCGGACTGGCTGGTGGTGTCCGGCGCGCTCTACAACAGCGTCTGGAACCACCTGACCGGCAAGCCGCCGGGCTACGGCATCAAGGATGTCGATCTCTTCTACTTCGATGACAGCGACCTGTCCTACGAGGCCGAGGAACGGTCATCCGTCGAGCCGCGCAGCATTTCGAGGGGCTGGCTCTGCCGGCCGAGGTGCGCAACCAGGCACGGGTGCATCTGTGGTATCCGCAGAAATTCGGCCAGCCCTGCCCGCGCTATACGAGTTCCAGCGAGTCGGTGAGCTATTTCGCCTCGAAGACGCATGCGGTCGGGGTGCGATACGATGCCGATGGGCAGCTTGAGGTCGTGGCGCCGTTCGGGCTGGATGACCTCTTCGCGTTTCGCATCACGCCCAACCGGCTGATGGATAACAGGCGCACGCATGAGGCCAAGGGGGCGAGGGCGAAGGCGTGCTGGCCGGAGATTACGGTGGTGCCTTGGTAATACGAAATGGCGGCGCGAGGCACCCCCCTCTGGCCTGCCGGCCATCTCCCCCGCAAGGAGGGAGATTGGCAGCTTCATCGTTGGCGCACTTTCTGCAACGTTGGTGATTGGCGAAAACAGCGACGACAGCCGATCTCCCCCCTTGCGGGGGAGATGTCCGGCAGGACAGAGGGGGGTGCCGCGCGCTGACTTCTCAGGGCGCCAAGCTCCCCCGCTTGTTCACCCATTCACCAGCGCCAGCAATTCCTCAGTGTAGCGCTTGCCAACCACCTTGTCCGGCGACAGCGCATCTCCAATCGCCGCGACCTCAGCCGCGCTCAGCTCGATCCCGACCGCCGCTGTGTTCTGCTCGAGATGGCGGATCTTTCTTGCGCCGGGGATCGGCACGATGAAGTCGCCCTGGTGCAGCACCCAAGCCAGCGCCAGCTGCGCCGAGGTGACGCCTTTTTCCACCGCCAGCTTTTCCAGCGTCGCAACGACCTTGGCATTAGCGGCCATGGCGTCGGCCTGGAAACGCGGCAAGGTGCGGCGCCAGTCGTCGTCGCTGAGGGCCTCGGGCTTGGCGATGGTGCCGGTGAGCAGGCCGCGACCGAGCGGGCTGTAGGGGACGAAGCCGATGCCGAGTTCGCGGCAGACATCGAACACTTCGTCTTCAGGGTCGCGGCTCCAAAGCGAGTACTCACTCTGCACGGCAGCGATCGGATGCACGGCGTGCGCCCGGCGGATGGTGGCGGCACTGACCTCCGACAGGCCCAGCGCCCGCACCTTGCCATCGCGCACCAGCTCGGCCATGGCACCGACCGTGTCCTCTATCGGCACGTCGGGATCGACGCGGTGCTGGTAGTAGAGGTCGATAACATCGGTATCGAGCCGCTTCAGCGAGGCTTCGGCCACCGCCTTGACGTGCTCCGGGCGGCTGTCGACGCCGACCATGCGTTCGAGGCCTGAGCCTTCCTCGGAAATCTTGAAGCCGAATTTGGTGGCGATCGTCACCCTGTCGCGCACCGGCTTCAATGCCTTGCCGAGAAGGATCTCGTTCTCAAAGGGACCATAGACTTCGGCGGTGTCGAAAAACGTCACGCCGATCTCGACAGCGCGGCGCAGCGTGGCGATTGCGTCAACCTCGGCCTGACCGCCATATGCGAAGCTCATGCCCATGCAGCCGAGGCCGACGGGGAAGACTTCGAGCTCAGTACCAAGTTTGCGGGTTTTCATGGCGCATCTCCTTGTTGCGATGAAACAGAGATAGCGCCTAGCTTTACGTTCGATAATTGGCTGTCATTCGCACGGGCTGTTCTATAAAATAGAGCAATGAACCGAGCGCATCTTTCTCAACTCGCTGTACTGGCAACAGTCGCCCAATGCGGTAGTTTTCGCGGCGCGGCGCGCGAACTGGCCATCGCGCCCTCGGCAGTTAGCCATGCCGTGTCCAGCCTGGAGGCGCGGCTCGGCGTGCGGCTTTTGGCGCGCAGCACCCGCAGCGTGGCACCAACGGAGGAGGGCGCGCAGCTGCTCGAACGGCTGCGGCCGGCGCTGTCCGAGATCGATCTGGCGCTGGAAACGGCGATCGAGGCGCGCGACCGGCCGGCCGGGAACCTGCGGCTGACCGTGCCGCGCACCGCGGCCCACCTGGCATTGACGCCCAGGCTCGGCGGCTTTGCCGCGGCCTATCCCGACATCGTGCTGGAAATCGTCATCGAGGATCGCTTCACCGACGTCGTCGAAGGCGGCTTCGATGCCGGCGTGCGGCTCGGTGAGAGCCTGCAGCGCGACATGATCGCGGTGCGCATCGGACCGGACCTTCGCGGCGCCGTGGTCGGCGCGCCATCCTATTTCGCGACCATGCCAAGACCCCGCCATCCGCGCGATCTTGCCGACCACCGCTGCATCCGCTTCCGTTTTTCCAGCGGCATTCTTTACCGCTGGGAATTCGAGAAGGATGGCGAAGAGATCGAGATCGCGGCGCAAGGGCCGCTGATCCTCGACGAAGACCATCTGATCGCCCAGGCGGCGGTCGACGGCGCTGGGCTCGCCTTCGTCTTCGACGATTATGTGCGCGCGCCGCTCGCCGACGGTCGCTTGATCCGCGTGCTGGAAGACTGGTGTCCGCCCTTCGACGGTTTCTTCGTCTACTACCCCAGCCGCCGCCAGATGCGCCCGGCGCTGCGGGCGTTTGTTGATTTCTTCAAGGTCGGTGCTTAGCCACCTCCCCCTAGTGGGGAGGGTCGATCCGCGTAGCGGATCGGGGTGGGAGTCTTCGTAGGGCGCTACCCCCCACCCCGTCGCTTCGCGCCGACCCTCCCCACAAGGGGGAGGGTGGAAGAAAGCCCAGCTGCCATTCGTTCACCAGCCATGCCGGCATTCATCACCAACAACTCAACCCGCTACGGCTGGGCGGCGATCGTCCTCCACTGGCTGATCGGCATCCTGTTCATCGGCCAGTTCATGCTTGGCTTCATCATGGTGCGGTTGACCAGCCAGCGCACCGCCTTCGAGCTGATCCAGCTGCACAAATCCTTCGGCTTCCTGCTGCTCGGCCTCCTCATCCTGCGCATTGCCTGGCGGCTCGGCAATGCGGCCCCGGCCTTGCCGGCCTCGGTCGGAGGCCTGGAGCGTCGGACGGCGCCGCTGGCGCATCTGGCACTTTATGGCTTCCAGCTCGCGGTGCCGCTGTCCGGCTGGGCACTGGTTTCGGTGTCGATGCTGGAGATCCCCAGCATGCCGTTCAACCTTTTCGTGATGCCGAACCTGCCGCTCGGCGTGTCCGATGCGGCGGAAAACTTCTGGGCGGCAGCACACTGGTATCTCGCCTATGCCGGCATTGCCTTGGTTGCGCTGCATGCGCTGGCGGCGCTGCGGCATCATTTCTGGCTGCGCGACAGCGTGCTCACGCGCATGATCACGCCTTCGTCAGATCAGGACATGGAATAGGGCGCGCCGCGCATTCGTTCATTGGAGTGAGGGCGCAACACTTCGCCTGCCCCAGAAGGACAAAACCCATGTATGCGCGCATCTTCGGATTGGCGGCTGTTGCCGCTTGCCTTGCCATGCCTGTCTCCGCCGCTGTGGACCTCGGCGACGCTGCCGGCAGCTACACGGTCAACCCGGCCAGCTCCAGCATTCGCTTCTCCATCGGCAAGGTCGGTGGCGGCGGCCTCGACGGCGCCTTTGGCCGCTTCAAGGGCTCCATCCGCATCGACAACAGCGATGTCGGCCGTTCCGCGGTCAACTTCACCATCTATCCCGAAAGCGTCGGCACCGGCCAGGGCCGCATCGACGCCTTCCTGCGCTCCGATGCGGTGTTCGACGTGGCCAACAGCCCCGAAATCCAGTTCCGCTCGACCAGCGTAACCCGAACCAGCGACACCACGGCGCTGGTCAGCGGCCGGCTGACGGCGCGCGGCAAGACGTTTGCGGAAAAGTTCACTGCCGAGCTCGGCGGGCTGAAGGGTGGCGTCATTAAATTCCACGTCACCGGCAAGGTGCTGCGCTCCCGGTACGGCATGGATGTCGGCACGCCGATCTATTCGAATATCGTCAATTTCGACATGACGCTGACGGGCAAGCGAGGCTAGCAGGACCAGCGATCCGCATTGGCTTTTCCCGCAATTTCGGGCAAACCTCCTCGCCTGTAAATCGATAGGAGAAGCCTGATGTTCCGATGGGGTGTTTTGTCGACGGCCAAGATCGGCCGCGAGCAATTGTTGCCGGCAATCGTCGAGGCCGAGAATGGCGTTTTGTCCGCGATCGCCAGCCGCGACCTGTCGAAGGCCGAGGCCCTGGGCGAGCGGTTCGGCGCCAGACATGCCTTTGGTTCGTATGAGGAGCTGCTCGCTTCGAAAGACGTCGACGGCGTCTACATCCCGCTGCCGACCTCGCAGCATGTCGAATGGACGGCCAAGGCCATCGAAGCGGGAAAACATGTGCTGGTGGAGAAGCCGCTGGCGCTCGACGCCAAGGACATCGCGCCGCTGATCAAGCTGCGCGACCAGAAGAAGGTGCTGGTCTGCGAGGCCTTCATGGTCATCTACCACCCGCAATGGATCAAGGTGCGCGATCTCATCGCCGATGGCGCCATCGGCCGGCTGCGCCATGTGCAGGGCGCCTTCTCCTATTACAATGTCGATCCCACCAACATGCGCAACCAGCTCGATCTCGGCGGCGGCGCGCTGCCTGATATCGGCGTCTATCCGACGGTGTCGACGCGGTTTTCGACCGGCAAGGAGCCGCTGCGCGTGCAGGCGACGATCGAGCGCGACAAGAAATTCGGCACCGACATCTATTCCTCGATCCGCGCCGATTTCGGCGATTTCGAACTGTCCTTCTATCTGTCGACGCAGATGGCGGCGCGGCAGGTGATGGTGTTCCACGGCGAGAAAGGTTTCATCGAGGTGTTCTCGCCGTTCAATGCCGGGCTCTACGACCATCACCGCATCGAACTGCACAACCAGAACCATACGGAGGCGCAGGTGTTCCGCTTTCCCGGCACCCAGCAATACCGGCGCGAGGTAGAGACGTTTGCCAGGGCGGCACAGGGCGGCAAGGAGCGTGTCTTCACGCTGGAGGAGTCCGTGCTCAACCAGAAGGTCATCGACGCCATCTTCCGCGCCGGCGGCAAGGAAGGCTGGGAAGCCGTCTGATACACCAATCTTAGCCGGTAATTTCATGGGAGAAGGGCGTCCGCATTGTGCATGCGGACGCCCTTTCCTATTGGACTGACGATCTCACGCGCCTCTGAGCGTCAGGTGCAAGGTCTCGGCGAAGCGATCGGGATAGGGCGCAAAGCCCATATGGTCGCCGGGGAAGGCGGCGCGCTTGCTGCCGAGCCTGTCGGCCAGCGCCTTGCCCATGCCGTCGATCGGCTGGCCGATGGACTCTTCGCCGATGCCGACCACGACCGGGCGGCCGCGCAGCGCCTCGATATCAGGACGGTAGAGCGACAGCGGCATGACGCCATGCGCCAGCCAGTATTCGAAATTGCCGCTGACCCTGGCAAAGGTCTCGGCCTCCTCGGGCGACGGTTCGAACGAAGGCGGTCCGTCCTGCGGCCCGGCTTCATCCTGACCCGGCCCTTCCGACAGGCTGTTCTCGCTGAAGAATTTCTGCATCGCCGCCTTGACACCCTGGCTGCGATAGGTGTCGTGCAGGTCGCGCATGCCGGCCAGTGACGGCGACGGGTCGTCGAGCAGCATCATGCTGGGCGGCTCATGTGCCACCAGTGCACGAACCCGGCCGGGATGGCGGGCGGCGAGGTTGAGCCCGATCTGGGCGCCGCCGCTGGTGCCGAACACATAGGCCGGTCCGGCGCCAAGCGCCTCGATCAATCGCGCGGCATCGTCGCCATGGACATCGAGGTCCTGCTCTTGCGGCTCTCCGTCGAAGGTGCTGCGCGAATTGCCGCGCGGATCATAGGCGACCACCGTGTAGCGGTCGGCGAGGTGGCCCGCGACATCGGCGAAGACGCCGGCGTCCTGCGGTCCGCCGGGGATTATCAACAGTACGGGGCCGGAACCGCGCATCTCATAATAGAGGCTGGCGCCCGGTACTTTCAGCGTCGACGTTTGGGGGGTCATGTCCATCTCTCCTGTTGTTCTCATGTCAAAGTTCGGCTTTGCGCCGGGTCCGATCATTTGCCGGCGACAACCATGCGGTTGCCCTCGCTGTCGCGGAATTCGGCGACCGTGCGGCCCGGCTGCCAAGGCGCTTCCTGCGGCTCGGTGATGATTTCGACGCCGCGCGCCTTCAGGCCCGCGACCGTTGCCTCGACATCGCCATCAACGAGCACCAGCACGGGCTCAGTGCCCGGCGTGTCATCGGGGCGTTTGACGAAATGCAAATTGGTGACGGCGCCGGGAAATGTCAGCTCGATCCAGCGCCAGCCGCTGTCGCCCATCAGCTGGTCCTCCGCCACCTGGCAAGCAAGATGGCCGGTGTAGAAGGCCTTGGCGCGGTCCTGGTCGAACACCGGCAATTCGGCAAACTGGATGTGCATGATGGATCTCTCCTGCTCCTCGACAGCTGCCGCGCAACCGTCCACGGGAAAGACGATCCGGACGATCGAAAAGATTCGCCGGCCGACGAATCTTTTCGAGGCCGCGAAACGTCTTCTCCGTGCAGAGTTGAAAACAGGAGACGACAATGGGCTACAATCTCATCCGCTACGGCGTGAAGGACGAAAGCATCGCCGAGAACCGTATGCTGGTTGCACAGGTGTTCGAGGCACTCGACGACACGAAGCCGCAATCCGTGCGCTACCTCGTCCTGGAACTGGAGAATGGCGAGTTCATCCATCTTGTCAGCCAGGATGGCGACGGCCTGACCGGGCTCGCAGCCTTCAAGGCCTTCAGCGCCGATCATGCCGGACGCCGCTCGACGCCGCTTGCCAGATCGCCGGCAAAGATCGTCGGCAATTATCGTATGCTGGCCGGCGAGGTCGTGCCGGCTTGAATGCAAAGACCGGCATTTTGGGAACGGACAGGATGAAAACAGCAAAACTCGACCGCGTTGCCCTGGAGGCGATGCTCGGCTCCTTGCGACCGAAGCTGCACCGCTACTGCGCCCGCATGGCCGGCTCGGTGATCGATGGCGAGGACATCGTCCAGGAGACACTGATCAAGGCACTGCAGGCCATCGACGGCGACGCCGCCGTCGAGCGTCCGGAGCAATGGCTTTTCCGCATAGCCCACAATGCCGCGCAAGATCATCTGCGCCGGCGCCAGCGGGAGCAGGCGCGCATGAGCGAGACCGACATGACGACGATCGAAGACCCCTCCGCCAGCGCCGATGCGAGGCTCGCCACCGCCGCCAGCCTGCGCAGCTTCATGCAGCTTGCGACGGCGCAGCGCGGCGCCGTGATCCTGGTCGACGTGCTTGGCCTCAGCCTGCATGAGACTTGCGAAGTGTCCGGCGCGACACTGGCCGCGACCAAAGCGGCGCTGCATCGCGGGCGGGCGCAGCTGCGCCTGCTGGCTCTGCAGGATGAACAGACGCCCGTTCCAAAACTCGACGCCGAGGACGAGCGGCGCCTGCGCCGCTATGTCGACCTGTTCAACGCGCGCGATTTCGACGCCGTGCGCGCGCTGATCGCCGAGGACATCCAGCTTGAAGTCGTCAACCGCACCCGCATGCGCGGCAAGGCGCAGGTTTCCAACTATTTCGGCAATTACGACCGGGTCAGCGACTGGACGCTGTCACTCGGCTTCGTCGACGGCAGGGCGGCGATCCTGATCCGCAACCCGGAGGCGGGAGATGACGCCGTCCGCGGCTTCATGCTGGTCGACTGGCAGGACGAGAAGGTCAGCCAGATCCGCGATTTCCGCTACGCGCCCTATTGCCTTGCCGACGCGGAGATCCGCTTCATCGACGAATGAGTACAGCGTCGAAGGAAGGCAGGTGGCGTTAGGCACATCAATCTGCCGTCGGATCGAAGCTCAAGATTTCTTCAAGCTCCCGCTTTATCTCTTTGGGCCGCCCCTTGATAATATAGGTACAACCAATCTTTGCTGCCTCCTCGGATACGCTAGGATCCCTGTGGACCGAGTAAATAACCACCTGTCTACCTCGGTGTCCTCTGTTCCGAGCATAGTATGCCACATAGAGTCCGGGGTACTTTACGTAAACATCACCTCGGTCTGCCACGCTACCCAACATAGGATCTAGCACAGGTATATTTAAGTCAACAATAACAGCGCGATAAATCTCCTTATCAAGCACCAGAATAGACTCATTTACACTTGAGGCAGTAATTGTTTTAATTTTCTCAGATTGAAGATAGTCAATCATCCAGCTCATATTGTGCAGCTCGTCGTCTATTACGACCACCGTATCGTGTTTCGTCGTCTTTGCCACTCTATCGCCCCCATTATGCCGGCAGCTTTACGACAAATAGAACCTTGCCCATAGCACCAGCCTCTACGTAAATACTCCCGCCCTGCTCCTCTATAATTTTCTTACATATGGACATTCCCAAGCCACTTCCAGACGCTATGATTTTCTTTGCGTTTTGACCCCTGAACCCAAGAGTACCGATCTTCTTTAATTCATCTTGGTCTATCCGATATTCCGAAATACCCCTTATCTCGATAATAAGCATGCCGGATGACTTCTGTATTCTTTGGTCAATCTCTACATTATGTCCTTTCTTTCCATATTTGATAAAATTGTCAAAAATATTCATAAGCACCTGCCGTATTAACTCCGGGTGCCCATTAATCGTATTTTGAGTAACTCTATCGTTCAATTTTATCTCTATACCTTTTGACTTTCCGTCCTCTTGGAAGAACATGGCTGATTCAATAATAACTTGTGGAATTACGATCTTGCGACGATCATCGTCTGCCACCCCTCCACTGCCCTGAGCGAGGAAGGCTAGATTTCGTATAAGAGTGATGCACTGCTCAAGTTGGGCGCGCGCTGCATTCAATCTTTGCAGTCTTCTCGATTCACCTTCGTTTAAACCATTCGCCAGGTTATCTAGCGTGCCTGCTACACCATTTAGAGGGTTGACAACCTGATGAACAAAATTGGCGAGAAGAGTTAGGTCGAGGTTGTCCATTTTTTCTTCGTTTTCCATACTTACCCCGCAATAGATATCAGCTACGGTTTTGAAGAACTGCACTTTCGTCTGATAGTTCCACTATTTCAATGTTTGCCCAGAGAGCGATTTCCACAAGGGTCTTTCTAGTCGAAGGTGTCAGCGCAAACCGCGGATGGATCATATCCATATGCAGATGACCGGACTCGGCTCTGGCAACGATATTTTTCGATCCAGAGGTATACCTCATCATAGTCAATAGCGACCTGAGACCGACGTCCTCCCAGCCATTCGCCGCGCCGGTCCATTCAAGCCATTCAAAATCGGGTGGCTCGCTTGCGGACCTCGACGCAACGATCTTGCCGTATACATGAAGTTGGTCTTGCCTCATGGAAATCAGCTCAGCGACCGCTGCACTGGCCTCCAATGGCATCGAAAAAGAACGCCCAAACTGGTGAGCAACATGCGCTGCTTGGGCAGCCTTCATCACTTCCGCCATAAGTGGTTGTAAGCTAATTTCGGCTTCGGTCAGCTTCTCCAGTAAACCGTATTTTGCAGCCACAGCAGGATAGCTCGACAAAATATGCAGCAGCTCGTAGCCACGCCACGATCGAACTACCAGGCGGTTCTTGTTCAGATTCCAATTCGAGATCTCGGTTTCGCAGGCAGGCGATGGATTGGAGTTCGTCACTATCAGAAGAAAATCGGCGCCGCGACTTTCTGCATAGGCAATTTTCTTCCAGACGGTTGGCCAATCGAGCGATGAACTATACAGCTTACACTCAACGTACCATTTTTGATTTTGATAGTGGCCGCTGAAATCAACTGCGCTCAAGACGCCTTCAATATCTCGCCCGCCATCAGCCCCAGGTGTTCGCCAAACAAGGCTTCTAAGGCCAGCCGCTTGCAAAAGATCAAAGGTCAAGTTCTCAAATTGGCCAGGCAACAGATCGGTTAGCTTCATACTTAAGCCTAACGCGGTGTTGTAGCGCTGACTAGCCTCGACGATGAGCGCCGTTGAGCGCGGCGGCTATTTGCGGCCTAGCTCAAACGCTTTTAAGCAACCCGGTCGACGATTGGGTCAGAACAGGCGGAGCAAAGCGACTGGCGAACGCCTGCAACTGATCGCACAAGGGAAAGGCCTCAGGCGAAGCTTTGCAAATTGGCGTCCTGCAGCTTGGAGCCGGCAAGCAGGGCCTCGAGCACCTGCTTCTTGAGCGACAGGCACTGCGAGCGGGCAAGCTTTGCGATGGCCGAGACTTCGGCCAGCTCGCAGGCAAGCACCAACTCCTTCTGCTGGCCGATGATCGCTTGCGTGAAGTCGCGCGATTTGAAGCCGAGATGGAGGACACGCTCCGACTGGTCGAGCGTTTGATCGAGCAGGCGAACCAGCCGCAGATTGCCGGAGAGTTCGGCCAGGGCCAGGCGAAAGGCGCGGTCGGCCGCCAGAAAGGCGACATGGCTGCGCAGCGTCTCCGGCTTCAGCACCTTCTGCGCCGCCAGCCTGATGTCGTCGAGCCCGCGTTCGGTGAGGTTTGCCGCGGCCACCCGGAACACTTCCGGTTCGATCAGGCTGCGGACGTCGAAGATCTCGTTGACGTCGCGCAGGCTAAGAGGTGCGATGACATAGCCGCGGCGCGGCTCGCTCTTGATCAGCCCTTCCTGCGTCAGGCGGGCCAAAGCCGAGCGGATCGTCGCCTTCCTGATCTGGTAGCGGTCGCCGATCTGCTTTTCGGTCAGGCTTTCGCCGGGTTGCAGGACGCAGGCGACGATGTCGCTCTTCAGCTGCTCATAAGCTTCCTCGCTGCGCAATATGTCGGCGGTCGACGGCGCCTTGACGGCGGACGGTGACACTGATTTCGGAAGAGCCATATCTGCCTGCCCGTTTGGTCTGCCCGCGTGGTCTGCCCGCGTAGTCTGCTTGCCCGTTTCGACCATCCGGTTGACGGGTCTGCCGGCATTCGCTAGCCTGAGCATCTCAGTTGTATTGGTTGAGCTTCCCAATGGAGATGACGACAAATGTCTCTTGCCGCCAACTCGCCTCTCTACGCCGTAACCTCCGATATCGTCAACGCAGCCAAAGGTGCTCATGCCTTCGAACGGGTCAAGGCGGTGCTGCGCGAACACACCGATCGCTTCCATGCATCAGGCGTGCTCGCGCATGAGGAAGACGACGATGAGGTGCTGCTGCATGCCAGCCCTGACTTGACCATCTACCACATCACGCTGTCGCCCGGCCTGCAGTACCCGCCGCACAACCATCTGATGGATGCGCTGATCGGCATCTACAAGGGTAGCGAGACCAACTTCATCTATCCCGTTGACGGCAGCGAGATCGATGCGCCGGAACGCCACGACATCGCGGCGCCCGCGGTGGTGCATATGAACCCGGATACGGTGCATGCGGTCGCCAACACCGGCAGCGCCCGCTCGGGCGCGCTGCATGTCTATCTCGGCAATCTGACGGAGACCCACCGCCACATGTGGAGCCCGGACAGCACCCACGCCGAGCCGTTCGACAATGAGCGGTATCTGGCTGGGGCGAGGCCGATTGGGCCCTGACCGGGAAAGCGGAAGAAAAGTGAGCCTGCTGCGCGGCGGCGCGCGCGAGCGTTCTGACGTCGCCGCGCCCAGATAACAGTCCCCACGTACCGGCCATTTCAAGAACACCGCAGCGCGTTGATTAGCGCAGTTAGTGCGGCAGGCTGATGCTGGCGACTGGGGTAATATTTAAAGAAGCCTGGAATAGGCGGCGTCCAGTTCTCCAGCACTCGAATGAGGCGGTGCTCGGCAACGTGTTCCGCGACCTGCTCTTCATATGTGAGCCCAAGACCGGCTAGCGGATCGCAGGAAATCACAGTTTCGGCGGAAATGGCGCGCCCGAAGAGACGCAACGCCCCGTCGCCTTAACGGTTGATTTCGTTAGCTTATTTTTATCAAAGGTAGCACGTCTGTAGCATAGATCAGTGACAAAAACCGATTTTGACCGGATTGGGCACGGATAGTGCAAATCGAGCTTTGCCGATGACTAATTTGGGGCCGAGAGCTGAACGTCCACTGTTAGCTGGCGGCAGATCGAAGCTGCCCTCCTGCGGGGATCCAATCAGAGATGCGTTTGTCCCCTCCGGCATCAGCTGTAATGCAACTTTGTTCTAAAACAGGAGGAAGCGGTTCTGTTTCGGATGGCATGCCAATGATGTTGCGGAAAGCATATTATTGGACCAGGTTTTGGAGCAGCTATCGCAAAGGGTGCAGCGTTCCAATCGGCCCGGGAAGCCTCTGCTAACCCCTGAGTATGATCTGAGGAGGTTTCTGCAATGGACACAACGGTTGAGAGCGACTGTAACGCCATACGGGCTCTGATCTCGCGCCAGTTTGCAAGCATGAGTTGGAAGGCGGCGGGCGAGCCCGACTGGGAGAAATTCCGATCCGATTTTTTTCCGGATGCGCAAATGTTTCCTTCATCGCGGCCGGCCCGGCCCCAATCCGTCCCCGCGTTCATCAAGCGAATGAGTTCTCTCGCAGGAAGCGACCTGTTGTCGCTTGATGAAAGGGTTCTCGGCAGCAAGATACAGGTGTTTGGCAATGTAGCAGTGGCAGTTATCGCCTGTGAGAATGTCGAAAACGAGATCAACTTGGAGCGAGTGGTTGAAATGATGCTTTTGGTGAAGGATCAGGGCAACTGGAAGATTGCGGCGCAAGCTTGGGACAAGGCAGGGGAGGACACGAGCCTGCCCACAGATATATTGGATTAATAAGCCGATAGCCGCCAGCCGGGTCACGCGCCATTATTTTCCTGCTGCGTCCGGTGAACCCGCTCTGGTCATCAAGTAGTCGTGGAATTGGTGTGGACCCATCATTACAGGCTCCAGACGCTCGATCGAAAACCCCTGGGAACGGTAGAAATCGATCGCGGATTGGTTTTTTTCAGCGACAAAGAGCGCTTGCGGATAGCCTACGCCGAAGTAGTTGCGAACTGTCTCGATCAGGAGTTTGCCCAATCCCAGCCCTCGGGTTTCAGGCAGCAGATACAGCTTCTTGATCCACAGGGTTCCGCCTTGGACATACGCGGAGGCATAACCTGCGTCCTTCCCGTCTGTCGTAATGATCCAATAGCTTTGCCGTCGCTCGTGCATGTCCGCGTAGAGACTGGGCATGGAATAGATATCGGCTACGATGCCCGCCGCCAGGTCTGCGCCGATCAGGGGTGTATAGTGGGCCTGCCAGATGACCAAGGCTAGGTCCCGGACCCGATGGAGATCGGTCGGGGCAACCAGTAAGATGTCAATGACCACCTAGACGCCTCCCAAAAGCGACACAAAGCAGAAGTTACTGTTTGAAACAGAATTGGCAAATTCCGTATGGGCCTGCCCCCTAATTCGGAGAGGAACCTTAACCCGGAACCACGCCGATCGAAAGAATTCTCACACATGTCTGCGATTGAGTCGCTCGTGCCGAGAACTCGTAGCAAGCAGTACAGCGACCGGGTCATACTGTGAGATAACCATAACACTTCTCCCATTGGTCGACATGGCCAATGTGGAGGATAGTGACGCGGTCGATTACCGGCTGGCGGGTTGCTGAACGGCCCCGCGGGGACAATAAACAGATGACCGCGAGGAATGTGATGGACAGTGATCTAACAGCTCTAATCCCGCGAAATGTGGAACCATGGCTTTCCCACCATCGGAAAAGGAAGCGGCCATCTACGCGGAGGTGAGCGCGTTGCCGCGCGTGGTTGTTTACCGGCCGCCCGCAGAGGATCTATTGGCGGCAGGCTTTGTCCACTACGACTGCCACCGCAATTGCCGTGACCAAGCAGCCAATGATTCATGCGGCAAAAGCAGGCATGTCTCTGGTTGGCTGCCACACGGCGAAGACCTAATCCTTCACTCAATTGCCGTCATAAGCGACCAGTGGATCTGTTTGACGCCGCAGTTAGTCCCAGCGCCGAACAGGTTTGAGTTTATTCCTGACACTCATCTTGAGTGGCGAGACTTAAATGGAAGTTCCACCCCGGATAGCATTTCGTCACGGAGACGAAGTACCGGAAGCCCTTCGCAGAGACCCGGGCCGTCATATCCGTCTGCGGGACGAATTTCAGGCTCTCGTCGCACGGGGGCATTCGGTGATCGGTGCCAGAGACCTCATTGCAAAGTCCGCTTCTGGGAGCTTGAGCCTCAGTTCGGAATGACCGCAAACAGGCGCATTCCAGTCCGGCAACTTTGGGGCCGGCTGCTGACTGTCAGGTTTCGGTCGCGCTCGCGGATAGCTGCCGTTCGGCAACCGACCATCCGCGTCGTTCGCGCGCGAACCGCACCATTCTGATACCAGGACTGGGCTCGAAGTCGGCCTGGAACCTGTGCTGCGGTTAAGGCATCCGACGTGATGATCGCGGTCGACAACTAGGTCGGCGATTGAACCGCAACTGCAGCAAATCTGCGTTAAAGCAAATTGCACGCCGGCTTACAGGCTGTGCGCAGCAGAGCCCATTCGCTTGCGATGTCGCCCCGCTTGCGACAGGATTGCCGCAACTGGAGGTTAGCCTATGACGCCAGATACCTTGCGACCCGACCACCGGCCACTCGACACTCCGCCTGTGCAATACCTGAACTTGGACCCGTCGCTTTATGTCCGCGATGATATCTGGCAGCAGGAACGGTGCAACATCTTCGCGCACACTTGGCAGTTCATGGGGCCTGTCGCCTCGGTCGCGAAGTCCGGTCAATACCTTGCCATCGACATCGCCGGCACGCCGATCTTCGCCATCCGGGGCCGGGACGGGACCTTGCGCGGATTTAAGAACGTCTGCCGTCATCGGGGGGCGAAACTTCTGGCCGATGGCGCCGGCAAATGTGGGCTGATCGTTTGTCCCTATCACAAATGGTCATTTGCCGACACCGGGCTGCTGGTGCAGGCCCCATGGTATGGCAAGGATCCCGCGATCATCGCCGAAGACTGGCCGCTGGACACGGTGCAGTTGTCTGAATGGCGCGGGCTGCTCTTCGCGGCACTTGACCCGAAGGAAAGTCTTCTGGATCAACTTGGCTCTCTGCCTGCCGAACTGGCGGACGAGCCGTTGGAGACCTATGCGGCCACCGATCAGGCCACTGTCAGCTTTGCGGCGAACTGGAAGATCTACACCGACAATTTCGTCGAAGGCTACCACATCCCTGGCACGCATCCCTCGTTCTACGCTGCCATCGACTTCGAAGCTTTCCAGACCACCGCCCATCCCGGTTATGTCNCCTGGCACGCATCCCTCGTTCTACGCTGCCATCGACTTCGAAGCTTTCCAGACCACCGCCCATCCCGGTTATGTCCGGATGACCGCACCGCCGAAAGACGGTCTGTTCTATCGCGGCAAATGGCTTTGGATGTGGCCGAACTGGACGCTGTCGCTTTTCGATGGTGGCATGAATGTTAGCCGGATCAACCCGACCTCACCGCATCATACAGACCAGCATTACCATTTCTTCTTTGCTGATATCGCTGCAGAAGCATCCGAGAACAGGGCGAAATCTGTGCAAGGCACTTTGGCCGTGGTACGCGAGGACTACGCGATCTGCGCCGATACACATCGCAACTATGCCGCAGGGGCCTATAGCTCGGGGCCGCTCTCGGGGCGGCATGAGCGGGGAGTGCAGTATTTCCAGGAACGGGTCGCTGCGGCACTGGGCTGTGACCCCCCTCTGGCGTCATTGTCCGCCGGAGAGTGCTCCGGATCGGCGCCGGCACGAGAGCCTCCCGGCCAGTCGTATCGTCGCTAAGATCAGCGTGGTGACGGGCCTCTTTGCCGTTATGACCGCTGAGGTCTGGCTCTGGGCTGGCCTGTACCGGTTGCTTGATATCTTCGCTGATTTCGAACTGGACTCTATTTTCGACCATTACTTTTTCGACCGTCCACTACGGCGACATCGTGCCCGCCCATGCGTGGCGTGTCCTGGCGGCGCTGGAGGGCGTAAAGGGGTTCTTGCTGATCGGCTGGTCGACCCCTATCCGATCGCGGCAGGCGCCCGCATCGGCCGTTCACGGCCGGCGAACAATTCTGACAGTAGCCAATGCTCAGACCGCCACCGAATGCCTGGCTTTGCCGGTTTCGAAATATTTGTCGAACTTCGCCGCGATGCTCCTGACAAAGGGACGGCTTTCCGCTGGCACGACGAAGCGGTCACCATCGAGCTCAAGCAATCGCGCAGGATCGTGGAGGGCCGTGGAACTCGCCTTGACGAGAAGTCTTTGGCCGGCTTCGCCAAAGCGCTCCACCAGCTCAATCGCCGAGAAGGCGAAATCACACATCAGCCGCTCGATGATCCAGCCGCGAACGCGGTCGTCGGCGGAAAGGGCGATACCCCGAACAGCGGCCAGTCCACCGTCATCAACCATGCGTCTATATTCGCTGGTTGAAGGCATGTTCTNGGACCCGGCAACCAGGCCTCGTCGATCATCGTCTGATGTTTCTTGAACCACGGTACATGCGCGTAGCCAAACAGTGCTATCCTGTCGGGTTCCAAGGTCAGCGCCTGCGCGACGGTGGAGGAGACGCTCTCCGTCGTCTGGTGCGGCAGGCCGTAGAGCAGGTCCAGATTCACGGACTCGACCCCGCGCGAACGAACACCGTCGACTACAGACTTGGTCTGCAAAAAGCTCTGCTCGCGGTTGATTGCCTTCTGCACCTTCGGATCGAAATCCTGGACGCCGAGGCTCGCACGGGTCATGCCGATTTCGGCAAGCGCATCGAGGCGGGCATCGTCCATATCGTTGGGTTCGATTTCAACGCTGATCGTGGCGCCGGGAAGAAAACCGAAGCTGTTGCGCAGGGCGGTTCCCAGTGCCACCATATCTTCGGGCTTGAGCATCGTCGGCGAACCACCGCCGAAATGGACGGCACGCACACGACCTTTGCNTTCGTAATGGCGTGTCTGCTTGGTATGGCAGGCACAGAACCAGCAAAGCTTGTCGCAGTATGGGATGTGCAGATACAGCGAGATTTCGTCGCCCTCGTTGAGCGCTTGCAGCCAGCCACGACAAACGGCAGCATCAACGCCTGGATGGAAATGCGGCGCGGTCGGGTAGCTCGTGTAGCGTGGAACGTTCTCACCGAGCCTGGCAACTAATTCTGGCCGCATGTCCCTATCCGATCACCTTTGCATGGCGCGACACTGATCACATTGGGCGCGAGCGGCCTTGATTTCGGTCAAGGCCGCCCGCGGACAAACTGCCGCAAGGTTCTTTCGTCCGCCAATGCTACCTTCCGGACACATGGAATCTCTGGACGATGAATATGACGGTGCGCCAAGACGTTCACAGTTCCAGCATTCCAGTGCTTTGCCAGTCTTGCGAGGCACGGCACCGCGGCGTTTGCGGTGCGCTCGGTCCCGACCAATTGGTAAGCCTGGCCAAGACCTCATCGAGGCATACCGTTGAACCGGGCACAGAACTGATTGGCGACGCCGAGACCGTCGACAGCTATTCGAACGTGCTTTCCGGCGTTGTGAAGCTGACCAAGAGCCTTTCGGACGGGCGCCAGCAGATTGTCGGCCTCCAGTTCGCCCCCGATTTTCTGGGCAGGCCCTTCAAGGTGGAAAGCGCGATCAACGCCGAAGCCGCAACCGCGGTTTCCGTGTGTTCGTTTCCAAAGGCCGCCATCGAGCGGATGATGAAGGAATCTCCGGAATTCGAGCATCGTCTGCTCAAACAGGCGCTCAACGAACTCGACGAAGCCCGCGACTGGATGGTGACGCTCGGGCTCAAGAGTGCTTCGGAAAAGGTGGCGAGCTTTCTCCTGATGATTGCCAGGAACATCGATCCCACGCTGGACCCGGCGGCGCAGTCGACGACCTTCGACCTGCCTTTGACACGCGCCGATATCGCCGATTTTCTCGGCTTGACGATCGAGACGGTCAGCCGCCAACTGACCAGGCTGCGAACAGACAGCGTGATCCGGATCGACAATAGTCGGCACGTGACGGTGGACAACATGGGCCAGCTGGAACGCCGCTCCGGCGTCTAACCGCCATCGACGACCCCGATCATGGGCAAGACGTGCTCGCGTTCGAAGGCGATATGCCGGCGCAAGCTTTCGAAGAAGCCGCGCAGCATGAAGCCGACAGCCTCGGCGTTCTCAACCGTCTCTCCATGGCCGATCGCCAGCAGGATTTCAGTCACCTCGCCGGCAAAGCATTCGTCCTCCACGTGCTCGGCGCGCAGTCGACGAGTTGAAGCAAGGTTGGCATCCCTGCCGGTCAAAGCAGCTTCGTAGGCCGGAAAGATCACCGTCTCCTCATATTGATGAATGTTGCGCAACAGCGGAACGATCGCGTTTGCCGCAGCCAGGCATGCCAGGCTATCGACCCTGGGCAGGGTGTCGGCTATTCTTTCCAAGGCATCGCAGAGCTGCAGCTTTTCCAGATGCGCACGTTTCATGAGCGCAACCGGGACTGCTTCTCTCCCAGATCGAACTATCGGCATCGACCTGTCTCGGCTCGTTTCGAACAGCGACGATCGCAGCTCCCTCTCCCTGTTCAACGACAGCCTTCCGATCTTCTGCAAATTCAACGCTGCCCAATCCAAAATCAAATGGCTTTGACATGGATCAAGGCGCCAGCCGCGTGACTGCTGGATTGGTGTCAGGCGGATTGACGTCCGCGCAAGGAATCCGAAGTCGGGGACAGGTCATGAAGTTCGGCACGCAAGTCTTCACTTTGGCCCTTTTTACCTTTGCCGCCCTGGTGGCCGCCGGTTTCGGAGTGGACGAGCCCTTCCGGCAGCATATGTGGGTGCTGTTTCTTGTGCTGCTCGGTTTTGTCGCCATCCTGCTCCGCAACACGAGTTTCGAAGGTGCCGTTCCGATCGACCCGTCCGCCTACATGGATGGTCCAATCCGCTACGGCGCCATCGCCACCATGTTCTGGGGTGTGGTTGGCATGCTGGTCGGGGTAGTCATCGCGCTACAGCTTGCCTATCCCGATCTCAACATTCAGCCCTGGTTCAACTTCGGTCGCTTGCGGCCTCTGCACACCTCGGGCGTCGTCTTCGCCTTCGGCGGCAACGCGTTGCTTTGCACGTCTCTCTATGTCGTCCAACGCACCTGCCGCGCTCGGCTGTTCGGTGGCGATCTCGCCTGGTTCGTGTTCTGGGGCTACCAGCTCTTCATCGTCATGGCCGCGACNCGCTCGGCTGTTCGGTGGCGATCTCGCCTGGTTCGTGTTCTGGGGCTACCAGCTCTTCATCGTCATGGCCGCGACCGGTTATCTGCTCGGCATCACCGAGAGCCGCGAATATGCGGAACCCGAATGGTATGTCGACATCTGGCTGACCATCGTCTGGGTCGCCTACCTGATCCTGTTCCTGGGCACGATCCTGAAGCGCAAGGAACCGCACATCTACGTCGCCAACTGGTTCTACCTTTCCTTCATCGTGACCATCGCGATGCTGCATGTGATCAACAACCTGTCGATGCCGGCCTCCTTTCTCGGCTCGAAGAGCTATTCTGCATTTTCCGGAGTTCAGGACGCCCTGACGCAGTGGTGGTACGGCCACAATGCGGTCGGGTTCTTCCTCACCGCCGGCTTCCTCGGCATGATGTATTATTTCGTGCCCAAGCAGGCCAACCGGCCGGTCTATTCCTACCGCCTCTCGATCGTCCATTTCTGGGCAATCATCTTCCTCTACATCTGGGCCGGGCCGCATCACCTGCACTACACCGCCCTGCCCGATTGGGCGCAGACGCTCGGCATGGTGTTCTCGATCATGCTGTGGATGCCGTCATGGGGCGGCATGATCAACGGCCTGATGACGCTGTCGGGC
>NZ_AYXE01000017.1:0-111940 GCF_000502235.1 Mesorhizobium sp. L103C119B0 | reverse complement strand
GGACTCGTTTTCCTTACCGATGATTGATGATGCCCCGTCTTCAAGGCGTTCACTCCCCCAAGCCTTCATAGGCAATAGTCGCACAAGGTAAGTGAACGGGCAATTCAGGCCCGTGCGCCGCAGGTTGCAGGTCCGATACGCCAAGTAAGGTGTAGGCCTTGAATCCCCTTGTCGTTGCCGAGAAGGCCCGACAGCGGCCGACGAGCGATCCCGCCATAGGGGATGACGGACAAACGGTTATGCCACCCAGCGGTCAAATCTCGCGCGAATGGCCGGGTATGAGGAAGTCAGAAAAATTCTGGTGCGCTTTCGAAGCAGGGTCACTTCAGAAGCGTACCCCTCCCAGCCCGCAGATCCCGATCAGCCCCTCTAGGCTCAGAGCAAAGCTCGCCGAGGCGAACTGCGGGTTACAGCTTCTCAACCAGCTACCCGCTAAGTTCCTGGTTTTGAAGAACACAAGGCAACGCACGCGAGGTGCTGCCGCTTCCATAGGTCGCTCCTTTTGAGCTATGGGTAAGTGGTCGCCAAATTCGCCCCGCGCTTAGTCTTGCAAACACTTTCAATGAATGTGCCACAATCATGACTGTCTACGGAGCCGAAAGCGGTATCGCAATCGTAGCGGCGCGCGTCCGCGACTTTCGCTCGCTTGCCAATGTTGAGTTGGAATTCAGCGATTTCACAGTTCTCATCGGGGCGAACAACGCCGGCAAGACCAGCTTCCTCGACGCACTCTTTGCCGCAATCGGTGTTGGGCGAAAATCACTCGATGCCGATGATGTGCGCCTCGCACTTGGCGAATCCACTGCGCCCAAGACTCGCTCGGTGTTGGTTGATGTGATGCTGCGGCCCGTCGGTGCCGACGGCAAAATCGTGGATGCTTATCCGGCTGGAAGCTTCTGGACGAACCTCTGGGGTGCCACGGGTATCGCGACCGACGACGCCTTTAACGAGTTCACCGGAATCCGGACGACGCTAAAATGGAGCGACATTCGTGGGGAGTACATACTGGAGCGGCGCTTCCTGAGGGAGTGGAAGCCTTTTGACGATTGGGCGGCGGCGGCCACCCAAGATCGCCCCGTCACGGCGGCTCAGCTTGAGCCCTTGGCGTTACACTATGTGGACGCGAAGCGCGACCTAGACGAAGACTTGCGAAAGCCGGGATCGTTCTGGCGACGCCTGACTGAGGACCTTGGTCTCTCCGTGGCTGAGGTTGAGGAAATGGAGAAGACACTGTCCGGGATCAACGAGCAAATTGTTGGAAAGAGTGCGATCCTTAAACACCTAAAACAAAATCTTGCGGGGTTGCAAACTATTGTGGCCGCAGACAGCGGCACGGTCGACGTCACACCTGTTGCTCGTAAGTTACGTGACCTTTCCAAGGGAGTGGATGTGTCGTTCCAAACGGCCGGGGCCCAGCCGTTCCCACTCGCTCGACATGGCATGGGCACCCGCAGCTTGGCGGCGCTTCTGGTGTTTCGGGCTTACGTCTCGTGGCGATACAAACAGGCTACCGATGGTGGGGACAGCGTGCATTCGGTGCTCGCTCTCGAAGAGCCAGAGTCGCATTTGCATCCACAGGCCCAGCGCTCGCTGTTCGCGCATATCAAGCAAGTTACCGGGCAGCGCATTGTAAGCACGCACTCGCCATATTTCGCAGGCCAAGCCCCGCTCGAAGATCTCCGGCTGTTCTTTAAGGCCAACGGTGATTCTTCTGTGACCAAGTTGGACACAAGTTCACTTCACAAGGACGACATTCGCAAGCTGCAGGATACGGTGATTGAGACCCGTGGGGACATCCTGTTTTCACGCGGGGTCGTGCTCTTCGAAGGGCAGACTGAGGAACAGGGTTTACCGGTATATGCAGGAAAGTACTGGGGCAGGAGTGTTCACGAGCTGGGATTTTGTTTTGTGCGCGTTAATGGCACAGACTACTTTCCGTTCATTTGGCTGGCCAAGGCTCTGCGGATTCCTTGGTACATCTTTAGCGACGGCGAGCCTAAGCCTGTGGCACATTTGAATGCAATGCTCCGGAAGGCAGGTGAGGCTGAGTCTGAGAACTGCCCCAATGTGGTGGTGATCCCAGGTGATATGGGGCTTGAGAAGTACCTGCTGTCCGAAGGATACCAGGCTGAGATTGAGCAAGCGATCGACGAAATCGAGGGCAAGTCCAAGCATTTGGATGATTATATGAAGTCCATGCAGGGGCAAAAGAAGAAGGGCGGCACAACCCGCGACTACACGGCGGCTGACGGTCGCGAGCTCGCGACGCTCGACTATCTCGAGGGTAACAAGACCTCTGCGGCCAGACCCGTTGCCCTCATCATCTCAAACCATAAAGACCCGCAGCGTCGGTTCCCGAGAAAGATCGAGGAACTCTTCGAAGCAATCAGCAAAGCCCATGGGTTGTCCAAAGCCAAGGACCAAGCATGACAGACGCGTTTGGATCGAGGCTCTCGCCGCAGCAGCTCAGCGTTACTAATTATCTGGAGGGGCCGCTCCTTGTCATCGCAGGCCCAGGCTCAGGCAAGACGCGTGTTCTTACGGAGCGAATTCGGCACTTACTGACCAGCGTTCCAGGGCACTTTCGGGTGCTCGCACTCACCTTCACCCATAAAGCAGCTGACGAGATGAAGGAGCGGCTGGCCGACCTCGGCGATGCTAGGGACCGCGCGTTTATCGGCACGCTGCATGGCTTTTGTCTGGAAGTACTGACGGAGCGCGGGAAATTCGTCGGCATCGACGGTGCTCCCAATATTTTCGAGCAGACGAGGGATCGTCAAGAAGTACTTCAGAGGGCGGTTGAAGAGGATCCCTTCCTGTCGGAGCAACTCGCCAACAGTGGAGACTTGAAAGAGCGCCATCGGCGCGTCGTACAATGGCTGTCGTCTATCTCGTACGTCAAGTCGCACCCTATCAGCCACGCCTTGGTGGAAGACGAGGAGACGCGCCGCGTGATGGAGGCGTACGAGGCGGGCATGCGCGCTTCAAACGCCTACGACTTCGATGATCTGCTATTGCTTACCTACAAGCTGTTTGTGGACAACCCCAAGATCGGTGACATCTACCGACGCCTTTACAAGTTCATCTGTGTCGATGAGGCTCAAGATATGAACGAGGCCCAATTTGCGGTGATTATGGCGCTTTGCTCTGACAGCAATCGCAACGTTATGATGGTGGGGGATCCCCGGCAATCGATCTATGGATTCAATACGTCGAGCCCCGAGTATATGGAACGTTTTGGCATCGAATTCGATGCCAAGCGAGTGGAGCTCACCGCTAACTACCGATCGTCGCGTGCAGTCGTTGATTTCACTCAGACGCTGGACTCCAACTACATGGTCGACCAGCAGTTGCCTATCCAAGGGCTTGTAAAGGTGCTGCGTGGAGCCGACGAGAAGGATGAGGCGCGGCAGATCGTTGACAGGCTTGAACAGCTGTTCCAGCAAGGCCATCCTGACGTCGAAGGAGGAGTGCAGCCCGGAAAGTGCGCCGTCTTGGGACGGACACGCTATTCACTACTTGCTGTCGAAGGCGAAATGACGGAACGCGGCATTCCCTTCTACAAGCGTTTTTCTGCCAGCCACGAAAACGAATCCGAGGTGGTCGAGGACTTCCTGGTGGCGTTGCGCGTCTTGGCGAACCCAAAAGATCGGCTGCATCTATCCGCGCTTGCTAAGCGATGGCGGGTGGCCGAACAGCCAGTATCCCACGACTTCTTGGCTAGCTTAGAAGTTATGTCGGGTGCGGCACGCAGTTCTCGCGCAGAGGCGGTCCGAAAAGCTATCGTGGCAGCCTCGAGGAACCCAACGAAGCTGGACCTCATGCTGGCGCTCACTGAATTGAGAAAGCACGCTGACGAACAAGCCGTGGCCGATAGGCTTGCGATCTATGAGGATGTCGAAGTGCTTAGGCAAGAGTGGGACCAGTTCCTGCGCCGCGTGACCGGTGCAAGAACCGCAACCGCCTTCATGAGTAGCAAAGCGCTTGGTAGCACTCAGAAGCCTTCGCGTGAGGGTGTAGCGCTGCTGACTGTGCATTCGTCCAAGGGACTTGAGTTTGATGTCGTATTCTTGGCGGGCATGGCAGAAGGAATCTTTCCGGACTATCGCGCAACCGGCGCAAAGGAACGCGCCGAGGAGAGTCGCAATGCCTTCGTCGCTGCCACGCGTGCAAGGCGCCTGCTGTATCTGAGCTATCCAGCCACACGAGAAATGCCTTGGGGTGGTGTGCGAACCTTGGCTCCATCCACGTTCTTGAATGGGGCGCTGTAGTAGAGCGCTGGTAGGGTTAGCTTTATCGTGGTTGGCTATCCGTTGCTCTCGGGCGACGCCTTTTTGAGGCACGCAGTCCAGACCTATATGTGCCTGTGCCGCCAAGTACGAAGACCATCGCGCCGGCCATACAGCCGGAAATAACGCTGCCAGGTGGATGGCGTGTGTTGCCGGTATAGGCCACCCGTCAGGTGCGCAGGGCACTGTCCGGTCATTTGTCGGCCAACGACAACGCCCATCAGCCCGCCAAGCCCACCAGTGCAGTGTCTGTTCTTTCTGAAGCTGTCCAGGAAGTCATGACGAAAAGAGCATCTTCCAATGCAGCCTTCGGCGCGTGGTGTGAGAACCGAGCAATCTCCACCAAGAAGGGTAACCTCACTTCTCAATGGATGGTTCTTTTCCTTGGAAGGAGAACGCTCTCCACAACCGCAATAGAACGGCGGACTATTTTTCATGTTGCACGGAAAGGCTTGATTCCTGAACGCCCCATGGCCTGGGGGATGCGACCGGCGCGCGCCGGCGGTTCCCTTGCCAAGATGCGGCACTACACCGTACATCGTGCACTGCCTAAAATCGGCATGTTCCATGACTTTCGCGAAGTTCAATCTGCTCTTTGGCGAACCCACGATCTCTGGCATATTTTCTTCCAAGGGGGGCATATGTATAATCAGCCACAAAAGAAAACCGTGCGGACCGCTGCTCTGAGACATGCCGTTGAGGTGCTCACGGAGAAGCGGGAAAGTGGCGCAATAGTAAGTCAGGGCTATGTTCGGCAGGTTAGAGATGACCTTGCAAAACGGACAGGTCACGACAAATCCGCAGCAGAAAAATGTGACGACCAGACTATTCAGGCATGGGAGAACTTTTGGCTAAGCAAGGTTGGTACCAGAACAGCAGGAGACCTTGTCGTGGCCTACCTGGCTGGCCCCGAGCCAATGAATGATTTTGATGAGCTTGTTGGTCTTGGCGTCCACCCGCATGGCATCTATGCATTCGAGTCCGAAAATAAGACATTCAACGAAGCTCTGGCGAGTGCCAAAGCTTCCCACTACCCACTGATCAAGATCATAAAGATGCCCATGGATCGGTACCTGCAAGCCGTTCCGATGATGTTTGATATTATCTATTTCGATGCGTGTGGCCCGCTTCCCAGCACATCCCAGGCGACACTTAGAACCGTTGCGAACATATTTCGATACCAGCGCCTGAATCCCTTAGGCGTCTTGATCACGAATTTCGCCAAACCGGACATAGGCGACGTCGGCCAACTTCACGCATATTCCGATATTGTCAGCCCCTATCTGTACCCAAAGGGAATGCTCGAATCCGGGAAGCCGGAATGGAACATGACCGATGGCGCTGTTGCACACGGAATGATCCCGAAAGGGCAGCCTGAAGACGAGTCCTTCTTCCACAAGGTCAAAGCCGATTTTTCGAATTTCTACGGTCAGTACATTACGAGGCAACTGTTCGATCTGGCGTCGTTCATAGTGCCTATGGCTCGCCTGTCGGCGTCTGGATTGTGGCCGCATTTTTTTTCCAAGTCTCCTGTCGAACTGGCTCCACATGCCGCAGAGCAAATATCGTTCGATGAAGCCTTAGAGTTCGGTGGTGGTGACTACATAGTCGACGCCGACATGAACACCCTCGGGTGGACGCTGGCGTCGCTGAACAAGCATAAGGACGAGAACTATCTCGCGCCGGACGCATCGTCGTTCAAATTGATCGACACGTGGCGCAGAGAGCTAGGCGGATTGCCCAATATCCCGGTGGATGATGTCATTCACGCCTATCTGCTGCTCAGAAATGACCGTGACGGTCAGTGGCTAAAACCCGCAATGAAGGAACTTCTGGCGGGGTACGCCTACATGCAAAATATGTACATGTTCTGCGACGTCCCAACATCCGAACTGGCCCTTTTTCCAGTGCTCGCTCAGTACGCGATGCCCTACCACTACAATGCTGAGCAAACCCGGCGGTACACATACGTGGCGGAGGGCAAGAGCACGGAGATGTTCCTTGACGTCATCCCGTTTGATACTTGCCGATATATTTATGACTGGCTGCCGTCTGCGGAATTGGTACAAACCTCCTTCGATACCGAAGCGCATCAGCTCGTGTATCGTTTCGCCTTGGATGGCCTTATGAAGCATACGATCCGCTACAACAACGAGTATGTGTTTGGCGGCCATGTGATGGGCGTGAATGACGACGGCTATTCGGAACGCCTTCTCAGCGTTCGACAAAAAATAGGTTAGTTCCGAAAATTCCGTGGACCGTTTTTGACGTTCGATGATCCAGCGCCGACATGCGGGTGATGTTCTCGCAACACGCATGTGATGGCGCGACACACAATAGCAGCTTCAAAGCCGCCGGCAGGGCGGGACGCGTGCGCTGTGAACAGCACCCTCATCATAAGTTTTCACTTCCTAGGCCACAGAGCTGCCGTACTACCGTCAGCCCCATCTTGGCCATCACTCGCACGCCCCGGAATGTCCGCTATCCATGTCCTGCCATGAAAAGCCGTCAATCCGCTCTCCGCCAAAAGCGGACAGGCTCTACGCGCTCAAGAGAAGACCGCTGGAGAGCGTGAAAGAAGCATGGCGGTGCACCTCGACCACATATCAAACGCCGTGATTAGGCCGTCTGTCGGGGCGACGACAGCCATTGCTGGCTGATCGCACGTGCCCTGGGTCGCGATCGCCGGCCGTTGGAGGAACGCTAATTTTTCAACGCACGCCAAATAGGGCTAATTGTCCCCGGCCTTCCGCCTAGCCTTGTTGGTGAGTGGAAATGTGCGTGCACTGTCAATCAGCAAGAAGTCAGAAAAAATCTGCCGCGCTTTCGAAGCAAGGTAGATTGGAATGGGCACCCCTCCCAGGCCCCAAATCAGGACCGCCCCCGATTGAGTAGAGGGGACCAGCGAGACGGCTGCCGGTAGGCGTGAGGCGTGTTGAGACAGGAGTGTAGGGCTTGGCCAAGCGCTAAGGGCATTATGGTCATCTGCGGAGGCCGACAGCGCCTTTTCCGACGAAACAAAGGAATTCGGGAAATTTCTCCCCTTGCCACGGTGACGAAAAGATAGAGCTGACATCGGCGGGGTCAGTTCGGGGGTTATGGTCCAAAATTGGGAAATATCTGAATAATTTCAATGTGGTATGGCGGAGAGGGAGGGATTCGAACCCCCGATGGGCTTGCACCCATGCCGCATTTCGAGTGCGGTGCATTCGACCACTCTGCCACCTCTCCGCGGTCATGGTCGGCCGTTGCCGGCGCACTAGATAACGGCTGGGCGGGCAGGTTACAAGGCCAAATCCGCGGGGGAATTCAGCTTCCTGTGCGGGCTCTGTCTGGAGGGCTGCGTTGCGGCCACGTCGGCAGATGGGGCCAACCGGTCCTCGACCGGAGAGATCGGGGGCGGCAAGGAGGCGGCGTGGCCAAGGATTCCGCCCGTTTGCCTTGACTCGTACCGAACCTTCGGTTAGGGGAAGCGCGCAATCGGCGTGGAGGGTTCTTCCACGCCGCTTGTTTTTCGAACCCGCAGACTGACAAAAAGACGGCCGAACCGCGTGACGCGGCTCATCGAGGCCGACCGAACAGCGAAAGGCAAAAAATGTTCGCAGTCATTAAAACGGGCGGTAAGCAGTATCGCGTTGCCGCCAACGATCTCCTGAAGATCGAGAAGCTCGAAGCCAATGTCGGCGATATCGTCGAAATCGGCAGCGTCCTCGCCCATGGCGAAGGCGAAAATGTCACCTTCGGCGCCCCGTTCGTCGATGGCGCTCTGGTCACGGCGGAAGTCGTCGAGCAGGGCAAGAACCGCACCGTCATCGCTTTCAAGAAGCGCCGCCGGCAGAATTCGCGCCGCAAGATCGGCCACCGCCAGCTTCTGACCACCGTGCGGATCGCCGAGATCCTGCTGGGTGGCGCCAAGCCTTCCAAGAAGGCCGCAGCCAAGGTGGAAGCCAAGGAAGTCAAGGCTGACGTAGCGCCCGAGGCGAAGGCTGAGGCCGCGCCGAAGGAAGCCAAGGCGAAGAAGGAAGCCAAAGCCGAGGCTGCTCCGAAGGATGAAGCCAAGACGGAGACCGCCGTCGCCGCGCCGCTGTTCAAGGCGCCGAAGGGCGAGCCGGACGATTTGGCCGTGATCAAGGGCATCGGCCCGGTTGCCGCCGGCCAGCTGCACGAGCAGGGCATCACCACCTTCGCCCAGCTTGCCAAGCTGTCGGACAAGGACGTGGCCAAGATCGACGCGCACATGCCCTTCAGCACCGACCAGATCAACGACTGGCGCGAGCAGGCCAAGGAACTGGCGAAGAAGTAAAACGAACCGGCGACAAGGTTGCCGGATCGGACTTGAAACGGAACGCGAACGCGTTCATAAGACCATTCAAGCGCCCCAGGGCGCATCGGAGTTAGTTAGATGGCACACAAGAAAGCTGGCGGCTCGTCGCGCAACGGTCGCGACTCGCATTCCAAGCGTCTGGGCGTGAAGAAGTTCGGCGGCGAAGCCGTCATCCCGGGCAACATCATCATCCGTCAACGCGGCACCACCTGGCATCCCGGCGTCAATGTCGGCATGGGCACGGACCACACCCTTTTTGCGCTCGAGACCGGCGCAGTCACCTTCAACAAAAAAGCCAACGGCCGAACCTACGTATCGGTCAACCCGATTACCAAAGCCGCGGAGTAGCCGGTTCCGCACTATAAAACCGGCGCCCATCTCGGGAACCGGTGTCTGGCCAAACCATTGAATGGAGCCAGGAAAAGGATCAGGGGAGATGGGTTTTCCATCTCCCCTTTTTTCTTGCCTGGAGGACGTCGAATGGTTGCCGAAGCGGAAGACACCGAAGACGAAAGTTACGCGATAGATTGCCCGGTGCTGGCCACGGAGCGGCTGGTGATGCGCGCCCCGTGCGAAGCCGACATCGCGCAACTGGTCGAGCTTGCCGACAACCGTCACGTCGCCGAGATGCTGGCCCGCATGCCGCACCCCTATGGCGAGGCCGAGGCACGCGCCTTCCTGGCTATGACGAGATCGCGCCGGGCCGGCATCGCCTATGCGCTGACGCTGGCCAGTACCGACATTTTCGTCGGCTGCGCCGGCCTCAACATGACCGACCGCGGGCTGGAGCTCGGCTACTGGATCGGCGAGCCCTACTGGAAGCGCGGCTATGCGACGGAGGCCGCGCACGCGTTGGTCGACCTCGCCTTCCAACGGACCTCGATCCAGGTGCTGCAGGCTTCGACGCGGGTGATCAATCCGGCCTCGCGCCGCGTCATCCACAAATGCGGCTTCCAGTATGCCGGCCAGGGCATGCTGAACTCGATCGTCGCCGGCCAGGTGCCGGTCGAGCGGTACCGGCTGGACAGAAAGACCTGGATCAGTCTTCGAAACTGGGTGCATTTCTAGGTGTTTTGATATTAGGTGAGGCCGGCCTGCAAACGCGGGTTTATGCGCTTCCGGTGCACGTACTTAAGTACGCTCCGCTCCGGTTCTCGAAAACCAGTGTTTTCGGCTCGGCCTGACCTGAATCTCAACACACCTAGCGCGTGCCTCCAAACGACAGGTTTGGCAACGTTGGTTGTGGATCGGACTCAACTCAGCCCATCTCGACCCAAATCGGGAGATGGTCCGAGCCGACCGCTTCACGGTCGACCCACAGGCGCTTCAGCGATCCGGCGAGCGAGGCCGAGGTGAAGATGTAGTCGATGCGTTTGTGGCGGCTTGTGTCTTCGGGTCGCGTGGGATCGACCCAGGTGACGACGTCTGGTGTGTTCAGGCGCTGGGCGACGTCGACGGCGAGATCGGCGGTCAGCGGCATGCCGAATTCATGGTCCGGGCGGCCGACGAGTTCGACATATTCGGGCGAGCCGGGCAGCATGTTGAAGTCGCCCATGACTATGAAGGCTTCGGGATAGGGCAGGTCCGGCAGGCCGATCTCGGGAATGCCGGAGAGGCCGCCGCCCTCGAAGGCATAGTTCAACAGGCGCTGGCGCAGGAAACGGATCTGGCTGGCGCGTTCAACCGGACTGCGATGGTCGAGATGCGTGGAATAGAAGCGGATGAAGCCGAGCGGGGTCTCGACCAGCGCCTCGAGTGCGCCGCGCTGGAAGTTCATCGCCTCAAGGCTGCGGCTGCGCGGCAAAAGCAGATTGCGCGACAGATGGATCGGTGTCTTCGACAGCACCATGTTGCCGAGCTGGAAAGTGGTGGTGATGGCGCGGCCGGCCTCCAGGCGCGAGCCGACATTGACCTCGAAATTGCTGCCGTAAGCGGCAAAATATTCGGGCAGCGCCTCGCCGATCTCGGCCACCATATCGCGGTTGCCGTTCCTCGGATTGTTGCGGGTCACTTCCTGCAGCGCGATCACGTCGGCGCCGCGAACCGCCTCGGTGATGCGGCCGAGATCGTAGCGGCCATCCAGACCGATACCGTACTGGATGTTGTAGCTTACAACCTTCATTCCCGCGCCCCTCAAGCTCCGTCCGCGAACACTGCTACCGCGTCCCCGACAAAAGGGCATCCGGCGCTTTAGTCGCAAAACGGCCTCGCCCTTGGCCGCGCCTTGGTTTAGAGCAAGGCGCAAGATCTAGAGCAAAGCCGCAAGGCCAACAGAAACTGCGTAGTCCAATGAAATTTCTCGATCAAGCCAAGGTTTATATCCGCTCCGGCGACGGTGGCGCCGGCTCTGTGTCGTTCCGGCGCGAAAAATTCATCGAGTTCGGCGGCCCGGATGGCGGCGACGGCGGCCGCGGCGGCGATGTCTGGCTGGAAGCGGTCAACGGTCTCAACACGCTGATCGACTATCGCTATCAGCAGCATTTCAAGGCCAAGACTGGTGTCCACGGCATGGGCCGCAACATGACCGGCGCCAAGGGCGCCGATGTGACGCTCAAGGTGCCGGCCGGAACCCAGGTGTTTGCCGAGGACAATGAGACGCTGATCTGCGACCTGACCGTGGTCGGCCAGCGCTTCCTGCTGGCCAAGGGCGGCAATGGCGGTTTCGGCAACCAGCATTTCAAGACCTCGACCAACCAGGCGCCTCGCCGCGCCAATCCCGGCCAGCCCGGCGAAGAGATGAATGTCTGGCTGCGGCTGAAGCTGATTGCCGACGCCGGCCTGGTCGGGCTGCCCAATGCAGGCAAGTCGACTTTTTTGGCAACCGTCACCGCGGCCAAGCCGAAGATCGCAGACTACCCCTTCACCACGCTGCATCCCGGCCTCGGCGTTGCCCGCATCGATGCGCGCGAATTCGTCATCGCCGACATTCCGGGCCTCATCGAGGGCGCGCATGAGGGTGTCGGCATCGGCGACCGCTTCCTCGGCCATGTCGAGCGCACGCGTGTACTTCTGCACCTGGTCTCGGCGCAGGAGGAAAACCCGGGCAAGGCCTACAAGACCGTGCGCGCCGAGCTCGACGCCTATGGCAATGGGCTGATCGAGAAGGTCGAGATCGTCGCGCTCAGCCAGGTGGATATCCTTGACGCCGATGAGCGCAAGAAGAAGGTTGCGTCCCTCAAACGCGCTGCCGGCCGCGCGCCGATGCTGCTGTCGGCGGCCACCGGCGAGGGCGTCGAAGCGGTGCTGCGCGCGCTGATGGCAGTTGTCGGCGAAGCGCGCGACAGGGCTGCCGCTCCCGTCGAGACCCGCTGGGACCGATAACGATGACGGCGCGGTCGCTGACAAAATACCGGCGCATCACGGTCAAGATCGGTTCGGCCTTGCTGGTCGACCGCACCAGCGGCCTGAAGCGCGACTGGCTGGCTTCGCTTGCCGAGGATATTGCGGTGCTGGCCAATGGCGGCGCCGAGATCCTGGTCGTGTCGTCCGGCGCCATTGCGCTCGGCCGCACCATTCTCGGTCTCGGAAAACGGGCGCTGAAGCTCGAGGAGAGCCAGGCGGCGGCCGCCGTCGGGCAAATTGCGCTCGCCGGCGCATGGTCGGATGCGCTGGGCAAGGGTGCGCTGAAATCGGGCCAGATCCTGCTGACGCTCGGCGACACCGAGGAGCGCCGACGCTATCTGAATGCCCGCGCGACGATCTCGACGCTGCTCAAGATGAAGGCGGTGCCGGTCATCAATGAGAACGACACGGTAGCGACCTCCGAAATCCGCTATGGCGACAATGACCGGCTGGCGGCCCGGGTGGCGACGATGATGGGCGCCGACCTGCTTGTGCTGCTCTCCGACATTGACGGGCTCTATACGGCGCCGCCGGCGCGCGATCCCGATGCAAAATTCATTCCGGTGGTCGACCGCATCACGCCCGATATCGAGGCTATGGCCGGGGCGGCCGCATCCGAACTGTCGCGCGGCGGCATGCGCACCAAGCTCGATGCCGGCAAGATCGCCACCGCCGCCGGCACCGCCATGATCATCACCTCGGGCACCAGGCTGTCGCCACTGATGGCGATCGAGCGTGGCGAGCGCGCCACCTTCTTCAGGCCGAGCGCCAATCCGGTGAAAGGCTACAAGACCTGGATCGCCGGCCAGCTCGAACCGGCCGGGCGGCTCACCGTCGACGCCGGCGCCATCGGTGCGCTGCTGTCCGGCAAATCGCTGCTGCCGGCGGGCGTCAGGCTGGTCAGCGGCAATTTCTCGCGCGGCGACACGGTGGCGATCCTGTCGCCCGAAGGGCGCGAGATCGCGCGCGGGCTGGTTGCCTATGATGCCGCCGATGCCGTAAGGATCGCAGGCCTGAAGACCGCCGAGATCGAAACCGTGCTCGGCTACGAGGCGCGCTCGGCGATGATTCACCGCGACGATCTGGTAGTGAGCGGCGCGGCCGAGTGAGGCGCGGCCCTGCGATTGACGGCGCGCTACTTGTCAGGTTCACGCGGCCATTTGGGCGGGTTGCGGTACCTCTCCTGAACGTCCCGTTGAATTTTCAGAAGCTTGCTGCAACCTCCCAACTGTCCTTCAATGATAGCCTTGGCACGTTTATCCATTTCGGCTTGGGGGAGGTCCGTCCCGTCTGCGATGAGGTCGTGCATGACTGAGTCGGCCATCATTGCGTCTGTCGCTTTTTCCTCCTCCATCTTTTTCTTGAATTCTGCTTCAAGCCTCACACGCGGCCCACATCCATGTCCCTCCTCAACTACGACGTAGATTTGGGAAAACGGCGTCGGTAGCGCGCCGCAATAGCGCTCAGCGAGTACGAGGGACATCATCGAACCTACCATGGTCATGGCCAGGCCATCGGGGCTCTCGCCGAGTTCGATCTTGTCATCGCAGTAATCGGCTGCGCGAAGGCCGGTGGGCGCCAGCATCGTGGCCAAAGCAAACAAGACTGCGGCGCTCTTCATTCTGCTCTCCCGAATTTGCGGCCATTGCCGCGAAGGCCGGCCGCGTGTAAATCCACCAGGCTTCACCGGAGCGGTCAGATGTTGAACAAACACCAAGGCGAAGATGTAGCCAGTTTGATGGCACGGATAGGCCGCAATGCGCGCGCCGCCGCCCGACCGCTGGCTATCGCCACGACCAACGCCAAGAATGCCGCACTCGTCGCCATGGCCGACGCGATCATTTCGCGTGAGCAGGACATTCTCGACGCCAACGCCATCGATGTCTCGAATGGCCACGAATCGGGATTGTCCGGCTCGTTCATGGACCGGCTGAAGCTCGATCCGGCGCGCACCCGTGCCATGGCGGATGGCATCCGTGAAATCGCCGAGCTCAGGGACCCGGTCGGCGATGTGATCGCGGCCTGGGATCGCCCCAACGGCCTGCAGATCGAGCGCGTGCGCACGCCGCTCGGCGTTGTCGGCGTCATTTATGAAAGCCGGCCGAATGTGACGGCGGATGCCGGCGCACTCTGCCTCAAGGCCGGCAATCCGGTGATCCTGCGCGGCGGCTCGGACTCGCTCAATTCATCCGCCGCCATCCATGCCTGCGTGGTCGAGGGCCTGAAGGCCGCTGGTTTGCCCGAAGACGCCATCCAGTTCGTGCCGACCACTGACCGCGCCGCCGTCGGTGAGATGCTGAAAGGGCTTTCCGGCAATCTCGACGTCATCATTCCGCGGGGCGGCAAGAGCCTGGTCGGGCGCGTCCAGAGCGAGGCGCGGGTGCCGGTCTTTGCCCATCTTGAAGGCATCTGCCATCTCTACATCGACCGCTCGGCCGATCTTGACATGGCGGTCAGGATCGCCGTCAACGCCAAGATGCGGCGCACCGGTGTCTGTGGCGCTGCAGAGACTTTGCTGGTCGACCGCGCGGCGGCCTCCACGCATCTGGTGCCGATCCTTGACGCGCTACGCGCCGCCGGCTGCGAGATCCATGCCGATCAGGAAGTGATGAAGCTGTTCTTCGACGCCAAGCCGGCGACCGATGCCGACTGGGTGACCGAATATCTCGACGCCGTCATCGCGGTAAAGCTGGTAGACGGAATTGCCGGCGCCATCGACCATATCGAGACGTTCTCCTCACACCACACAGAGGCGATCATCGCCGAGGATACCAAAGCGGTCGAGCGGTTCTTCAACGAGATCGACTCGGCGATCCTTTTGCACAATGCCTCGACGCAGTTCGCAGATGGCGGCGAATTCGGCATGGGAGCCGAGATCGGCATCGCCACCGGCAAGATGCATGCGCGCGGTCCGGTCGGCGTCGAACAGCTGACCTCGTTCAAATACCGCGTGCGCGGGTCGGGACAGGTGAGGCCTTGAATCATTCGCGTCAGGGCTTGAGGCATTGAGCCCAGACACCCCCCTCTGTCCTGCCGGACATCTCCCCCGCAAGGGGGGAGATCAGCTTTTTCTTCCGCTTTCGCCAATCACTAACGTTGCAAGAAAAGTGCCTTTGCCGGAGCTGCTGATCTCCCCCCTTGCGGGGGAGATGCCCGGTAGGGCAGAGGGGGGTGCCTAGCACCATGCTGTCGTCCCTTCAGCCCGCCATCCCCTCGCACTACCTCCGCATGCCGCATGCCGAGAAAGGCCTCGCCGTCGGCCTGTTCGGCGGATCGTTCAACCCGCCGCATGCCGGCCATGCGCTGGTGGCGGAAATTGCCTTGCGGCGCCTCGCGCTCGACCAGCTCTGGTGGATGGTCACTCCAGGCAATCCGCTGAAGAGCACGAGGGAATTGGCGCCGCTGAGCGACCGGCTGCTGCAGTCGGAGCAGATCGCCAAGAACCCGAAGATCAAGGTCACCGCCTTCGAGGCGGCGCATCATATTCGCTTCACCGCCGACACGCTGGCGTTGGTCAAGGCACGCAATCCCGGCGTCGATTTCGTCTGGATCATGGGCGCCGACTCGCTTCGCGATTTCCACCGCTGGCAGCGCTGGCGCCAGATCGTCATGACCTTCCCGATCGCCGTCATCGACCGCCCGGGCGCGACGCTGTCCTTCCTGTCCTCGGTCGTGGCCAAAACCTTCGACTATGCCCGCGTCGACGAGGGTGACGCGCCCCGGCTCGCCCGCATGAAGGCGCCGGCCTGGACTTTTATTCACGGCCCGCGTTCGTCGCTGTCATCGAGTGCTATTCGCAAGCAAGCCAAGGGGTAACTCCGTAAGACCAGATCGCCGATGTCGCTTTTACGGCGGCCTTTCGCGATTGGCTGGGCGATGCTGCGCTGGATATGGCCACTTCAGTGAACCAGACCGACATCGGCCCCAATCATGGCGCCCCGCCGGCGCCCGTGATCGCCATTGCCAGCGTAATCGTGTCGATGGCGCTGATCGCGGTCGGCAACGGGTTGATGTTCGCCTATATCCCGGTCCGGCTTGGCGTCGAGCGCTTCGATCCGACCTGGGCCGGGCTGATCATCACCGGCCTGTCTGCCGGCGGACTTGCCGGCTGTATCCTGACCGGGCCGCTGGTGCGCCGCGTCGGGCACGCCCGCGCCTTCATGGTGCTGTCGGCGCTGATAGCGCTGTCGAATGCCGCCATTGGCGCCGGCACCTACCCGCTGCTGTGGATCGCGGCGCGCGCGCTTTACGGTTTTGCAATATGCGGCCTGTTCATCGTCGCCCAGAGCTGGCTCAACGATGCCGTCGCAAACGCCATTCGCGGCCGGGTGATGGCGGTGTTTTACGTCGCCTATGTCGCCGGACTTGGCGTCGGCTATGCCCTGCTGGCGGCGGTCGACATCGCGACGGCGCAGGCGCCGCTGATCGGCATTGCCTTCACCGCAGTGTCGATCCTGCCGGTCGGCATGACGCGGTTGGCTCAACCGCCGCCACCTCGCGCAGCCTCCGTGGCGCTTGGCCGCGCCTGGCGGATCTCGCCGGTCGGCGTGGCCGGCATGCTGGCCGTCGGCGGTCTGTCGATGGCGATCGCCGGGTTCGCACCGATCCATGCCACGGCCAAAGGCTATAGCCAGGCCGATGTGGCGCTGCTTTTGTCGGCGATGCCCGTCGGCACGCTGATCCTGCAGATACCGCTCGGCTGGATTTCCGACCGTACCGATCGCCGTTACGTGCTGGCCGGCGCTGCGGCACTGGCCATCGTCGCCGGTATTCTGGCCATCGGCTTCGACGGCGGCGCGCTGATGGTGCTCGTGGTGATCTACATCGTCTGGGACGGCGCCTCGGAATCGATCTATTCGCTGGCCAGCGCGCATGCCGCCGACCGCGCCGGCAAGGACGACATGGTGGCGCTGTCGAGTTCGTTGCTGTTTGCCTGGTCGCTGTCGGGGTTCATCGTGCCGGGTATCGTGACGGCCCTGTCGGCTGTCTATGGCACGCAGGCCTTCATTTATGTGGCCATCGTCATCGCCACTGTCTTCTGCCTGTTCGTGCTGTGGCGAGTGGCCACCACGCGCGCCGTCCCCGCTACGGAGACCAGCAGTTTCGCGCCGATGTCGGCGCAGGCGCCGCTGCCGGTGGAGCTCGCCTACGCCCCGGAAGATAAGCGCTGAACGGTTTCACAGCTCCTACTGCCTGGTGGCGGCAGTTTCCTGTCGAGCCTCCGGCGGAGGTGCGGGAACCGAAATGGCTTCGGCGTCGAACGCCTGCTTGACGCGTTTGGTGAGATCGATCTGGGTGGCGAAGAAATCCGCCGCCGTGGTCCAGTAGCGCAAGGTGATGGCGACGCTGGCATCGCCCACCGTGGCGACGAAGGCGATCGGCGCCGGCTCTCGCTTGACGCGGCGCTCGCCGCCGGCAACGCCCAGCATGGTTTTCTGCGCCAGGTCGATGTCGTTCCAGGAGCCGATGCTCAGCGTGATGTCTCCGCGGCGCACACCGTTGCGGGTAAAATTGCGCACCGGCTGGTTCCACAGCGTCGAATTGGGCGCCAGCACATAGACGCCGTCTGTCGTGCGGAGCTTGGTGGCGAACAGGCCGATTTCCTCGACGGTGCCGGAAATGGCGCCGACCTCGACATATTCGCCGATGCGGAATGGCCTGAGCGCCAGAAGCATGATGCCTGCGGCGATGTTCTGCAGCGTGCCTTGCAGCGCCAGGCCGATTGCCAGCCCGATGGCNGATGGCGGCGATGATCGAGGCCGTCTGAACGCCGAACTGGCCGAGCACCATGATGACCACCAGGATCAGGATGGCGTAGCGCACGATCTTCGAGAAGAAATGGCGCAGCGTCGCGTCGAAACCATGGATATGGCCGAGGCCGGCTGAGATCGATCGTTCTGCGAGCCCGGCGACGAGATAGCCGACGACCAGCAGGATGATGGCGCCGATGGCGGAGAAGGAATAGGAAACGATCAGTGTGCTGAGTTGCGCAAGGCCAGCCTGCACGGTGAGCAGCGTGTTCTGGGGGTCGATTGGCATCAGGAAAATCCGTTTGGGGGGTGTGTCGATAACCCCTGCCGCGGCCATGGGTTCCGATTTTTCTCAAGGCGCCGGAACCGGAAGACGTGCACCGCGTTCGCGCTGGCAGGGCCTCCCGTCTTGAAACTGCAAGGGAACTCTGCCTATCTATAGGGTGTCACCTGATTTCGTGGGTGATTTGGTTGTTCTTGCTGCGAAAGGAAATACACTGAGAACAGCATTGCGGAAGAAGGCTGACATCATGCCTTCGCCGGCCAGGATCAGCGTAGATGACGCCGTGTCCCGTGCCATCAAGACAGTCCTTGCCAGTCTGGAAGACTCCAAGGCCGAAAATATTGTCTCAATCGACATTCAGCGGAAATCGAGCCTCGGCGACTATATGGTCATCGCGTCGGGCCGGTCGCACCGTCATGTCTCGGCTGTCGCCGACCACCTCCTCAAGGCGCTCAAGGATGCCGGTCTCGGCACGGCGCGCGTCGAGGGGCTGTCCGGCGCCGACTGGGTCCTGATCGATTCAGGCGACATCATCGTCCATGTCTTCCGCCCAGAAGTCCGCGAATTCTACAATCTTGAAAAGATGTGGCAGGCGCCGGACCTCGAGGAAGAGACCTTGCACTGAGCTTCGTCTCATGTCGTAACCATCCTGGGTGCGACATGGATTGAAAGCTCGCCGAGGCAGGGATGAAGATAGCAGTTCATGCCGTGGGCCGGATGAAGGCCGGCCCCGAGAGAGAGCTCGCCGACCGCTATTTCGAGCGTTTCGCCAAGAGCGGCCCGGCGATCGGGTTCGAATTCTCTGGTGTCGCCGAGATCGCCGAGGGACGAGCCCAGAACGCCAATGAGCGCCGCCGCGAGGAAGGCCAGAAGCTGCAGGCACAGCTGCAGCCGGGCACGGCGCTGTTCCTGCTCGACGAACGCGGCAAAAACCTGTCCTCAGACGATTTCGCCAGCCGTATCGGCCAGCTGCGCGATGGCGGACGCAAGGCGTTGGTCATCGCCATTGGCGGCGCCGACGGGCACGACCAGTCGGTTCGCGATCAGGCTGAGCTGATAGTCTCGTTCGGCGCGGCGACCTGGCCGCACCAACTGGTGCGTGTCATGCTGGGCGAGCAGCTCTATCGGGCGGCAACGATTCTTTCGGGACATCCCTACCACCGTTCGTAAATCAGTGGGTCGAGGATCAATCGTCCGGATTTCCGCCCCAATGCGCGGCTGTTTTGTGCTAGGCTTCGGTTCGATCATGGTTGATGGTTCGTTAACGAAGCCACGCATAGAGTCGGGCTTCAATGGCTGACAACGGGAAATCACGAACGGGCTTTCGGCACGCGCGCTGCGGCATCGCTGCAGCGGTGGTTTTGCTGTCGCTCGGGCTTGCGCGAGCCGAAAATACGCTGGACGTGGCGCCTGACCCCGATTTGAGCCGTGCCGAATATGAGAAGGTGTCGGCCGAGATCACGCTGTCGTCCGAACGGCTGGCCAAGCTCGCCGCCGACATTGCTTCGGTCAAGAAGGACCATGCCTCGATCACCGCGGCGCTTATCCAGTCGGCGATGACCGAGCAGAAGCTCGGCCAGGACATCGAGGATATCGGCGCCAGGCTCGAAGGACTGAAGGGCGAGGAACAGAAGATCCGTGTCTCGCTGGCGGCGCGGCGCGACGTGCTGGCCGAGGTGCTGGGCGCGCTGCAGCGCATGGGGCTCAATCCGCCGCCAGCGATCCTGGTCAAGCCGGAAGACGCGCTGTCGTCGGTGCGCAGCGCCATCCTGCTCGGCGCAGTGGTGCCCGAACTGCGCCAGCAGACCGACAAATTGCTGGCCGACCTCAGGGAACAGACCCGGGTGACGGCCTCGATCGAGGCCGAGCGGACGCGGCTGACGGCGGCGGTCGGCGAGCAGACGGCGGAAAAGAAACGCCTCTCCATGCTGCTCGAAGCCAAGCAGAAGCTCGAGGCGGACACCTGGACGGCGATGGCCGCTGAAAAGCAGCGGTCCCAGGCGCTTGCGGCCAAGGCCGGCAGCCTGAAAGAGCTGATCGCTTCGCTTGAAGCCGACAAGAGCCGCAAGGCGGCGGATGCCGTCAAGGCAGGCGAACAGAAAGCGGCCGACAGCGATAAGCCGGACGCCGATAACGCCGATGCAGGCACAACCGCGTCGACGGAGCTGGCTTCGCTGCCCGTGCCGGAAGGCAACCGCCTCACCGCCGCCGCGCCGTTTTCGGCACTTCAGGGACAAGTCTCGCTGCCGGTCACCGGCAAGATCAAGCTGCGTTTCGGGGCCGATGACGGTAACGGCGCGGTGATGCTTGGCGACATGGTTGCGACACAATCGGGAGCCATCGTCACGGCACCGGCGGACGGAAATGTGCTTTATGCGGGGCCTTTTCGCTCCTATGGTCAACTCTTGATCCTCAATGCGGGAGACGGCTATCATGTCGTCCTGGCGGGGATGAGCAGAATCAGCGTCGCGTCTGGCCAGTCGGTGCTCGCAGGAGAGCCGGTCGGCGCGATGGGAGAGGCCCGGGTGGCAAGCACCTCGGCCTCGAAGAATGGAAATGCCACGCCGGAACTCTATGTCGAGTTCCGCAAGGATGGAAAACCCGTCGATCCGACCCCATGGTGGGCGGACCGCTTCTCTGGAAGGACGTGAAATGATGCGGAAACTGTCGCTTCTTATTGCCGGTGCGCTGATGGGCGCGTCAGCGATGAGCCTGGTCTATGGCGCGCCCGGCTCGACGGCGAACGCTGCAGGCTCCGAGACCTACAAGCAACTGGCGATCTTCGGCGACATCTTCGAGCGCGTGCGGGCGCAGTATGTGACGCCGCCGGACGACAAGTCGCTGGTCGAAAACGCCATCAACGGCATGCTCACCTCGCTCGACCCGCACTCCTCCTACATGAATGCCGAGCAGGCGCAGGACATGCGTGTGCAGACCAAGGGTGAGTTCGGCGGCCTCGGCATCGAGGTCACCATGGAGAACGACCTGGTCAAGGTGATCACGCCGATCGACGACACCCCGGCTGCCAAGGCAGGCGTGCTGGCCGGCGACTATATCGCCAAGATCGACGGCCAAGAGGTTCGCGGCCTGACGCTCAACGATGCGGTCGAAAAGATGCGCGGCCTGGTCAACACGCCGATCAAGCTGACGATCCTGCGCCAAGGCGCCGACAAGCCGATCGAGCTGACGGTGGTGCGCGACATCATCAAGGTCAAGGCGGTCAAGTTCCGGGTCGAGAACGACATCGGCTACATGAAGATCACCTCCTTCACCGAAAAGACCTATGACGACCTCGAGAACGCCATCGACACCATCAAGAAGCAGGTGCCGAACGACAAGCTCAAGGGCTATGTGCTCGATCTCAGGCTCAACCCGGGCGGCCTGCTCGACCAGGCGGTGAGCGTGTCCGACGCCTTCCTCGACCGTGGCGAGATCGTCTCGACCCGCGGCCGCGACCCGAAGGACGTCACACGCTTCGACGCCAAGGCAGGCGACGACATCGGCGCCAAGCCGCTGATCGTGCTCGTCAATGGCGGTTCGGCCAGCGCCTCCGAGATCGTCGCCGGCGCGCTGCAGGACCTGCGCCGCGCCACAGTGGTCGGCACGCAGTCATTCGGCAAGGGCTCGGTGCAGACCATCATCCCGCTTGGCGAGAACGGCGCGCTGCGCCTGACGACGGCGCTCTATTACACGCCGTCCGGCAAGTCGATCCAGGGCAAGGGCATCACGCCCGACATCAAGGTCGACCAGCCGCTGCCGCCCGAACTGCAGGGCAGGGACCTGACGCGCGGCGAATCGGACCTCAAGGGCCATATCAAGGGCGCCGACGAGAGCGATACCGGCTCGGGCTCGGCTGCCTATGTGCCGCCGGATCCGAAGGACGATCTGCAGCTGATCTATGCCGAACAGCTGCTGCGCGGCCAGAAGACCGATCCGGCATTCCCGCCGAATCCGGAGAAGGCAGTGCTCAACCAGTAAAATCGACTGGTAGCTCTGGCTGCCCAATCGAAGCGATGCAATGCTGCCGGGACCGTGAGGTTCCGGCAGTTTGATTCGGGGACCGCTGGGCGCTGCGCCTCAAAAGGCGCAGGGGACGCGCCGTCAGTTTTGGATCTGCGCATGGCGAAAAGATTTCGCCGATCATGCGCCCGGGGATGCGGCTTGGCTGACATCGGCAAGGACATCGAACGCCCACTCGGACAGGCCGCCCGACCGCGTGCTGCGTCGCGCGGGATCAGCGCTGGCGCCGTCGCGGCGACGCTGGTCGTGCTGGCCGCGGTCGGCATCTCCGGCGCGATCGCGCTGCGCGAGAAGCCGTTCCGCAAACCGGAAGCAATCGCGGTCTCGACGCCAAAGGTGACGGCGGCGGCCGAGCCCGCGGCCGCAGCACCCACTGCTCAAGCGACGGCGGCAGCGCCGAAGGCGGAAACGCCCAAGGCCAGCGGTCCGCAGATCATCCATGTGCAAACCCAGGAGGGTGACGGCCCGCCCAATGCAGCCATTGTCATCCACGACCCGTCGACGATCGGCCAGAACCTGAAGATCGCGCATATCCCCGACAGGGCGCTGATCGAGGCCAGCGACACCGGCCCACTCCCGGTTCGCGCCGCTGACGGCCGGCGGCCGTTCGATGTCTATGCGCGGCCGTGGTCGGGTTCGCGCGGCGCTCGCGTGGCAATCGTCATCGGCGGGCTTGCCGTGTCGCAGACCGGCACGCAGGCGGCAATCGCCAAGCTGCCGGCTGAAGTGACTTTGGCCTTTGCGCCGCAAGGCAACAGCATCGGCCGGTGGATGCAGGCGGCACGGCAGAGCGGGCATGAGGTGGTCATGCAGGTGCCGCTCGAACCGTTCGACTATCCCAATGTCAATCCCGGCCGCAACACGCTGACAGTGGCGGCAAGCCAGGACGACAATCTGAAGAATCTGCGCTGGGCGCTGTCGCGGACCACCAACTATACCGGCGTCATGAACTATATGGGGGCGCGCTTTTCGGCCGACGCGACAGCGATGGGGCCGTTCATGGCCGAGCTTGGCAAGCGCGGCCTTGCCTATATCGATGACGGCTCGTCCGCACGGAGCTTGGCGTCCGATCTCGCCTTGAAGGACGGTGTGCCGTTCGTCGCCGGCGATACGGCAATCGACGCCGTGCAGGACCGCGGCGCCATCCTGAAAAAGCTCGACGAGCTGGAAGCGACCGCGCGTGCGAAAGGCTCCGCCGTCGGCATCGGCTCGGCCTTCGACCTCACCGTCGATACCGTGGCGTCCTGGGTGGTCGAAGCAAAAAAGCGCGGCATCGAGATCGTGCCGATCTCGGCGGTGGCCATCGACCCGGAAAAAGGCTGATCATGACGAAGAAACCTGTCGACCCCGAGACGCTGCCTTACCGCCCTTGCGTAGGACTGATGATCCTCAATGGCGACGGGCTGGTCTGGGTCGGGCACCGCATCGCCGAACCGGACAGCGAATTTGCCGGGACCACGCAGCTCTGGCAGATGCCGCAAGGCGGCATCGACGAGGGCGAGGAGCCGCTGCAGGCGGCCGGGCGCGAGCTCTATGAAGAGACCGGCATGCGCTCGGTCACGCTGCTCGCCGAGGCGCCGCACTGGATCAATTACGACCTGCCGCCCGATCTGGTCGGCATCGCCCTCAAGGGCCGCTATCGCGGCCAGACGCAGAAATGGTTCGCCTACCGCTTTCACGGCGAGACCAGAGAGATCCAGATCAATCCGCCGCCAGGCGGCCACACCGCCGAATTCGATGAATGGGCATGGCGGCCGATGCAGGACCTGCCCGATCTGATAGTGCCGTTCAAACGCAAGGTCTATGAGGATGTGGTGGCGGCGTTCCGTCATCTTGCCTAGCTGGATGTGACGGTTCGCACGGCACCTGATTCGTGCTTTATTGATCGGGACACCCGCAGCCACGAGACCCATATGAACGACGCCGGGCAATGGCCTCTTAGCGCAGCGTATGGGCTGCCCCTCACCCGCCTGCCGGCTTTCGTCACTCGAAAAGCCAAGCAGTTGGCTTTTCGTCCGCTTTACGCCGACCGCTCCTCAACTCCCCGTATAGGGATAGGGAGAGATATCCGGCAGGACAATGAGGGGCAGCGCCGACTTCAGCGGGTCTGCGATGCATAAAGCCAAAGATACCATCAGCGAAGCGGCGGCCGGCGCCATTCTCAGCATCGATCTCGGCGCTATCCGAGAGAATTACCGGCGGCTCAAGGCAAAGCTCGGCGGCGTGCGCTGCGCCGGCGTCGTCAAGGCCGACGGTTACGGGCTCGGCGCGCGGCAAGTGGCGGCGGCACTGGTTGCCGAAAGCTGCGACAGCTTCTTTGTCGCTCATCTCACCGAGGGGGTCGCGCTGCGCGACGCACTCGGACCGAAGCTGGAAATCCATGTGCTGAACGGCCTGCCGCCGGACTCGGAACCCGAAGCGGTGGCCGCCGACCTTGTTCCCGTCATCAACAGTGGCGGACAATTGAAGGCGTGGAGCAAAGCCGGCCAGAAGGCCGGCCGCAAGCTCAAGGCCGCCATCCAGGTCGACAGCGGCATGTCGCGGCTGGGCATGGGCCTGGCAGAGGTCGAGGCGCTTACGGCCGATGCTTTCGCCGGCGTCGATGTCGTCCTCGTCATGAGCCATCTGGCCCGTGCGGACGAACCGACCAATGCGGCCAATGACGCGCAACTCAGGGAGTTCGAACGGCTGCGCAAAATGCTGCCCAAGGCGCCGGCGTCGCTCGACAATTCCTCCGGCATCTTTCTTGGGCCGCGCTATCAGTACGACCTCGCGCGTCCGGGCGCTGCGCTCTACGGCATCAATCCGACGCCTGATGAGGCGAACCCGATGCTGCCGGTGGTGCGGCTCGAGGCAAAGATCATCCAGACACGCGGCATCGATAAGGGCGCGGGCGTCGGCTACGGACATGCGTTTCTGGCCAGCGGTCCCTTGCGCGCGGCCACGATCTCGCTCGGCTATGCCGATGGCTGGCACCGGCGCGCGGCTTCGGCTGCCTGGCTCGACGGCGTGCGACTGCCCTTTGTCGGGCGGGTGTCGATGGATTCGATCATACTCGACATCTCGGCCCTGCCGGCCGGCCGGCTGCGCGAGGGCGACCTTGTCGAACTCCTGGGCCCCTCGCAGAGCGTCGATGACGCCGCCGGTCATGCCGGCACGATCGGTTATGAAATCCTGACCAGTCTCGGCCCCCGCTTCCACCGCCGCTATATCAACGAATAGAGCAGCGACACGCCGCCCCTTGGCGGACGCCGCAGAATCCGGCAGACAGGAGGCGGCGGCCCTCTGACGGAAGTCGTCGTGGAGAGTGATGCGATGAAGATCTTCGTGTTGGGCGGCGGCGTCATCGGGGTCACCACTGCCTATTATCTCGCCGAGGCCGGCCACGAGGTGACGGTGTTCGACCGCCAGAAAGGGCCGGCGCTGGAAACCAGCTTCGCCAATGCCGGCGAGATCTCGCCGGGCTATGCCTCGCCCTGGGCCGGCCCCGGCATCCCGCTGAAGGCAATCAAGTGGCTGTTGATGAAGCACGGCCCGCTGGTGGTGCGGCCGGCCTTCGATCCGTATATGTGGACATGGCTCATCAAGATGCTGCGCAACTGCACGGCGGATCGCTATGCCATCAACAAGGCGCGCATGGTGCCGCTCGCCGAATACAGCCGCGACACGCTGAAGGCATTGCGCCAGGCGACCGGCATCGCCTATGACGAGCGGACCAAGGGCACGCTGCAGCTGTTTCGCACGCAAAAGCAGCTCGACGGCACCGGCGGCGATGTCGAGGTGCTGAAGAAATATGGCGTTCCCTACGAGTTGCTCGATCCCGAAGGCTGCATTGGGGCCGAACCTGCGCTGGCTGGCGTGCGGGAAAAGTTTGTCGGCGGGCTGAGATTGCCCGGCGACGAAACTGGCGACTGCAAGATGTTCACCGATCGGCTGGCCGAGCTCTGCGTGGCGCGCGGCGTCACGTTCGAGTACGGCACGCAGATCCGGCGCTTCTCCAAGAACCGCAATCGCATCGTCAGCGTCGGCACCGACCAGCGCTCGCGCGCGGCCGACGCTTATGTGCTGGCGCTGGGCAGCTATTCGGCGCGCTTCATGCGCCTGCTCAGGCGCCCGATCCCGGTCTATCCGGTCAAGGGCTATTCGATCACCGTTCCGATCAAGGACGCGGTCGCCGCCCCGGTGTCGACGGTAATGGACGAAACCTACAAGGTGGCGATCACCAGGCTCGGCGACCGCATCCGCGTCGGCGGCACGGCGGAGATTTCCGGCTTCGATCTCAGGCTGCATGAATCGCGCCGGCGCACCCTCGAACATTCGGTCGGCGATCTGTTCCCGGATGGCGGCGACCTCAAGGCGGCGTCCTTCTGGTGCGGGCTGCGGCCGATGACGCCGGACGGGCCGCCGCTGGTCGGCCGCACCGAGTTCTCCAACCTCTATCTCAACACCGGGCACGGCACGCTTGGCTGGACCATGGCCTGCGGCTCGGCCAAGGTGCTGTCCGACATCATCTCCAGCAAGGTGCCTGATATCGATGTGCGGGAGTTAGGACCGGAGCGGTATTTGAGGTAGGGGTGCTTTTTAAAGCTCGCGGGCCAGCACCCCCTCTGTCCTACCGGACAGAGGGGGTGTAAAGGATCGCTACAGAACGGCATTCCTTCAGCCTCGCCAGCCCTTCAAAACGCCTCCTTCACCCAACCCTTCGAGAACAGCCATCGGTAGGCCCACGGTATCGTCACCTCGGTCGATACCTGGTTCGAATGGGCGACATAGTCGTCATAGACCGGCTGCATCCTGGCGTAGAAGGCAGGGTCGAGCACCGTCATGCCGTTCTCCAGATCGTGGAAGAAACTGCGGTTGTTGAGATTGACCGACGAGATCGTCACCAGCCTTTCGTCGATCATCATGATCTTGGAGTGCAGCACGACATCGGGCGCCTTGAATTCGCGGATGTTGATGCGATTCCCATATTTCTCGACGAACAGCTTGTTGAGCGCGGTCAGCAGCTTGCCGCCAATATCGCCCTTGAGGTCGATGCGGCCGACAATGTCGATCCTGACGCCGCGCGCCAGCGCCCGCTCGATGGCCAGGCTGAGCTTCGGCGTCAGATTAAGGTAGGGATTGACGATCTCGATATGGTGCCGGGCAGTGTCGATCAGCTCGACGAAATAGGTCTCGAGCGCATGGTTGTCCTCGTAGGGCACGGAAATGAAATGGCGCACCGTGCCCGGCGGGCGCCGGCTGTCGGAGCGCACCGGAATGGAGAAGGGTCTTGCGATGTTGGTGTCGGCGTCGCGCAGCCACAATGTCGAGAGATGCGCGGCCAGCGTCTCGACCGTGGCCGGGTCGGCAAACTCGATGTCGAAATCGCTCCAGTTCGAATAGTAGTTGAGCGAGAGGCCGTCGGTCTTGCCGTATTGCTCTAGGTTCGGATAGCGCGACAGGTCGATCGGCTTGTGGAAGAGGAAGCCGTCATGAATGTTGCGGCCGCCGATGATGACGCGCGAGCGGGCGGGATCCTCGGCAAGTGTCGCCAGCATCTTGACGTGATGGGTCTTGTGCAGCTGTGACAGTTGCTCGTCGACCGGCGCGCCGTGGTCGGCCCGCCAACGATATTCCTGCAACTCGACATTGGGATAATCGGCCGCCAGCCGGTGCAGCAGGGCATCGTCCTTGTCGCGCTCCAGCACGTCTGTGACCATGATGCGCACTTTGGTGCCGAGGGCTGCGTGATGGCGGATCAGCCGCTCGATGACGCGGCCGGAAAAATCGGCCTTGAACTCCAGCGACGACAGATAGACCAGCTTGAGTTTCGGCGCGCGCGAGAAATCGAGCGGCAGTTCGGGGTCGGCCTTGTCGAAGGCGCTGTCGGGTAAAGGCGCGCCGAGCAGCGCTTCGACCTTGGCGTTGAAGCCGTCGCGCGACTTGCGCAACAGGCGCGGTAACCCGAGCGGCAGCGAACAGGTCTGCGACAGCCAGCGGCCGGCATAGAAGATGCGGGCGAGTTCATCCAGGCCGGATGGACCGGGCACTGGACAACGCTCGTAGCGGCTGTCGAGCGCGGCTATCGCCGGATAGGCAACCTCTTCGCGCAGGATGGTGAGCGGGGCGCCTGTCGGCGCCAGGCTGGAGCTGAGCTTGAGACTGCAGCGGTTCAGGCCATCGCTGGGGAACAGGCTGGCGGTTTGCCCGGCCGACAGGCGGAGGCGGAAGGCGGCACCGCTCGCCACGCTGCGCGAGCCACCGCCGGCGCGAATCGCCAGCGCCCCGTCGCAGGCGCCCGATATCTCAACCGGCTGCTTTCCCGCCTGGCGCATCACGATCTCGATCGAGCGCGCCTGCAGGCCGGAAAAGCTGAACGTCTTTGGCGCGGAGGGCCGCGCGGCGGCGTTGACATAGAGCGTCTGCCGCGACACGCGCCAACGGCCGTTGAAATGGCCTTCGCCGGTGCCCCTACCTGCCGGCATCTGTTCGGCGCTAACCGGCTTCGCCAGCTGTTCCAGCGTCCGGTAGGTGGCCTGGAAATCGCGGTTGGCGATGGCGTGGCGGTCATGGCCGAACGGACCGGTGCCGTTCGCCCTGTCGATGGCGCCGATCTGGTTGTGGGCGAGCAGCGCCAGGAACTGCCTTTCATAGTCGCTGGCACCGGCATCGCCGAAAAACGCTGCTGCTGCAGTCTGCGGTCCGGGCGTGCCGGCCGATACCGACGGCCGGCCGCAATCCTTCGCATCGGGGAAGAAATCGCAGCTGTGCCGGATCGGGGCGGCGCAACCGACAAGGGCCGCCAGCCCCAGCCCGGCCAGAGCCAGGCAGATGGCGCGGTTCATCCCGTGGCCCCGTTCATCGTCTTCAGCTCAGCCGGGTCGCGCGGCGGCATAAAGCCTTGCGGAAAGACCTTGCAGACGGGAAGTGCGAAAGTGGCGATCAAAAGCTCGGCCTCGCCGCGCACCTTTTTCGGCGCTGTCTTGTCATCACGGATCGCCTTTGCCGAGGCGACGAGCGCGCCGTCGCAGTCGCAATGATTATGGCGCGCGATGTAGCAGGCGTCATGGATTTGGCAGGCGCTGTCGAGGCGATTGACAGGGCGAGCCGAGAGGTCGCCGGTGCGGGTGCCGGGACCGCAGTAATTGCCGAAGACGAAAGGCGACGGGCGGGCCATTGCGATACGGACCGGCTTGGGCAGTTCGGCTTCCGGAACTTCGGTCCATGGATTGGCGCAGGCGGAAAGCGCGACAAGCGGCATGATGGCGAGCACCGCTCGCATTTTGATCCGCACCAGCTTTGCAAAAAAGTGTCCCACCCGGCGCAGCCAATCCTTAATAATAGGCGACATCGCGCTTGTTGCCACACTGGCCGATTTTGTGGCGAGGGCAAGGCGGCGCGGCCATCAGACAAACAGCCCGCGCTCTCTCTCGACTGCCTTGGTGATGAAGTTGGCGACGATCTGCACGCGGCGCAGAGGCCGGACCGATTCATGATAGACCAGCCAGTAGGCGCGGCGGATCGGCGTCACGATGTTGACGGGGATCAGCTCCGGCATCGAGCGGGCGACAAAGGTGTGCAAGATGCCGATGCCGGCGCCCGACCGCACCGCTTCGGCCTGGCCCAGCGCTGAGGAGATGGCGAAGCTGGTGCGCCAGTCCGGGCTGAACTCCGCCGCATAGTCGAGCGAAGGGCTGACGATCAGGTCTGGGACGTAGCCGATCAGCGTATGGTGGCCGAGTTCGGCAGCGGTCTCGGGTAAGCCGTGCGCCTGTGCATAGTCGCGCGAGGCAAACAGGCCGAGCGTGTAGTCGACCAGCTTTCCCGCCACCAGCCTGCCTTCGCTCGGCCGCTCGACGGTGATGGCGATGTCGGCCTCGCGCCGCGACAGCGAGAAGGAACGCGGCACCGGCACCAGCTGGATGGTGAGTTCGCGGTGCAGCGCGGTCAGCGCGCCAAGACGCGTGGCGAGGAATGCAACGCCAAACCCGTCGGGCGCGCCGATGCGCACCGTGCCTGAGATATCGTCGCCTTCGCCCGACACGGCGGAGCGCGCGGCGATCATGTCGGCTTCCATGCGCTCGGCAATGTCGAGAAAGCGCTGGCCGGCCGGCGTCAGCTCGCTGCCGGTGGTAAGCCGGCGAAACAGTTTTGTCCGTAACGCATCCTCAAGCGCTGCGATGCGGCGCGAGACGGTGGCGTGATTGAGTTCCAGCCGCTTGGCGGCGCCAAGGATCTGCCCGGCGCGGGCCACGGCGAGGAAGATGCGGACGTCATCCCAGTTCATGGGGGTGGTCCGGGCTAGCGGCGAACGCGGCGTTCCCGCCCACCCCCCTCTGGCCTGCCGGCCATCTCCCCCGCAAGGAGGGAGATTGGCAGCTCCGCCACCTGCGTCTCTTTTGGTGCGTTGAAGATTTGCGAAGGCGGCGGCCACATCTGATCTCCCCCCTTGCGGGGGAGATGTCCGGCAGGACAGAGGGGGGTGTGACGGAGCGCAACCTTCGGGCCTTTCAGCAATCTGTAATTTGCGGCAATTAATGCACACTCGTCCTTCGTTGTCTATTTCTTGCACAACAGTTGCGTTTCCCCTCGCGTTGCCTTCGCGCCTGCAAAGGGGTTGAATGCGCCATCACAACTCAGGGAGAGAAACCATGATCGAATACGGTCATTTCATCGGCGGCAAGCATGTCGCCGGGACCAGCGGGCGCAAGCAGGACGTCATGCAGCCCATGGACGGCTCGGTGCGCGGCACGGTGGCGCTGGCTTCGCCGGCGGAACTGCGTGCGGCTGTCCTGAATGCCAAGGAAGCACAGATCAAATGGGCTGCGACCAACCCGCAGCGGCGTGTGCGCGTGCTGATGAAGTTTCTTGAACTGGTTGCCCGCGACTATGACGAACTGGCCGATCTCCTGGCGCGCGAGCACGGCAAGACCATCGCCGACGCCAAGGGCGACATCCAGCGCGGCCTCGAAGTGGTCGAAGTCTGCATCGGTGCGCCGCACATGATGAAGGGCGAGTTCACCGACGGCGCCGGCCCCGGCATCGATGTCTATTCGATGCGCCAGCCGCTTGGCGTCGTTGCCGGCATCACCCCGTTCAATTTCCCGGCCATGATCCCGCTGTGGAAGATTGCCCCGGCGCTGGCCTGCGGCAATGCCTTTATCCTGAAGCCTTCCGAGCGTGACCCTGGCGTGCCGATGCGCATCGCCGAACTGTTCCTCGAGGCTGGCCTGCCGGCTGGCGTTCTCAACGTCGTCAATGGCGACAAGGATGTCGTCGACGCCATCCTCGACGATCCTGATATCAAGGCTATCGGCTTTGTCGGCTCGACGCCGATCGCGCATTACATCTACTCGCGCGGCACGGCCGCGGGAAAACGCGTGCAGTGCTTCGGCGGCGCCAAGAACCACATGATCATCATGCCCGATGCCGACATGGACCAGACCGTCGATGCGCTGATCGGCGCGGGCTACGGCTCGGCCGGCGAGCGCTGCATGGCGATCTCGGTTGCCGTTCCCGTCGGCAACGACACCGCCAACCGGCTGATGGAAAAGCTCATCCCGCGTGTCGAAAGCCTCAAGGTCGGCCCGTCGACGGATTCGTCCGCCGATTTCGGCCCGCTGGTCACGGCGCAGGCATTGGAACGCGTCAAGGGTTATGTCGACACCGGCGTCAAGGAAGGCGCCAAGCTGGTCGTCGATGGCCGCGGCTTCTCCATGCAGGGCTACGAGGATGGCTACTATATGGGCGGCTGCCTGTTCGACAATGTAACCGCTGACATGCGCATCTACAAGGAAGAGATTTTTGGCCCGGTGCTGTCGGTGGTGCGTGCGCCGACCTATGAGAGCGCCATCAAGCTCGCCAACGATCATGAGATGGGCAATGGCGTCGCCATCTTCACCCGTGACGGGGATGCTGCTCGTGATTTTGCTTCGCGCGTCCAGGTCGGCATGGTCGGCATCAACGTGCCGATCCCGGTTCCGATCGCTTACTACACGTTCGGCGGCTGGAAGGCGTCGTCCTTCGGCGACCTCAACCAGCACGGCCCGGACGCGTTCCGCTTCTACACCAAGACCAAGACGGTGACCTCGCGCTGGCCCTCCGGCGTCAAGGACGGTGCCGAGTTCGTCATCCCAACGATGAACTGACCGACGATTTCGAAGATCGGCAAGAAGGCCCGGGTTCAACGTCCCGGGCCTTTCTTTGTACGAAACCGACATTGGCCATCACGTTCAAGCGATGGAACCAAGAGCCTGTCATTTGCCTTAAATTGCATTCCTGCCGTGTGCAGGCCATCAAAATAGCGCCGGTAGCAGCCGGGGTTCTCGTCTGGCGCAAGGAGGTGTCAGATGACACGACGTCTTGTGGCGGCTATGTTCTTTGCGGTGTTCGCGATGTCCGGCATCGCCCAGGCCAAAGCCGATCAATGCGCGGCGCGGACCGACTTGGTCAAGGCGCTCAGCGAGAAGTTCCACGAAAACCAAGCCGCACGTGGCCTGGTGAACCCAAATGTGGTGCTTGAGATCTTCGTCTCCGACCAGGGCACCTGGACCATCCTGGCCACCGACACACACGGCCAAAGCTGCATCATCACGGCTGGCGAAGGCTGGGACGGGGCGGCTATGGCCGCAGTCTTGCCGGGCACCTGATAAAAGAACCGGCCGGAAGTCTGGAGCAGAGACGGAGTTCAGCGTGTAGCGGCCACTTCGGCATGGCCGCGCAGCAGTGCCATAAGGCGTTTGGCGTCCTTGGCGGCAGCCTCTTCGTCACCAGCCAGGATCGAGCGGATTAGCGCGACGTGGTGCTCGGCCGATTCGGCCAGCCCTGTGTCGGCCTTGTAGCGAAACCAGAAGCGGCGGCTGTGGGTCTGCAGGGGCGCGGCCAGACGGGCCGCAAAAGGGTTGTCGGCGGCCATCGCCAAGGCCTCGTCGAGCGCCTTGTCGGCCTGGATGAAGGCCAGCACATTGCCCGAGATGACGGCCTTCTGCATGGCAAGGGCTGCCTCATGAAACAGGTCGGCGGCCTCACGGGTGACGAAGCGGGCGGCCGAGCGCGCCAGCACCACCTCGACGCCGCGCCTGGCATCCAGCACGCGCAGCCAGTCGCCGGGATGTAGCGGGGCAATGGCGATGCCGGCGCGTGGCCTGACATCCAGCAGTCCTTCCCAGGCGAGGCGCTGGATCGCTTCGCGCACCGGCGTGCGTCCTAGCGCCAGCTTCTCGATGAGGGCGCCTTCGGTGACAAAGCTCGCCGGCGCCAGTTCCAACGTCACGATCATATGCTCGAGTACATGGTAGGCCTTGGCAGCGGCCGGCTCGGGGTATGCTGTCTCACTGGATATCAAAGGTGGGCTCCTGATATATCTTACAAATATCATAACTAATTCAGCGTTGACAGCCGGTTTTCAAATAGATATACGGCTGATATATCAGATGGAGAGACGATTATGTGGACCGGAGTTTTCCCCGCCGTCACGACCAAGTTTACTGATGACGACCGCCTCGATCATGCCGAGATGGAGCGCTGCTTTGCTTTGCAGATGGAGGCAGGCTGCGACGGTATCATCGTCTGCGGTTCGCTCGGCGAAGGGCCGATGCTGTCGCATGACGAGAAGATCGAGGTGCTGAAGACTGCCCAGAAAGTTGCAGGCAACAAGCCGGTGCTGCTGACGGTCAACGAGGCGGGCACCCGCGAGGCGGCGAGCATCGCAAAGCGCGCGAGCCGGGAAGGCGCCAACGGGCTGATGGTGGTGCCGAGCCCGATCTATCACACCAACCCGGAAGAGACGGTCGCCGCCTTGCGCGCCGTCGCTCAGGCCGGCGACCTGCCGGTGATGATCTACTCCAACCGCCTCGCCTACCGCGTCGACGTCACCGTCGACCAGATGGAGGAACTGGCCGCCGACAAGCGCTTCGTCGCCATCAAGGAGTCCTCCGACGACATCCGCCGCTCGACAGAGATCATCAACCGCTTCGGCGACCGCTACGATCTGTTCACCGGCGTCGACAATCTCGCCTTCGAGGCGCTGTCGGTGGGCGCCATCGGCTGGGTGGCGGGTCTGGTCGTCGCCTTCCCGCGCGAGACCGTCGCCATCTACCAGCTGATGAAGCAGGGCCGCCGCGAGGAGGCGCTTTCGATCTACCGCTGGTTCCGGCCGCTGCTCGATCTCGATGTCTCGACCTATCTGGTCCAAAACATCAAGCTTGCCGAAGTGCTCGCGATCGACACAAATGACCGCGTGCGCATGCCGCGCCAGCCGCTGTCGGGCGAGCGCCGCAAAGCGGTCGAGAAGAGCGTCAAGGACGCGCTGGCGGTACGGCCGAAGCTGCCGCAGTTCTGAAGGCTTTCTTCTCCCCATTCACGGGGAGAAGATGGCGGCAGCCGGATGAGGGGCAGCGCCGACGTGCAAGAAAATTCCAGGGACACAGAGGAGGGCCGCCGCCCCTCATCCGCCCTTCGGGCCCCTTCTCCCCGTGAACGGGGAGAGAGGGTAGATATCGCCATTGTCGGTGGCGGCATTGTCGGCATCTGCGCGGCGGCCATGCTGGCCGAGGCCGGGCGCAGCGTCACGGTCTTCGACCGCACCGGCATCTGCGAGGAGACGAGTTCCGGCAATGCCGCCGCCTTCGCCTTCTCCGACGTGCTGCCGCTGGCGCATAAGGGCATGATGCGGCACTTGCCGAAATGGCTTGCCGATCCGCTCGGGCCACTCAGCATCCCGCCGGCCTACCTGCCGAAGCTGTTGCCTTGGCTGTTGCGCTTCTGGCGCGCTGGCGCACCAGAAAAATATGAGGCGAGCCTTGCTGCTCAGGCAGGCATGATGAAGCTCGCCGAGGCTGAATGGATGGGCCTGCTCGACCGTTCCGGCACGCGGCTGATGCTGCGCGAGGACGGCTCGCTGGAGCTTTATGAAAGCGAGGCCGAATTTCAGGCCGGGCTGCCGGGCTGGGCGGCGCGCGAGCGCTTCGGCATCGGCTTTCGCCATGTCGAAGGCGACGAACTGGCGCCGCTGCAGCCGGGACTGTCGCCGCGCTTCATCAAGGGCACCTTCGTGCCGGGCTGGAAGACCGTCGCCGATCCGAAACTGCTCGGCAAGGGGGTGTGGGCCTATGCCGAAAGGCTGGGCGCGCGTTTCGAAAAGGCGCGCATAGAGCGCGTCGCCGCCAATCCTGATGGCGCGACGCTGACGCTGACGGACGGCACGACCAGGCAGGCAAGACATCTTGTCGTGGCCGCCGGGGCATGGTCGCATCTGCTGACGAAGGCGCTTGGCGACACCATCCCGCTCGAAACCGAGCGCGGCTACAACACGACACTGCCGAAGACCGCTTTCGACGTGCAGCGGATGTTGATCTTTTCCGGCCATGGCTTCGTCATCACGCCACTCGAGACGGGCTTGCGCGTCGGCGGCGCCGTCGAGTTGGGCGGTCTCGACCGGCCGCCGAATTTTGCGCGTTCGAAGGCCATGCTGGAAAAAGCCAGACAATTCCTTCCGGGGCTGGACGCGTCAGGTGGCCGCGAGTGGATGGGGTGTCGCCCGTCGCTGCCGGATTCGCTGCCCGTCATCGGCACGGCGCGCACCGCGTCCAACGTCGTCTACGCCTTTGGCCATGGCCATCTCGGCCTGACCCAGGCGGCGGCCAGCGGCCGCTTGATCCGCGATCTTGTTCTCGGGCAAACTTCGCCGATCGATCTTGCTCCCTTCAGCCCGCAACGGTTTTGAGTTCGAGGAAATCATGGCCAAAAAATCCTTCTTTTGCATCGACGGCCATACCTGCGGTAATCCGGTGCGGCTGGTCGCCGGCGGCGGCCCTTTGCTTCAGGGGTCGACGATGATGGAGCGGCGGGCGCATTTCCTGGCGGAGTATGACTGGATCCGCACCGGGCTGATGTTCGAGCCGCGCGGCCACGATGTCATGTCGGGCTCGATCCTCTATCCGCCGACGCGCGAGGATTGCGATATAGCCATCCTGTTCATCGAGACGTCGGGCTGCCTGCCGATGTGCGGCCACGGCACGATCGGCACGGTGACGATGGCCATCGAACACGGGCTGATCAAGCCGAAGACACCCGGCGTGCTCCGGCTCGACACACCGGCCGGGCTGGTCATCGCCGAATACAAACAAGTCGGCGACTATGTCGAGGAGGTGCGCATCACCAATGTACCGTCCTTCCTTTATGCCGAGGGACTGACGGTCGACTGCCCGCAGCTTGGCGAGATCACCGTCGATGTCGCCTATGGCGGCAATTTCTACGCAATCGTCGAGCCGCAGGCGAATTTTCGCGACATGGCTGATTATTCCGCCGGCGATTTCATCGCCTGGAGCCCCGTGGTGCGGCAGCGGCTCAACGAGAAGTACTCGTTCGTGCATCCGGAAAACCCCGGCATCAACCGGCTGTCCCACATGCTGTGGACGGGCAAGCCGACGGTGGAGGGGGCCGACGCACGCAACGCAGTTTTCTATGGCGACAAGGCGATCGACCGCTCACCTTGCGGCACCGGCACCTCGGCGCGCATGGCGCAGCTCCACGCCAAGGGCAAGCTCAAGGCCGGCGACAGTTTTGTCCACGAATCGATCATCGGCTCGCTGTTCAAGGGCAAGGTCGAGAGGGATGTCACTGTTGCCGGCAAGCCGGCCATCATTCCTTCGATCGGCGGCTGGGCCCGGATGACCGGCCTGAACACCATCTTCATCGACGACCGCGATCCGTTCGCGCACGGTTTTGTGGTTAAGTGATACGGTAGGCTGCCGATCATCCACCGAGACCAACTTGGACCCAGAGCGGGACCTCTTGGCGAAACCAGTCAGCGAAAGGTTAGCGCGTTGGGCGAGGCATCCACCGCCATAGTCGGGAAGTAACCCATGTTGCAGCTGGTCAGTACGGAATGTGGCTAAAAAACGAAGCCCGCCAACAACGCAAAGATTCGTCTCATCACCTAATTTTGACCGGGATTTCTGCGAAATGAGGTCGCTGGTCCGGCTGAATCGTCAAAGACATTGCGTTATGCCAATGATAGGGTCCGCGATAGTCCAGGGGTCGGGAGCAAAAAAACGGGCAATCGGAAGGCGTGCCGGCAAAACACGCTCGACGTTTGAAAAATCACGTTGCAATCCGGGCTCGAAACTTTACGACTAGGGGAAATACGAAAAGGAATGCGTCTGCATGGGCGACATTCCAGGGGAGCCATGTACACATGCAGTACTTTGTCCAGCAGCTTATCAATGGGCTGACGCTGGGATCGATCTATGGGCTGATCGCAATCGGCTACACGATGGTCTACGGCATCATCGGCATGATCAACTTCGCCCACGGCGACATTTTCATGGTCGGGGCATTCGCCGCCCTCGTCGTCTTCCTCATCCTCGGCTCCTTGTTCTATTCAGTGCCGGTCGTCCTGGCGCTGCTGATCATGATGATCGTGGCGATGCTGCTCACCAGCCTCTACAACTGGACGATCGAGAAGGTGGCCTACCGGCCGCTGCGCGGTTCGTTCCGGCTGGCGCCGCTGATCACCGCCATCGGCATGTCGATCGCGCTGTCGAACTTCATCCAGGTGACGCAAGGCCCGCGCAACAAGCCGATCCCGCCGATGGTCAGCCAAGTCTACAACATCAACGGCATCAGCGTGTCGCTGAAGCAGATCATCATCGTCGTCGTCACCGCCCTGCTGCTGGCGCTGTTCTGGTACCTGGTCAACAGGACTTCCCTCGGCCGGGCGCAAAGGGCGTGCGAGCAGGACCGCAAGATGGCGGCGCTGCTCGGCGTCGATGTCGACCGTACGATCTCGATCACCTTCATCATGGGTGCAGCGCTTGCGGCCGTCGCGGGCACGTTGTTCCTGATGTATTACGGCGTCATCGCCTTTTCCGACGGCTTTGTGCCGGGGGTCAAGGCCTTCACCGCGGCCGTTCTCGGCGGCATCGGGTCTCTGCCGGGTGCGGTGCTTGGCGGGCTTTTGATCGGCTTCATCGAGAGCATGTGGTCGGCGTATTTCTCGATCGACTACAAGGACGTCGCGGCGTTCTCGATCCTGGCGATCGTGCTGATCTTCCTGCCTTCCGGCATTTTGGGCCGGCCAGAAGTCGAAAAGGTCTGAGACAATGGCGGTTTCCGTATCCTCGGAGCGCGACACCGTCGCCTCCCCCGTGCAGCGTGCATTGCGCGAAGCGTTCTATGCCGGCGCCATCTCGCTGGGGTTGTTCATTCTCTTCATCGGCCTGAAGACCGACCAGAACATAAGCAACCAGCTGATCCTGGTGCAGCGCTGGTTGCTGCTCATCACCGTGGTCGTGCTGACCATGCTTGGCCGCTTCTTCTACATTGCCTATGGCCAGCCGTTCATGGCCAATCAGAAGATCACCAATGTCGCCACCGGCCTGTTGCCGGCGAGCGTCGCGTCGCGCTTCTTCCTGCTTCCGGCCTTCATCGTCGCCGTCGTGCTGGCGGTTGGCCTGGTTGCGTCTGGCAGCGCCCTGCCGGCGTTGGTGGGACCCGATCTGGCCGGCTACCTTCAGTTCCTGCGCGCATTGGCCGTCATTTACGCGCTCGCTTGCGTGATCTTCTATTTCCGCTCCTTCATCCACGCCAATTTCACCAAGCTCGGGATTGCGGCGCTGGTGCTATACCCGATCCTCGTCGTCGTGGTGCTGTCGATCTACGCGTGGTCGATAACCGGCGGCCTGCAGGGCTCGTTGAAGTGGGTCGACAATTTCGGCATCCAGATCCTGATCTATGTGATGCTGGCCTGGGGGCTGAACATCGTCGTCGGCCTCGCCGGCCTGCTCGATCTCGGCTACGTCGCCTTTTACGCGGTCGGCGCCTATGCCTATGCGTTGCTCGGTTCGCAATACGGCCTGTCGTTCTGGATCCTGCTGCCCGCCGCCGGCGCCATGGCCGCCTTCTGGGGCGTTATGCTCGGCTTTCCGGTGCTCAGGCTTCGTGGCGATTACCTGGCGATCGTGACGCTGGCCTTCGGCGAGATCATCCGCCTGGTGCTGATCAACTGGCGTGAAGTCACCAACGGCTCGGCCGGCATCTCCGGCATCCCGAAGGTCACCTTCTTCGGCCTGATGACGTTTAATTCGACCGACCCGAACTACATCGGCAAGGTGCTGCACATCGCCCAGTCGAGCGCCTACTACAAGATCTTCCTCTACTATCTGATTCTCGGGCTGGCGCTGCTGACCGCCTTCGTCACCATCAGGCTCAGGCGCATGCCTGTCGGCCGCGCCTGGGAGGCGCTGCGCGAGGACGAGATTGCCTGCCGCTCGCTTGGCATCAACACCACTACCACCAAGCTCACCGCCTTTGCCACCGGCGCCATGTTCGGCGGTTTTGCCGGCGCCTTCTTCGCCGCACGGCAAGGCTTCGTCAGCCCTGAATCCTTCGTCTTCCTGGAATCGGCGATCATCCTGGCCATCGTGGTGCTCGGCGGCATGGGCTCGCTGGTCGGCATCGCGGTCGCCGCGCTGGTGATGATCGGCGGCACCGAGGCGCTGCGCGAACTCGATTTCCTGAAAAGTGTCTTCGGAAAAGATTTCACCCCGGAGCTTTACCGCATGCTTTTGTTCGGCATGGCGATGGTCATCGTCATGCTGTGGAAGCCGCGCGGCTTTGTCGGCAGCCGTGAACCGACGGCCTTCCTCAGTGAACGAAAAGCGGTCTCCTCCTCCTTCACCAAGGAAGGGCACGGCTGATGAGCGCGACCTCCATTCAGAAGACCAATCCGGGTATGAAAGACGCCATCCTCCAGGTCGAGCATCTTTCGATGAAGTTCGGCGGCCTGATCGCCATCGGCGACCTGTCGTTCCAGGCCAAGCGCGGCGAGATCACCGCGCTGATCGGACCAAATGGCGCCGGCAAGACCACCGTCTTCAATTGCATCACCGGCTTCTACAAGCCGTCGGAAGGCATGATTACGCTCAACCGGTCCGATGGCTCGAGCTTCCTGCTCGAACGGCTGCCCAATCATGAGATCCCGGCGCGCGCCAAGGTGGCGCGCACCTTCCAGAACATCCGCCTGTTCTCGGGCATGACGCTGCTGGAGAATCTGCTGGTTGCCCAGCACAACAAGCTGATGAAGGCATCCGGCTATACGATCCTGGGCCTGTTCGGGATCGGCGGCTACCGCAGGGCCTCGGCTGAATCGGTGGAGCTTGCCAAGCACTGGCTGGAGAAGGCTGATCTTGTCGATCGCGCCGACGATCCGGCCGGCGACCTGCCCTATGGCGCGCAGCGGCGCCTCGAGATTGCGCGCGCCATGTGCACAGGGCCCGAACTTCTGTGCCTCGACGAGCCTGCGGCCGGTCTCAATCCGAAGGAGTCGGCTGCGCTGAATTCGCTGCTGATGGACATCAAGAGTAGTACCTCGATCCTGCTGATCGAACATGACATGTCGGTGGTCATGCAGATTTCCGACCATGTCGTGGTGCTTGAATATGGCCGCAAGATTTCCGACGGCAGCCCGCAATCGGTGCGTACCGACCCGCGCGTCATCGCCGCCTATCTCGGCGTCGACGACGAGGAGGTCGAGACGGTGCTGACCGAGGTCGGCGATGAAGACGTCATCGAGCAGCTGGACATCGGGCCGGATTCGGCTCACGGACCAGGCACATCGTCTTCCTATCTCGCCGGCCCGGTAAGCGACACGATCGGCCACAGCCAGGGCGAGCGGGTCACAGTGTCGAAGGGAGCTTCAAAGGCCACCCAATACGATACAAGAGCCAACTCCGCGCCAAGAGCACCGTCCGAGCGTCTAACGGCCAAGTCCAAGCCGGCGGCCACCAAATCCCCGACAGGCAAGCCGCGCGGAGGGCGTAAGTGATGGCCGAGACAACGCTCCTCGACATCAAGGGCGTCGAGACCTACTACGGCAACATCAAGGCGCTGAACGGCGTCGATGTCCACGTCAACCAGGGCGAGATCGTCGCGCTGATCGGTGCGAACGGCGCCGGCAAGTCGACGCTGATGATGACCATCTTCGGTGCGCCGCGCGCTCGTGCCGGCTCAATCACTTTCGCCGGCACCGACATCACCCAGATGCCGACGCACGAGATCGCCCGCATGCGCATTGCGCAGTCGCCGGAAGGCAGGCGCATTTTCCCGCGCATGACGGTGATGGAAAACCTGCAGATGGGCGCCGGTCTCGACAATCTCAAGCACTATGACGAAGATGCTGAGAAGGTGTTCGCGCTGTTCCCGCGCCTCAAGGAGCGCATTGCCCAGCGCGGCGGCACGCTGTCGGGCGGTGAGCAGCAGATGCTGTCGATCGGACGTGCGCTGATGGCGCGGCCGAAGCTGCTGTTGCTCGACGAGCCGTCGCTGGGTCTGGCGCCGCTCATCGTCAAGCAGATCTTCGATGCCATCCGCGAGCTGAACCGCACGCAAGGGCTGACCGTGTTCCTGGTCGAGCAGAACGCCTTCGGTGCGCTCAAGCTCGCCACGCGCGGCTATGTCATGGTCAACGGCAACGTGACCATGAGCGGCACAGGCAAGGAATTGCTCGCCAATCCGGAAGTGCGGGCGGCCTATCTCGAAGGCGGCCATCACTGATTTTGGAGCGGAATGTATGCATACGGTATTCCGCTCCAACTTGTTTGTTTGTCGCATGACCTTTGTCCGAAAAGTCTGCAACTTTTCGGGATCATGCTAGGAGTCTTCATCATGCAAGGCATTCTTCACGAGGAACCTTCCATCTGGCAGTTCTTCTTCGTCACCTGTCTGCTCGGCGGCTGGGCGGCATGGATGACCGGCAAGGCCAGCGCCCAGACATGGCGCAGCCTGCCGGCGCTGTTCGCCTATCTGCTGGGTCTCGGCATCGGCATCAGGTTCATCCATCATGCCTTGTTCGGCGGCACGATGTTTTCGCTGCAATACTATGTCGTGGACACAATCGTGCTCATGATATTGGGGTTTGTCGGCTATCAATACACGCGTACGAACCAGATGGTGACGCAGTATAATTGGCTTTACGAACGGGCTTCGATCTTAAGCTGGAAACCGAAAGGTTGACGTTCATCATTAACGCCGTTCCGGGGATGAATCGGCGTGACAAGGGCCTGAAAATCGGCAAAGTACGCTTTCTGCGATAAGGGTGGGCATCGCATGAAAGTTTCATCCACGCCCACCTCGTAAATGGGAGCGTTTAAATGAAGAAATCACTTTTGTCCGCCGTTGCCCTGACCGCGCTTGTGGCGTTCGGTGGCAATGCATGGGCTGACGTTATCGTCGGCGTCGCAGGTCCGATCACCGGTCCGAATGCGGCCTTCGGTGCGCAGCTGCAGAAGGGTGCGGAAGCGGCCGTTGCCGACATCAACGCAGCAGGCGGCATGAACGGCGAGCAGATCAAGCTCGAAGTCGGCGACGACGTCTCCGATCCGAAGCAGGGCATTTCGGTCGGCAACAAGTTCGTCGGCGACGGCGTGAAGTTCGTGATCGGCCACTTCAACTCGGGCGTCTCGATCCCGGTTTCGCAGGAAGTCTACGTCGACAACAACATCGTCGAAGTGACGCCTGCGGCGACCAACCCGAAATTCACCGAGCGCGGCCTGTGGAACGTGTTCCGCACCTGCGGACGCGATGACCAGCAGGGCGGCATCGCCGGCGGCTATATCGCGACCAACTTCAAGGACGCCAAGGTTGCCGTCATCCACGACAAGACCCCCTATGGTCAGGGCCTTGCCGACGAGACCAAGAAGGCGATGAACGCTGCCGGCCTGACCGAAGTCATGTACGAAGGCGTCAATGTCGGCGACAAGGACTTCTCGGCGCTGATTGCCAAGATGAAGGATGCCGGTGTTACCCTGATCTATTGGGGCGGCCTGCATACCGAAGCCGGCCTGATCATCCGCCAGTCGGCGGACCAGGGCCTCAAGGCTACCCTGATGTCGGGCGACGGCATCGTCACCGACGAGCTGGCTGCGATCGCCGGCGATGCGGTTATCGGCACGCTCAACACCTTCGGTCCCGATCCGCGCCTGATCCCCGAGAACAAGGCACTGGTCGAGAAGTTCCGCGCTCAGGGCTTCGAGCCGGAAGCCTACACTCTCTACTCCTACGCCGCCATGCAGGTGATCGCCGAGGCTGCTGCCGTGGCCAAGTCGAACGACCCCGTGGAAGTGGCCAAGGCGCTGCACGAGAAGGGCCCGTTCAAGACCGTTCTGGGCGATCTCGCCTATGACGCGAAGGGCGATCCGAAGCTCCCGGGCTACATCATGTACGAATGGAAGAAGGGTCCGGACGGCAAGATCTCCTGGTTCCCGAAGTCGTAATTCGAAACGCAGCTCTATGGAATGCCCGGCGCTCGCGCCGGGCATTTTTGTTGGTGACAGGGCGGCAGCGAGGGTGGCTGGACAAGCCGTTAGCCGGGGTCGAATTTGTGCGGGCACGACAATTAGCGTCACCTCGAGGCGCCAATCGCACGCAGCTTTTCGAGCCGTGGTGCTAGAATCGCATTTAAATCGGTTTAATCTCTCCTCGATTTTGGTTGCACTGCAACATTTTCGCGTTAATCATGCCTCTGCCCCATCCCTCCCTGTCCGGAGCTCCTTCCTTGGCCATCACGAAGATCCTCGTCGCCAACAGGTCCGAAATTGCCATCCGCGTCTTTCGCGCGGCCAACGAGCTCGGCCTCAAAACCGTGGCGATCTGGGCCGAGGAGGACAAATATTCGCTTCATCGGTTCAAGGCCGATGAAAGCTACCAAGTCGGGCGCGGGCCGCATCTGGCCAGGGACATGGGGCCGATCGAAAGCTATCTGTCGATCGAGGAAGTGATCCGGGTCGCCAGACTGTCCGGCGCCGACGCCATCCACCCGGGCTATGGCCTCCTGTCGGAAAGCCCTGAATTCGCAGATGCCTGCGCCGAGGCCGGCATCACTTTCATAGGGCCGAAGCCCGACACGATGCGCCGGCTCGGCAACAAGGTCGCCGCGCGCAATCTGGCCATCGAGGTCGGCGTGCCGGTGGTGCCGGCAACCGAACCGCTGCCGGACGACATGGAAGCAGTCAAGCAGCTCGCCAAGACAGTCGGCTATCCGGTGATGCTCAAGGCATCATGGGGCGGCGGCGGGCGCGGCATGCGCGCCATCCGCGCGGAAGCCGACCTCGCCCGCGAGGTGATGGAAGGCAAGCGCGAGGCCAAGGCCGCCTTCGGCAAGGACGAGGTCTATCTCGAAAAGCTGATCGAGCGCGCTCGCCATGTCGAGGTCCAGGTGCTCGGCGACACGCATGGCAACGCTGTACATCTGTTCGAGCGCGACTGCTCGATCCAGCGCCGCAACCAGAAGGTCGTCGAACGGGCGCCGGCGCCCTATCTCAGCGAGGTATTGCGCCAGGAGCTTTGCGGCTATGCGCTCAAGATCGCGCGGGAGACCAGCTATATCGGCGCCGGCACGGTGGAATTCCTGCAGGACGCCGACACCGGCAAGTTCTACTTCATCGAGGTCAATCCGCGCATCCAGGTCGAGCACACCGTGACCGAGCAGGTGACCGGCATCGACATCGTCAAGGCGCAGATCCACATACTGGACGGCTTTGCCATCGGCACGAAAGAGTCGGGCGTGCCGGCGCAGGCCGACATCGGGCTGAACGGTCATGCGCTGCAGTGCCGCATCACGACCGAGGATCCGGAGCATAGTTTCATTCCGGACTACGGCCGCATCACCGCTTATCGCGAAGCCGCCGGTTTCGGCATCCGCCTCGACGGCGGCACCGCCTATTCGGGCGCGGTCATCACCCGCTTCTACGATCCGCTGCTGGAGAAGGTGACTGCCTGGGCGCCGACACCGGGCGAGGCGATCGCCCGCATGAACCGGGCCTTGCGCGAGTTCCGCATCCGCGGCGTGGCGACCAACCTCACCTTCCTCGAGGCAATCATCAACCACCCGCGCTTCGCCGACAATTCCTACACGACCAGGTTCATCGACACGACGCCGGAGCTGTTCGCGCAGGTGAAGCGGCAGGATCGCGCCACCAAGCTGCTCAACTATCTGGCCGACGTCAGCGTCAACGGCCATCCCGAAACCCGCGGCCGTCCGATGCCGAAGGCCGATGCGGCAGCGCCCGTCGTGCCCTATCTCAACGGCAATGTGCCTGATGGCAGCAAGCAGAAGCTCGACGCGCTGGGGCCGGAGAAATTCGCTGCCTGGATGCGTGAGCAAAAAGAGGTGCTGGTCACCGACACGACGATGCGCGACGGCCACCAGTCGCTGCTCGCCACCCGCATGCGCACGCATGACATTGCCGGCATTGCCGGCACCTATGCGCGGGCGCTGCCGCGGCTGCTGTCGCTGGAATGCTGGGGCGGCGCCACTTTCGACGTCGCCATGCGCTTCCTCACCGAGGATCCGTGGGAGCGGCTGAGTAAAGTGCGCGAAGCAGCCCCCAATCTTTTGCTGCAGATGCTTCTACGCGGCGCCAATGGCGTCGGCTACACCAACTATCCCGATAATGTCGTGCAGCATTTCGTCAGCCAGGCAGCGGCCGGTGGGGTCGACCTGTTCCGCGTCTTCGACTGCCTGAACTGGGTCGAGAATATGCGCGTCGCCATGGACGCGGTGGGCGCGGAGGGCAAGCTGGTCGAAGCGGCGATCTGCTACACCGGCGACATCCTCGATCAGGCGCGCGCCAAATACGACCTTAAATACTATGTCGGGTTGGCGAAAGAATTGCAGGCAGCCGGCGCCCATATCATCGCCGTCAAGGACATGGCCGGGCTTTTGAAGCCTGCCGCCGCCCGCGTGCTGTTCAAGGCGCTGCGCGAAGCCACCGACCTGCCGATCCATTTCCACACCCACGACACGTCAGGCCTGTCGGCGGCGACGGTGCTGGCGGGCGTGGAAAGTGGCGTCGACGCCATCGACGCGGCGATGGATTCCTTCTCCGGCAACACCTCGCAGCCTTGCCTGGGCTCGATCGTCGAGGCGCTGAAGGGAACCGAGCGCGATCCCGGTCTCGATCCGCAATGGATCCGCAACATCTCCTTCTACTGGGAAGCGGTGCGCAACCAGTATGCGGCCTTCGAAAGCGATCTCAAGGGGCCAGCCTCGGAAGTCTATCTGCACGAAATGCCGGGCGGCCAGTTCACCAACCTCAAGGAGCAGGCGCGTTCGCTCGGGCTGGAAACGCGTTGGCACGAGGTGGCACAAGCCTATCACGACGTCAATTTGATGTTCGGTGACATCGTCAAGGTGACGCCGTCGTCCAAGGTGGTCGGCGACATGGCGCTGATGATGGTGAGCCAGGATCTAACCGTTGCCGACGTCGAAAACCCGGCCAAGGACATCGCCTTCCCGGACTCGGTCGTCTCGATGCTGCGCGGCGATCTCGGCCAGTCGCCCGGCGGCTGGCCTGCGAAGCTGCAGAAGAAGGCACTGAAGGAAAGCAAGCCGATCACCGAGCGGCCGGGCTCGCTGCTCAAGCCAGCCGACCTCAAGGCCAGCCGCAAGGAGATCGAGCAGAAGCTGGAGCGCAAGCTCTCGGAGTACGAATTCGCCTCCTGGCTGATGTATCCGAAAGTGTTTACCGACTTCGCCGCCGCGCAGGAAACCTACGGGCCGGTCAGTGTGCTGCCGACGCCGACCTATTTCTACGGCATGAAGTCCGAAGACGAGATCTTCCTGGACATCGAAAAAGGCAAGACGCTTGTGGTGCGCTGCCTTGCGATCGGCGACGTCGATGAGAAGGGCATGGTCACCGTGTTCTTCGAGCTCAACGGCCAGCCGCGCCGTGTCCGGGTGCCAGACAGGGCGCATGGCGCCTCGGCGGCCAAGGCTCGGCGCAAGGCCGAGCCCGGCAACGAGGCGCATGTCGGCGCGCCGATGCCGGGCGTGGTCTCCGCCCTTGCGGTTGCCGCCGGCCAAGCGGTCAAGGCCGGCGACGTGCTGTTGTCGATCGAAGCCATGAAGATGGAGACGGCCCTGCATGCCGAGCGCGACGGCACAGTGGCCGAAGTGCTGGTCAAGGCCGGCGATCAGATCGATGCGAAGGATCTGTTGATCGCGTTTGGCTGACGCGCGGATCCATCACACTGGGGACGGCTGGCAGCAGCCGTTATGGAGCATCGATAATGGCTTGACCCGCCGCGCCTGCTCGGGCATCGAACCCGCTCCCAATTTACCGCGCCAGAATCGCGGTGCTTAAAAAGTAGCGGAGAAAAAACATGGCCGACGACATCACAGATACCAGCCAGACTGTTGCCGCCGGCCAGTTGCGCGCCTTCATCGAGCGCATCGAGCGGCTCGAGGAAGAAAAGAAGACCATCGCCGACGACATCAAGGAAGTGTTCGCCGAGGCCAAGGGCACCGGCTTCGACACCAAGGCGATGCGGTCGATCATCCGGCTGCGCAAGAAGGACCAGGCCGAGCGCCAGGAAGAGGAAACCATCCTCGATCTCTACAAGGCCGCGCTCGGCATGGTGTAAGGCTGTCTGGAAATTCTACTCCGGTTGATATCGCCGGAGCGAATTTCGAAACAGTCTCGGGCCAAGGAATGATGCTGGAACGGGCATCGAACCATGAGCGCATTCGACTTCGGCGCCCGCCGCGCCTCTGAATTCCGCCAACGCAGCTTCTGGGCGCTGTTCGCCGAACGGCATCCGGAGGAACGCGCTTCCATGGCGCGGCGCGGACCCTGGTTCTGGCAGCGCGGGCTGCCTGACTTCGCTCTGGTCCTGTCCCTGTATGTCGCGCCGGCGCAAAGCCAAGTTGGCGTCTTTTTCGGCCGTAACGAGAAGTTCGGCGCGACCGGGGTCTGGTCGCGGCTGAAGCCGTTCCAACCGGCAATCGAAGACAGGCTGAAGCTCAGGCCGGAGCAGAGCTGCGAGGGCCTCGGCATCAATTCGATGTGGCGGGTGAACTGCTATGCCGAGGACAACTGGCCGGCCATGGCCGACTGGCTGGTGACGGAATGCTCGCGCTTCGAGCGCGCCGTCACCGACGTGCTGGGAGAGGGATAGCTATCAGGTGTTGGGGCAAAGCATCGGATCCTTCTTCGGCTCGCGCTGGCAAGGCGCGGTGCCGGTCGAGCGGTTGTTCTGGCGCGATCTAGTCCTTGTCGGCACGGCGATCAACATCGCCTCGTCGGTGGCCGCGCTCATTCTGCTCGGCTTGAAGCTGCCGCTCGCCGTCGTCCTGGCGGTGCATTTCGCGCCCGTGCCCTACAACATCTTTCTGACGTTTGCCGTCTGGCGAACCACGGAAAAATCCAGTGGCGCCAAGGCTTCGTTGATGACGCTCGGGGCTACGCTTTGGCTGATCCTGGTGGTGGTTGTCTGAGAAGATTGACACGAAAAAGGGCGGCCGAAGCCGCCCTTTGAAGATGGTGGTCAAGCTGCGGCTTAAGCCGCCGGCTCGAATTTCAGCGCCACGCCGTTGATGCAATAGCGCAGGCCGGTCGGCGGCGGGCCGTCGTCGAAGACATGGCCGAGATGGCTGCCGCAGCGGGCGCAGTGGCATTCGGTGCGGACCATGCCGTAGCTGCGGTCGACGGTGTTTTCGACCGAACCGGGCACCGGGTCGTTGAAGCTCGGCCAGCCGGTGCCGCTCTCGAACTTGAGCTTGGATTCGAACAGCGGCTGGTCGCAACCGACGCAGGAAAAGGTGCCGGCGCGCTTTTCGTAGAGCAGCGCGCAGCTTCCGGGCCGTTCGGTGCCATGGCCGCGCATGACCGCATATTGCTCGGGCGTCAGGCGGGCGCGCCATTCGGCGTCGGTGCGGGTGACAGGGTAGGTGTGGGTGTCCATTTGATCTCCTCAGCCTTGGCGGCTTTTTTTGATTGCAACCTCATATTCGCACAGAGATAGGCGTTTGTTACGTGTTGCGCTCGCATTTTCAGCCGAGCTCCTACGCAATCGCCTGAAGATAGCGGGCGATCGACGCATGAAATGCCGTTCTTGCGCCGCCGATGATGTTCTGCTGCCACCACGCGCCGTAGATGTCGTCGAATTCGAAAGGCTCAAGTGCCGCCGCGATGCGTCGCACGGCCGGCGCATTGAGCGGAATGTAGTTCGGATAGCTGTACATGAAGCTGACATGGCGACGCGTCGGCGTCACCTGCAATATGTCGCCGGACAGCAGGGCGTTACCGCCATCGCGTTTCCAATGCAGCACCTGGCCGCCGGCAAAATGGCCACCGCAACGCACGAGTGTCAGCGACGGGTTTATGGCCAGCGTCTCGCCCGCCCAGCTGACGATGGCGTTGTGCGGCCGCATGATCCACTGGCGGTCGTCGGCATGGAGATAGATCGGCACGCCGCCAAACGCCTCGCTCCACTCGACCATCACCGAATAATAGTGGCAGTGCGAAATGGCGATCGCGGCCAGGCCGCCGCGACGGTTGATTTCGGCTACCGCCACGTCGCTCACCATCGAGATGCAATCCCACAGCACATTGCCGTGCGGCGTCTGCGCCAGCAGCGCCCGCTGGCCGATAGCAAAGCGCGGCTCGATGCCGAAAGCGAGAACGCCGGCATCGTCCCTCACAACAAGCCTATGTCGGGCAGAAAGTTCTTCCGGGGTGATCCAGGCTTGCCCCTCCCAGCGCACATATTGCCGCTCGTCCTCGCAGATCGGGCAATTTTCCGGCGGGGTCTGCGTTGCCGCGAACTGGACGCCGCATTGCGGGCAAAGAAAGCAGGTCATCGGTTTTCCTCTCATATCAATGCTTGCGTGAGAGCTGCTTCGTCGCGGCTTCCAACCCGGCCAGCGTCAGTGGGAACATGCGGCCGCCGAAGAGATCGCGGATCATCGCGATCGAATGGGTGAAGCCCCAGTTTTTCTGGTTTTCGGGGTTCAGCCAGACCGCATTCGGCCATTGCTGGATGAGGCGGCCAAGCCAGACACTGCCGGCTTCCGGGTTCCAATGCTCGACCGAACCGCCGGGATGCGCGATCTCGTAAGGGCTCATCGAGGCATCGCCGACGACGATCACCTTGTAGTCGGGGCCGTATTTGTGAAGCAGATCGAAGGTCGGGATGGTCTCGGCATGCCTGCGCCGGTTGTCCTTCCAGACGCCCTCGTAAAGGCAGTTGTGGAAGTAAAAATATTCGAGCTGGCGGAATTCGGCGCGGGCGGCCGAAAACAGCTCCTCGACGCTTTTGATGTGGTCGTCCATCGAGCCGCCGACATCGAAGAACATCAAGAGCTTCACGGCGTTGCGCCGTTCGGGGCGCGTCTGCACATCGAGATAGCCGTGCTCGGCGGTGGCATGGATGGTGCCGGGCAGGTCGAACTCTTCCTCCGCACCCTCGCGCACCCAGCGGCGCAGGCGCTTCAGCGCCACCTTGATGTTGCGGGTGCCGAGCTCGACGGCGTCGTCGAAATTTTTGAACTCGCGCTTGTCCCAGACTTTCACCGCACGGCGATTGTGGCTTTCATGCTGGCCGATGCGCACGCCTTCGGGATTGTAGCCATAGGCGCCGAAAGGCGAAGTGCCGCCGGTGCCGATCCATTTCGAGCCGCCCTGGTGGCGGCCTTTCTGCTCCTCCAGCCGCTGCTTCAGTGTCTCCATCAGCTTGTCGAAACCGCCGAGCGCCTCGATCAGTTTCTTCTCTTCCTCGGTCAGGTGCTTTTCGGCGAGCCGGCGCAGCCATTCCTCAGGGATGTTGGCGACACCGACGGCATCGGGGCCGGTGAGCGCCTCGATCCCCTTGAAGAGATGCGCAAACACCTGGTCGAAGCGGTCGATATGGCGTTCGTCCTTCACAAGCGCGGCGCGGGCGAGGTAGTAAAAACCCTGGACGTCATAGTCGACCAGCCCGGCCTCCAGCCCTTCCAGCAGCGACAGATATTCCCTGAGCGAAACGGGAACCCGCGCGGCCTTTAGTTCGAGAAAGAAGGGGAGGAACATGGTTGGCCGTTATCTATGCCGAACGGTCACGGCGGAGTCGCCACGGGCACTGTCGATTTCGCCGGATTGCAGAAGATTTGCCACAGTACGTGGGTTGGGCATGGGCAAGTGCTTTGCGATGCGGGCTTCCGCCCCATTCGCGCATAGCCGACGCGGCATCGGCTATCGCTTCAGCCGGGTTTGCGCCGGCCCCGTGGCAGCCGGCGAGATAGGGCATCCGCACTCCCCAAACGCCGTCACTGCCATCCACGATTCCGACATAGCGGATCATTCGGCTCCTTCCGCGTTATTTCGATCGCGCTCGCATCATAGCAGATCATACTCGATAAAACCTGTCCGCCGCGCGACATGGTCGTAGAGCTTGCGCGCTGTGGCGTTGGTTTCGTGGGTCATCCAATAGACGTTCTTGACGCCGATCTTGCCGGCTTCCTGCTTGACCGCTTCAATGAGGGCCGCACCGATGCCCTTGCCGCGCACATCAGGGTCGGCGAACAGGTCCTGCAGGTAGCAGTTGTTTTTCTCCGACCAGCCGGAGCGGTGATAGAGATAATGGGTCAGGCCGACCGCCTTGCCGTCGAGCGTGGCGATAAATCCCTTCGGTTCGAATTCACCTTCCGTGAACAGTCGTTTCCAGGTGATGTCGTAGACCTCGTCCGGCAGCTTGGTCTCGTAGAAGGTGAGGTAGGCAGTCCACAGCCGCCGCCAGTCGGCATGGTCGGCCAGCGCCAGCGGGCGGACGGTGATCTCGGTCATTTCGGTTCCTCCAAAGCCTTATCGGATTCCGGCGGAATCAGATCGGAAACACCATCGCCTAATCCACCGGCGAATTGTACTCGCGAAATGCGGTCGCCAGCATTTGCAGCGCGTCACGCGCCCGCGGCGCCAGATTGTGCGAATGCAGGACCACTTCGGAGGGGTCAAGCGACGGCAGGCCGAGCTTGCGGCCAACCTCGATCAGGCCGGGCGGAGCGACGCAGTGAGCCAGCGCCGAAACGGCAAAGCCCGCCGATATCGCAATGTTGACGGCCGCGCCGCCGCCGCCGACGAACGCCTCCTCCCAGGCGATGCCTGCTTTGTCCAGCGCCTCGACCGCCCGCACACGATCCGGACAGTTGCACACGGTGCTTAAGAGCGCGAGGCGCAACGGCGTTCCGCGCTGCCACTCGAAGGAAGGTGCGGCGAACCAGCCATAGTGGTTGCGCGACAAGGTCCGGCCAGGACGGCTGTCGCCTTCGCGGTGCACGATGACTGCGTCGAGCTCGCCGTGATCGAAAGCTTCCTTGAGCACCGTGCTGGTGTCGATCCTCAAACTGAGCGTCAGCGATGGATCGTGCGCATGGAGCTGGGCAATCAGAATGGACAGCGCCGGACCGGCGGCATGATCGACAAAGCCGAGCGCAAGCCGGCACGGTGCTGACGCAAACTCCGCCATGGCGCGCTCGTGCGCGGCAAGGAAGTCACGCGCGGCGGGGAGGAAGACGGCGCCTCGTGCCGACAGGCTGACGCGGCGCGGCGTTCTTTCGATCAATCGCGCGCCGAGCTTCTCCTCAAGGCGGCGCAGCTTGACGCTGATCGTCGCCTGCGTGCTGCCCAGCGCCGTGGCCGCCTGGGTGAAGCTCTGCAGATCGGCCACCATCACAAAGGTTCGTACGGCGTCCACATCAAGACTGGTCATCGCAGCACTCCATTGGGCCAATCATTCCGTTTTGTCATTTCTGATATAGCCGAGCATAGCCTTTTTTCATGGTCGAGTCTCCTCTATCTCAAACTGGTCGCGGTTTGAAGAGCGCCTCATGCTCGGATGGAAAGAGATCGATATGCCAATTCAACGAAACACCATAGCGCTCACCGGCGTGTGCCTGGCGTCGCTGCTGTTCGGGCTCGAAATCTCCAGCGTGCCGGTGATCCTGCCGAAACTGGAAAGCGTGCTCGCCGCCAATTTCAGGGATTTGCAGTGGATCATGAATGCCTACACCATCGCCTGCACGACAGTGCTTATGGCGACGGGGACATTGGCCGACCGTTTCGGCCGCAAGAGCGTGATGGTGATCACCACCGTCGCCTTCGGCCTCGCCTCGCTGCTGTGCGGCCTAGCGCCGAGTGCGGCGCTGCTGATCGCCGCCCGCTTCCTGCAAGGTCTCGCCGGCGGCGCGATGCTGACCTGCAGCGTCGCCGTGCTGTCGCATCAGTCCCAGGACGGCCGCGAACGCGGCAAGGCTTTCGTCGCCTGGAGCGTCGTCTCAGGCATCGGGCTCGGTTTCGGGCCCGCCATCGGTGGCTTGATCGTGGCGCTGTCGAACTGGCAATGGGTGTTCCTCATCCACGTGCCGCTGGCGATCCTGGCGCTCGCCTTTATCGGCGCCGGTGTCACGCAATCGCGCGATCACAATGCCCAGAAGCTCGACTGGGCCGGCATGCTGACGCTGTCGGCTTCTGTGTTCGGCTTCTCCTATCTGATTACGCAGGGTGCGGATCTCGGGACCAGCGCCCGCATCGGCGTGATATCAGCCTCCGTGGCTGCGTTCATCGCTTTCCTTGTCGCCGAGAGGGTCAATCCCTATCCGATGTTCGATTTCTCCGTGTTCCGCATCCGCCAGTTTTCCGGCGCGATCATGGGCGCCATCGGCATGAATTTCAGCTACTGGCCGTTCATCATCTATCTGCCGATCTATTATTCCGGCGTTCTCGGCTACGACAGCACGACGACCGGCCTGCTATTGCTCGTCTACACGCTGCCGTTCATGGTGATGCCGCCGATCGCCGAGCGCATTCGCGCGCGCTATCAGGCACGAATTGCCATCCCGCTCGGTCTGCTGACGCTAGGGATCGGTTTCATCGCCATGTGGATCGGCTCCAGGCTCGAGGGCGCCACCTGGCTGACCATGCTGCCCGGCACGCTGATTGCCGGCATCGGCATCGGTCTCACCAATTCGCCGACCACCAATACCACGACCGGCGCGGTATCGCCGGATCGTGCCGGCATGGCGTCCGGCATCGACATCAGCGCACGCCTGATCACGCTCGCTATCAACATCGCGATGCTCGGCCTGCTGCTGACGCAAGGTATCGTTTCCCACCTGCGGGCCACACTCGGCGCGGCTTTGGAGCCGGATGAGTTGCGGGCACTGGCGGAAAGGGCCGCCACCGGCAATCTGGAGGGCCTTGCGCAGGGGACGCCGAAGCTCGCAGCCCTCGACCCATCCGGCGCCATCGTGCATGCCGCGCTGGTCAATGGTTTCGGCTGGGTCATGCTCTATTGCGGGATCGGCGTTCTCGCCCTGTCGGTCATCGGCTTCGTCATCTTCGGGCCGAAGCGCGTCGCGCCGCAGGAGACAGGGCTTGCGGCGGCCGAGTGATCGGCCGAAGCCCGCTCATAGCGCTCAGCCCGCCCGCCGATCCTTATCCCTGCCGCCTGGCCATGAAAGCAAGGCGCTCAAACAGATGCACGTCCTGCTCGTTCTTGAGCAGCGCGCCGTGCAGTTTCGGCAGCGCGTTCCTGGGGTCGGCGCGCAGATCCTCGGGTGCGATGTCGTCGGCGACCAGCAGGCGGATCCAGTCGAGCGCCTCGGAGGTCGACGGCTTCTTCTTCAACCCCTGCACATCGCGGATCTCGTAGAACTGGGTCAGGGCAGCACGCACCAAATTCTGCTTTATGCCGGGATAGTGCACGTCGACGATTTTGTGCAGCGTGTCGACATCGGGAAAGCGGATGTAGTGGAAGAAGCACCGGCGCAGGAAGGCGTCGGGCAGTTCCTTCTCATTGTTGGAAGTGATGATGACGATGGGGCGCACAGCGGCGCGGATCGTTTCGCCGGTTTCGTAGACGAAGAACTCCATCCGATCGAGTTCCTGCAAAAGGTCGTTGGGGAATTCGATATCGGCCTTGTCGATCTCGTCGATCAACAGCACGACCTTCTTACCGGCCGCGAAGGCGTGCCAGAGCTTGCCGCGCTTGATGTAGTTTTTGATGTCGTTGAACCTGGCATCGCCGAGCTGGCTGTCGCGCAGCCGCGAGACAGCATCATATTCATACAGTCCCTGCTGCGCACGGGTGGTCGACTTGACGTGCCATTCGATCAGGTCGAGGCCGAGCGCCGATGCCACCTGGCGGGCAAGCTCGGTCTTGCCGGTGCCCGGCTCGCCCTTGACCAGCAATGGCCGCTCCAGCGCGATCGCGGCGTTCACCGCCACCATCAGATCCTTGTCGGCGACATAGGCCGCCGTGCCTTCGAAACGCATACTTGCTCCTCGGTTGGTCAGCGCGAGCGTAAGGACGCTGCTTGACCTGTGCAAGGGCGAGCCGGCTGCGACCAAAGCGTGTGAGATCGAAATGGAAACATCGGCTCATGTCACTAGCGCTTGACCGACCAGCCGCCTATATTGGGCTTGGCGGTCTGCGCTTCCCGGCAGGAGAACATTTTCCCCGGGGCCTTAACGATCCTTAGGGAGCTGTCCCTGGGAAGACCCGTGGGTTTTCTCATACGGCGCCCACCTACTTTGTAGGTTCCCGGGATCGCTCTCTCCACCGGTTGTGTGGATCGTCACTTACCTGTATCCGCCCAGTTTGGCGGATGATGTGGTAGAAAACGTCGCTCATGAAACGTCACCCAGATCCGACCTTTTCTATCGTCCGCGGATGACATCTCCCAAAGCCCTGAAAAAGCAGCTGCGCCTCGAGGCACTCGGCCGCCGCGATGCGCTCGATCCGCTGTGGCGGGTGGAGATCGCGCTTGAGATGGCCGAGACGGCGCGCGACCACCTCGCCATCGAGCCGGGTCAGATCGTTTCAGCTTTCTGGCCGATGCGATCGGAAGTCGACATCAGGCCACTGATGTTCGCCTTGCGCGAGAAGGGGGCCAGGCTTTGCCTGCCGGCCATCCTCGACAAGACCACCATCGTCTTTCGCGAACTGGTGCGCGGCGCGCCGATGGTCGAGATGGGTTTTGGCACGGTCGGTCCGCATGCGGAGGCCGAGGTTCTCGATCCCGCGGTGATGCTGGTGCCGCTCGCGGCCTTCGACAGCCGCGGTCATCGCATCGGGTATGGCGCCGGCTATTACGACCGCGCCATCGCCAGGCTGATCGACAAGGGCCAGCCGCCACGACTGATCGGCATCGCTTTCGATTGCCAGGAGGTGGGTCTGGTGCCGGATGAGGCGCACGACGTCATCATCCCGGAAATACTCACCGAGAGCGGTTTGCGCCGCTTCGATATCGCTTAAAAGACCGCGATCCCGCTTAACGCGTTTCCAAGACGTGCCGGATAGTATTCCGGCAACACAGTCCGAGCCGATGGCGGCCATCATGTTTGTCTTCGCACGCTTCCTGCTGATGCCGTTCGTCCTCATCGCGGTAACGCTGTTCGCGATGGCATTGCACATTTCCGGAACGGCCCTGCACCACCAGTTCGCCTGGCATCAGACGGTTGCCACAGTGACGGATGTCAGTTCCTACAGCGAAGCCCAGGGTAATGGCCTCACCGCGAAAGGCATCAACGTCGCTGTCACCTATGTCGCGAACGATGCACCGATGACGTGGTCCGGCAAGGGAAAGGACATCGGCCTCTACACGGCGTCCAAAGGCGACGCGGTGAAGTTGTATTACAACCCTGCCAATCCATCGATCCTCGATACCGCGGCGATGAAGGGCTGGCGCGGCGGGCTGTTGCTCCTGGCCGCTACTGGTGGGTTCACTGTTTTTTTACGTGTGGTTCTTCTGGCTGCGCGGACGCACCGCACCGCCGGCGTCACCGATGATGCCTTCGGCAGTTCGCGTGGCGCGAGCGCAAAGCCGTCTCAACGGCAGCGTGGTACTTTCGGCCGGCGTTAGCGCCAATCGCCTGGGTAGCGCTTGCCTAGCGTCCGTGCCTCTGGATAGAAGTGGGCATGAGACTTCTCTTCCTCGGCGACATGGTGGGCAAATCGGGACGTACGGCGGTGTGGGAACAACTGCCCGGCCTGATCTCGGATTTCAAACTCGACTTCGTCATCGTCAATGGCGAGAACGCCGCCGGCGGCTTCGGCATCACCGAAGACATTTTTCGCGACACCATCGCCGCCGGTGCGGATGTCGTCACCACCGGCAACCATGTCTGGGACCAGCGCGACGCACTGGTCTTCGCGCCGCGCGAGGAGCGCTTCTTGCGCCCGTCCAACTTCCCCCAGGGCACGCCGGGGCGCGGTTCCGGCGTCTATATCGCCAAAAACGGCGCGCGCGTGCTGGTCGCCAACATCATGGGCCGGGTGTTCATGCATCCCGAGCTCGACGATCCGTTCCAGGCCGGCGAGCGCGAGCTGGCCGCCTGTCCGCTGGGCGAGCAGGCCGATGCCGTGGTCATCGACTTCCATGCCGAAGCGACCTCGGAGAAAATGTGCTTCGCGCATTTCGTCGACGGCCGCGCCAGCCTCGTCATCGGCACCCATACGCACCAGCCGACGGCCGACCACCAGATCCTCAACGGCGGCACCGGCTACATGTCCGATGCCGGCATGTGCGGCGACTATGATTCCTCGCTCGGCATGGACAAGGAAGAGCCGCTCAACCGCTTCCTGTCGAAAGTGCCGAAAGGCCGCTTCGAGGCGGCGACCGGACCGGCGACATTGTCCGGCGTCGGCGTCGACATTTCCGACCGGACGGGCCTGGCCGAAAAGATCGCGCCGTTTCGCCGCGGGCCTCGGCTTGAAGAAACCGCGCCATCCTTCTGGTCGTGACATTGATATGGTGGAATATAGTACCTAACTGGCGACGAAACTGCTCTAGATCGTAGAGGGGACGACCTCCATGCAGCTCGTTGAGTTCCTGGCGCCGCATTTTCAATTTGTTGCCGATCCAACCGCGTGGGTCGCGTTGCTGACGCTGATCGTGCTCGAGGTCGTGCTCGGCATCGATAATCTGATCTTCATCTCGATCCTGACCAACAAATTGCCGGAAGCGCAGCGCGCCCGCGCCCGGCGTCTCGGCATCTCGGCGGCGCTGATCATGCGGCTGGTGCTGCTCGCAACCATCTCCATCATCGTGCAGCTGACGACGCCGGTGTTCACAGCGTTCGGCCATGGCTTTTCCTGGCGCGACCTGATCCTGATTGCCGGCGGCCTGTTCTTGGTCTGGAAGGCGACCAAGGAAATCCACCACACCGTCGATCCCGACGACCACAAGGATACGATGATGGGCGAGACGCTGCAGATCTCGCTTNAAGGAAATCCACCACACCGTCGATCCCGACGACCACAAGGATACGATGATGGGCGAGACGCTGCAGATCTCGCTTGCCGGCGCCATCTTCCAGATCCTGCTGCTCGATCTCGTCTTTTCGATCGATTCGATCATCACCGCCGTCGGCATGACCGACGAGATTGCCATCATGTACATCGCCGTGATCGTGGCCGTGAGCGTGATGATGCTGGCGGCCGGGCCGCTGGCCAACTTCATCGCCAAGAACCCGAGCATCGTCATGCTGGCGCTGGGCTTCCTGCTGATGATCGGCATGACGCTGATCGCCGACGGCATGGGCTATCATGTGCCGAAGGGCTACATCTACGCCGCGATGGGCTTTTCCGCCCTGGTCGAGGGCCTCAACATGCTGGCGCGGCGAAGGAAGAAACCCAGCGGTGGGCATTGAGGCTGGGCGATCGGGGCGATCCTAGCGCCCCGGCACGCCCTTCGGATAACGGTCGCCGATCAGGCCAAGCGACAGGCCCTGTTCCAGCCATGCTTTGGCACCAGCCAACACCAGTGCGAAGCCGTCGGTCGAGCCGACCGCCTGCTTGACCTGCTCGTCGGCGGTGCCGGCGAAGCCGAAATTGCTGACCTCAAGAAAGGTCGCACCGTCAGGCGTTTCGGCGCCGGGCATCTCCGTGAATGTCCAGACCACAGTGGTCGGCGGATCGCTCCATTGCATGACGATCTTCTTGTTCTCGACGATCTCGCTGACATTGACCATCGCCGAGGCGCCGTACATGCGCCACTCCCAGCGAACCTCTTTGCCGCTATCCAGCCGGCCGCTACTGTGGGTAAACCAGAATTTCGTGGTGATGGCCGGGTTGACGATCGCCTCGAAGACCTCGTCGACCGGCCGCCTGATCAGCATGCCGGCTTCGGCAGTCGGCGTTTTGTGAATTTCCATCGATGCTCCTTCTTGTCCGGTTTGCGCTCACCAGGCGTCAGGCTCGCGCACCATGTGAACGATGCTGGCCGGGTTGGCGATCCAGAAGCCGCGAAAGCCTTCGCCCAGGGGCTCGACCGCGTCGCAACGGACGACGCCGGCCTTGGCGAGATGATCCGCAATGGCTGCAGAATCGTCGGTGAAAAGCTCAAGCCAGACTTCGGCCTGGCTCAGCATCGGCGCCTCGTCGATCCACAGACGGTTGGGGCCGAGCTCGAAGCCGATGGCCGGCGCCTTGGCGGTGAATGGATTCAAGCCGACGACGTCGCGATAGAAGGCGATCGTCGCCTCGTACTGATGCGACGGGACTTTCATGGCGATGTTGATTCCACCTGTCATTTTCGCGGTCATTGCGGGCTCCGTTGCGCGGTTCATCTGTTTGTCTCGTTGGCCGGCTCGCCCCTCATCTCGCCGCGGTAGTAGCCGTCGCGCAGGTTGATGCCGTATTCGACATAGGCCTTCATGCAGGCCAGCATCTGCGACCAGCCCTCGCAATTGAGGTAGGATTTCTGCAGGCCGACCACGCCTTCCGGCCAGCCGGATTCAGCAATGGTCACAAGGGTGCCGCCATCGTCCAGCGGCTCGAAGTTCATCTCGATGCGTGTCTTGTAGGCGGGCTTGCCTTCGGCATCGGTGGCATCCCAGCGCAGCACGATATGGCGGTCCTTGATCACCTCATCGACTTCGACGGGCACCTTGCCCCACCAGACCACCCCGGTGCCGGCCTTCAGCGGCGCGCTGGCGCCGCCGATGGTGGTGAAATAGCCACTCAGCTTTTTGGGATTGACGACGGCGTCGAAGACTTCGGCGACCGGTTTGCCGATGCGCCCGGAAACTCTGAATCCAAGAGACATATCCACAGCTCCTCCTTGATTGGCTCGACGATATGTTATAGAAACATAACATGTCAAGCCAAACCCCAGACGATCACGTTTTCAAGGCGTTGGCGCATCCGCGCCGTCGCGAATTGCTGGATCGGCTGAAGGATGCGCCGCAGACGACCGGCATGTTGTGCGAGGCGTTTCCCGACATCGATCGCTGCACCGTCATGCTGCATCTCAAGGTGCTGGAAGAAGCCGAACTGGTGGTGGCAAAGCGCCAAGGGCGAGAGCGCTGGAACCATCTCAACGCGCTGCCGATCAAGCACATCCACGACCGCTGGATCAGCCAGTATGCCGGCCATGCGCTCAGCATTATCGACCGGCTGAAGTCCGATCTGGAGGGCTGAACCGGCGCGGCTGGACGAATTGAGCCGATTTATCTATAAGCCGGCCATTCCGACAGAGAACGCCGTGCATCCATCGCGTTGCACCTTGGACGGCTCTGAAAATTTGAATTCGAGTACCCGGGAGGACGAGGTGAGACCACCTCGCTTCGGGATGCTCTAGCCGAAGACGACAGGGGTGCCATGGCCGGCCATTCACAGTTCAAGAACATCATGCACCGCAAGGGCCGGCAGGACGCGGTGCGGTCGAAAATGTTTTCCAAGCTGGCGCGCGAAATCACCGTCGCCGCCAAGAGCGGAACACCGGATCCGTCGATGAACCCGCGTTTGCGCCTGGCCATTCAGAACGCCAAGGCGGTGTCGATGCCGAAGGACAACATCCAGCGCGCCATCAACAAGGCATCGATGGGCGATGCCGAGAATTACGAAGCGGTGCGCTATGAAGGCTATGGGCCAGGCGGCGTGGCGCTGATCGTCGAGGCGCTGACCGACAACCGCAACCGCTCGGCCTCGAACGTGCGCGCCGCCTTCACCAAAGCCGGGGGTGCGCTTGGTGAAACCGGCTCGGTGTCGTTCATGTGGAACCGCGCCGGCGAGATTTACTATCCGGCATCCGCCGGCAGCGCCGACAAGGTGATGGACGCGGCGATCGAGGCCGGCGCCGATGACGTCGAGTCCGACGAGGAAGGCCACACCATCTACTGTGCGTTCGAGAGTATGGGCGAAGTGTCTAAGGCGCTGGAAGCCTCGCTTGGCGAGGCCGAATCGGTGAAGCCGATCTGGCAGCCGCAGAACAATGTCCCGGTCGACGAAGAGCGGGCGCAATCGCTGATGAAACTGGTGGCAACGCTCGAGGACGATGACGACGTGCAGAGCGTCTACGCCAATTTCGAGGTCGACGACGAGACCATGGCCAAGCTCAGCGCGGCATGATCGACCAGGACATTGGCGGAACTCAATCCGACATGAGCGAGCTGCACATCATCCGCATCACCTATTGCACGCAGTGCCAGTGGCTGTTGCGGGCCGGCTGGATGGCGCAGGAACTGCTCTCCACCTTCGGCACGGATCTTGGTGAAGTGACGCTGGTGCCGGGCACAGGCGGCATCTTCACCGTTTCCTGCAACGATGTGCTGGTCTGGGACCGCAAGCGCGACGGCGGCTTTCCCGATGCCGCCAAGCTCAAGCAGCTGGTGCGCGACGTCATCGATCCGGGCCGCGATCTCGGTCATTCCGACCGCAAGGGTCACACGCAAAAGGACCCCGCTTGAGGCGAGGTCCTTGCGTTTGCGAAGTGTCATTTTTCAGAGCAATGCGAAGATGAAGCAGGCCATCGACACGATGGCGGTGATGGTGCGGATGTGGTTCCACATCACCCATTGATTTAGATGGTTCGCCCACACGGCTGCGCCATTGGCGCTGGCCGGGTCGACGGCGGCGAGCGCATCGTTGAGCGGCACATTGAAGACCATGGTCACGATCGGGTTGCCGATCAAATAGATCACGGCGCCGGCAAGCAGCCAGTATGAACCGGACTGGCTCCAGCCCATGATAACGGCGGCGATAAGCACCAGACAGAGCAGGCCGGTGCCGAACAGCGCCGTCATGAAGGTGGGCGTGATCACCGTGATGTTGATCGAATTCATCGCTGCGATGCCTTGGGGGACCGGCAGCCGGGCAAGCGCCGCCATGATAAAGTTGGAAAAGGCGAAGAACACGCCGCCGACGACGCCCGAGCCGATGGCGGCGATGATGGTGAGGGTGGGAAGAAGCTTGATCATCTCAGTTGCTCCAGATGCCGGTTGCAGCGGTTTCATTTGCGTAGGCGGAAAAGTCTTTCGGCGCGCGGCCGAGCACACGCTGGACGCCGTCGGTCAGCGTCTCGTTGCGGCCGTCAAGCACTTCGGTGAACAGCTCGTTGAGCAGCCAGGCGATTTCGGGCGGCAGTTCGTATGCCGCCGTCGCGGCGGTGAATTCGTCATGCGAGATCTTGATATAGCGGATGTCGCGGCCGGTCGCCTTGGCGATCTCGGCAACCGCGTCGGCGAAGCTTAGCAGCCGCGGCCCGGTCAACTCATAGAGCTGGCCGACATGACCCGGTTCGGTCAGCGCAACGAAGGCAGCATCGGCGATGTCGTCGACATCGACGAAGGGCTCGCCAACAGGGCCGACAGGCAAAGCCACTTCGCCTTGCCGCAAGGACTCGACGAGAAAACCTTCACTGAAATTCTGCGAAAACCAAGCGCAACGCAGGATCGTCCAGTCAGCGCCCGAGGCTTTGACCATCTCTTCGGCGCGCTGGGCTTCGGTCTCGCCGCGGCCGGAGAGCAGCACCATGCGGGTGACGCCATTTGCCACCGCAAGCCTGGCGAAGGCGCCGACGGTCTCGGCGGCGCCCGGCACGGCGATGTCGGGATAGTAACTGATGTAGACGGCGCCCACGCCCTGCATGGCAGGCTCCCAGGTCGCCGGAACCTCCCAGTCGAAGCGGGGGCTGCCGGAACGCGAGCCGATGCGCACGGGAATGCCCTGTGAGGTCAGCCGCCCGGCGAGGCGACGGCCGGTCTTGCCAGTGCCACCGAGAATCAGGACTGGTTTGGTGTCGGTCATGGTGGTTTTCCTTTGTTACAAATATGAATAATCCTCACATTTGCAAAATGTGATAAACCCTCGTATTTTGGGAGTCAAGCCGTTTGTTGGCAGATTTTGTCGAGACCGGAGGCCGTCATGGAAGACACAGCAACGCCCGCATCTGAGGAGCAGGTCGCATCGCCGCGACGGGCGCCCACCCAGCAGCGCAGCCGCGAGCGGGTCGAGCGCATGCTGGCCGCAGCCTCGGCGCTGATTGCCGAGCAAGGCAGCGACGCCATGCGCATGGGCGAGGTAGCGGAACGGGCCGCGGTGTCGATCGGTTCGCTCTACCAGTTCTTTCCCGACAAGCGGGCGATCGTCTGGGCGCTGGCCGAGCGATACACCGCCGAAAGCCAGGCCTGCATCTCCTCGGCGCTCAAGGATGTCGTCGACGCCGAGGGCCTGCGGCAGGCGTTTTCGGAGCTGGTGGATATCTACTATCAGCTGTTCCTGGCCGAGCCGGTGATGCGCGACATCTGGTCGGGCACCCAGGCCGACAAGGCGCTGCGCCAGCTCGAACTCGCCGACAGCCGGGCGAATGCCGAATTCCTGACGATGGTGCTGAAGCGGCTGCATCCCGGCGCCGATCCGGTGGCGCTGGAGACCACAGCGTTTCTGGTCTGGCAGATGGGCGAGGCTGCCGTGCGGCTGGCGATCTCGGTCGACCGGCAGGAGGGCGACAGGCTGGTCGCCGCCTACAAGCGCATGGCGCTGCGGGAATTGGTGGACGGGTAGGCTCGCACCACTCTGGGAAGGGTCGCTTCGAAGCAGCAGGGTGGAGGCGTCGGACCGCACCCGACCCTGGGCGACCTCCCCACAAGCGGGAGGTATCGGCGCGTTAGCTCGAAGCGACTGACTTTGGCGGCAACAAAAAAACCCGCCACAAAGGCGGGTTCTTGATTCAGCGATACAGGTAAACTTTAGAGGCCGAAGCCTTCGAAGCGCTTCTTGAACTTCGACAGGCGGCCGCCGCGGTCGAGCAGGGTCTGCTGGCCGCCGGTCCAGGCCGGGTGCGTGGTCGGGTCGATATCGAGGTTCATCGTATCGCCTTCCTTGCCCCAGGTCGAACGGGTCGAGTATTCGGTGCCATCGGTCATGACGACCTTGATGGTGTGGTAGTCGGGATGGATATCGGCCTTCATTGTCGTGCTTCCTGGCTTGCGGCGCTACAGACGGGCCCGCGGCCTGCGTCGATGCGCCCCTTTTTAAAACTCGAAGCCGCAGCTATTGAAAAGCCACGGCTTCTAAAACGGTCGGCGAGCCTATACATCAGCCGGAATTGAATCACAAGGCCACGGCAGGCGCATATTGAACGCGCCCACCTGGAGCGGCCAGAGGAAACGGTCATGGCGGACATCAGCGGCGAGCAAGACGGGCGCAGGCGCTCGCTCGGGCCGCTCAGGCGCCTATATCCCTACATATTCCGCTACCGCAAACTGGTCATAGGCGCCCTCATTTCGCTCGCCATCGCCGCAGCGACGACGCTGGCGCTGCCGCTGGCCGTGCGGCGCATGATCGACCACGGTTTCAGCGCTTCCGGCACCGTCTTCATCGCCGAATATTTCGCCGCTTTGGTGGCGATGGCAGCCATTCTGGCGGCGGCATCGGCCGGACGCTACTACTTCGTCATCACGCTCGGCGAGCGGGTCGTTGCCGACATCCGCAGCGACGTGTTTTCGCATGTCACGACGCTTTCGCCGTCCTTCTTCGACACCGCCCAGTCGGGCGAGATCGTCTCGCGGCTTGCCGCCGACACCACGCAGGTGAAATCCGCCGTCGGCGCCACCGCCTCCGTGGCGTTGCGCAACGTCATCCTCGGCCTTGGCGCGGTGGCGATGATGGTCGTCACCAGCCCGAAACTGTCGGGCCTGGTGATCGCGGCCATTCCGCTCATCGTGCTGCCGCTGGTCGCGTTCGGCCGTTCGGTGAGGCGCCGGTCACGGCAGGCGCAGGACACGCTGGCGCAAGCGACCGCCTATGCCAGCGAGCAGATCGGCGCGGTGCGCACGCTGCAGGCGTTCACCAACGAGACGCTGGTCACCGGGCGGTTCTCGGCCGCGGTGGAAGCCGCCTTCCAAGCGGCGCGCTCGTCGATCTTCTCCCGCTCGCTGCTCACCTTCTTTGCCATCTTCATGATCTTTTCCTCGGTCGTGGCGGTGTTGTGGTTCGGCTCGCGTGACGTGCTTGCCGGCACGATGTCGCCCGGTACGCTCGGCCAGTTCCTGCTTTACTCCGTGTTTGCCGCAGGCGCGCTGGGCGCACTGTCGGAAGTCTGGGGCGAGCTTGCCCAGGCGGCGGGTGCGGCCGAAAGGCTGACCGAGATACTCGACGAGACGCCGGCGATTCAACCGCCGGCCAATCCGCTGCCGCTGCCCGCCAAGGCGACAGGCGCGATCAGCTTCGACGACGTCTCCTTCTCCTACCCGGCAAGGCCGGACCGTGCCGCCGTCCACGGCTTGAGTTTTCAGGTCAAGCCCGGCGAGACGGTGGCGATCGTCGGCCCGTCGGGCGCCGGAAAGAGCACCGTCTTTTCGCTGATCCTGCGCTTCTACGATCCAGAAACCGGCCGCATCGCCATTGACGGCGTCGACGTGCGCGAAGCCGATCCGGCTGAAGTGCGGGAGCGCATTGCGATCGTGCCGCAGGATGTCACCATCTTTGCGGCAAGCGCGCGCGACAATATCGGCTTTGGCCGGCCGGGCGCGACGAATGCCGAGATCGAGGCCGCCGCCAGGGACGCGCTGGCCGACGAGTTCATCCTCAGGCTCGACAAGGGCTACGACAGCCAGGTCGGCGAGCGCGGCGTCACCTTGTCCGGCGGCCAGCGCCAGCGCGTGGCGATCGCCCGCGCCATCCTGCGCGACGCGCCGATCCTGCTGCTCGACGAGGCCACGTCGGCGCTCGACGCCGAAAGCGAAACGCTGGTGCAGACGGCGCTGGAACGGCTGATGCAGGGCCGCACCACCATCGTCATCGCCCACCGGCTGGCGACCGTGCTGAAGGCCGACCGCATCCTGGTCATGGATGGCGGCCGCATCGTCGAGGAAGGCACGCACCAGAGCCTGGTCGCCAAGGGCGGAATCTATGCAAGGCTGGCCAAGCTGCAGTTCGAAACCGGAGCAAGCGCCTTCAGGGGTGCCGCGGAGTAGCAACCCGCAATCAGGCGGGACCATACCGCTTGCGGAGATGCTCGGTGAAATGCGCGGCATTCAGTTTCTCGCCGGTGGCGCGCTCAAGCAGTTCGGGCGTCGACCAGCGCGATCCCTGCGACCAGATCTTGTCGCGGCGCCAGTCATTGATGGCGGCGAAATTGCCCCTGGCGAGATCGCTGTCGGCTGAAGGATGGTCGCGCGTCAGCGCAGCCCATTGCTGCGCCGCCATCATGGCGCCCAGCGTATAGGACGGGAAATAGCCGAAGGCGGCGCCCGGCCAATGCACGTCCTGCATCGGTCCGTCGGCTGGGTTGTCGATGGTCGAAAGGCCAAGATACTCCCGCATCTTGGCGTCCCACGCTTCGGGCAGGTCGGCCGCCTGCAGCCGCCCCGAGACCAGCTCCTGCTCCAACTCGTAGCGCAGGATGACATGCAGCGGGTAGGTTACCTCGTCCGCGTCAACGCGGATCAGGCCGCGCTCGACCCGGTGCACATGCGGCAGGATGTCGTCGAGCGACCAGGCTTCGCCGAGATGCTTTTCGACCACGGGCAGCGCCCAGCGCCAGAATTCGGGGTTGCGGCCGACCTGTTTCTCGACGAACAGGCTCTGGCTTTCATGCACCGCCATGCCGCGCGCCTTGCCGAGCGGCCAGTGCGCCCAGGCCTTCGGCAGGTTCTGCTCGTAGAGCGCATGGCCGGTCTCGTGCAGCACGCCCATCAAGGCCGACAGGAAGTCGGACGTTTTGTAGCGGGTGGTGATGCGCACGTCGCTCGGCACGCCGCCGCAGAAGGGATGGTGCGATACGGACAGAGAACCGTGGGTGAGGTCGAAGCCGACCGAAGCCATCATGGCGAGACCAAGCTCGCGCTGCCGGTCGATCGCATAGCTGCCGGAGAGCGGCTTCACGGGATGCCTGGCCAGGCGCGCTTCCTGCGCGGCCAGGGCTTCCGGCACGAAGCCCTTCAGGAATGTCTTCAGCTCGGTGAAGACCGGCGTGATGTCGGCGGCGCGGTTGCCAGGATCGTATTGCTCCATCAGTGCGTCGTAGGGATCGAGGCCGAGCGCGTCGGCGCGCAAAGCGGCTTCCTCGCGCACCAGCGCGATGACACCTTCGAGCGCCGGCAGGAAGCCTGCCCAGTCATTCTTGGCGCGCAGGGCGCGCCAGAGCTGCTCGGAGCGCATACGCGCCACCGTCTGGCGCTCGACGAATTCGACCGGCAGGCAGGTCAGGTTGGTGTATTGGCGACGCAGTTCGCGGACCGCCGCCTGCTGCTCCTCGTTCAGCGCCTCCTGTTCGGCGGCGGCGAGCCAGTCGGCGATCTCCGGCGCGGTAGCCCTGATATGCAGCATCCCGGCCAGGGACGACATGGCTTCGGCGCGCTTCTCGCCGCCGCCGACGGCCATGTGGGTCGCCTCGTCGGCGCCGAGGATAGCGAGCGCATGTTCCAGCGCTTCGAGCTTGTGGCCGAGATCATCGAGCTTCTGAAAAGACATGGCAGGTTCCGCGTTTTGGACCGCGGGAAAAGATACCAACGCGCCAGGATTGGCAACCCTCAAAGGTGGCTTTCGCCGATGCAGCTTGCGCCGATGAGCTTGTGCGTGGAATGCTGGCTGGCGGTGGAACACCGCCATGCAGGGGAGACTAAGATGATCGGCAATATCCTGGTCGGGCTGGTGGCCCTGATCCACCTCTACATCGTCTATCTGGAGATGGTGGCGTGGGACACACCGCGCGGGCACAGGGCGTTCAACCTCAAGCCGGACTTCGCCAGCGCATCGAAGGTGCTCGCCGCCCATCAGGGGCTCTACAACGGCTTCCTTGCCGCCGGGCTGATCTGGGGCCTCTATCTCGGCGCAGCCGGATTCCAGATCAAGGTGTTCTTCCTGCTTTGCATCGCCGTCGCCGGCCTCTATGGCGCGGCGACTGCCAGCCGGAAGATCCTCTATATTCAGACCGTGCCGGCGGTGCTGGCCCTCGCTGCGCTGTGGCTGGGCTGGTGACAAAAAAGACGCCCTCGGAGCCAGATCCGGGGGCGTCAGACAGTCCCTTCCTCATTCCTGGAGATATCAGAGCGGATCTCAGCCGTTCGGATAATTTCCGCCGTCGGAGCCATCACCGATCATGAAGCCGCTGCCGGTGTCGGACATCAGCCTCTGATCGACATTGTCGAGGCGGCGCAGCAGATCGTGATATTGCGCGGCCGGGATCCGGCCATGGTCCGAAGCGGCGACCCGTTCGGCGGCCTGGCCGATATGCGCAGCACGCAGATGCAGCCACTGCGCTTCCGAGGTCGAGATGCCCTTCGTCTCGCGCGCATCCGTGATGCCCTGTTCGACGCCCCGCACCTGCTCGATCAGGCCGGTCACGCGCGGACCGGTCATGTCGGTCCGGTCGCTGGCGTCGAGGGCGCCCTTGTGATGTCCGGCGGCATAGGCGCCGGCGAGTGGAACAGTGATCAGAAGTGTCGTGAGGGTTGCGGTCCTGAGAGTCTTCAAAGAGCGCATGATGTGCGTCTCCTCCTGCTATGGAAGGGGCAAGCGCTTTCGCTCCGCCTTCCGGAAGCGGGCCGTCCGGTTCCGTCGCGTCGCGATGGGAGGCATCGCCGGCGGTTCTCGGCCCTGCGCGTCAAAGTAGGAGCCCGGAAACGCGAAGTGTAATTAAAGAAAGATAATGTTTTCAGGCCTTGCCGGCCTGGCGTTTCGCCCTAGAGTTGAGCTGGCAAACAATTTCGCGTGACTGAAAATCACCGTTCGGTGAGCTTCAGTTCAATGCGTCGGTTCTTGTTGCGGGCGTCTTCGGTGTCGGCGGGGTCGAGCGGCTGGAATTCGCCGAAGCCGGCCGCAACCAGCCGGTTGGCGGGCACGCCGTTCTCGATCAGGAACTTGACCACCGAGGTCGAACGCGCCGTCGACAATTCCCAATTGTCGCGATAGCGGCCGGCGCCGGACAGCGGCTTGTTGTCGGTGTGGCCGTCGACGCGCAGCACCCAGTTGATCTCGGGCGGGATTTCCTTTTGCAACTCGATGATGGCGTCGGCGAGCTTCTTCATCTCGACCTTGCCGGCATCGTTGATCACTTCGGAGCCGGTCGGGAACAGAACTTCCGACTGGAAGACGAAGCGGTCGCCGACGATGCGGATGTTCTCGCGATCGGCGAGGATTTCGCGCAGGCGGCCGAAGAAGTCGGAGCGGTACCGGTTCAGTTCCTGCACGCGCTGCGCCAGCGCGACGTTGAGCCGACGGCCGAGATCGGCGATCTTGGTGTTGGAATCGCGGTCGCGCGTTTCGGACACGTTGAGGGCGTCCTCGAGCGCGCCGATCTGCTTGCGCAGTGCCGCGATCTGCTGGTTCAGGATCTCGACCTGGCTCAGCGCCTGCTGGCTGATCTGGCGCTGGCTGTCGAGTTCGCCGCCGAGCTCCGCGGCGCGCTGGTTGGCGGCGTCGCCGGCGCCGGCGCCTTGCGCCAGCAACTGCTCGAGCCGGCTCCTTTCTGCTTCCGCCGCCGACAGCGACGCCTGCAGATTGGCCAGCGAATCGTCCTTGTCCTGCGCGGTCGAGCGCTCCAGCGCCAGCAGCTGCGTCAGTTCGTTGATCTGCGAGTTGAGGCGCGTGAGCGCCGTATCCTTGCCGGAGAGTTCGCGGCCGAGCAGGAACTGCGCCAGCACGAAAACGGTAAGCAGGAACATGATGGCGAGCAGCAGCGTCGACAGCGCGTCGACGAAGCCCGGCCAATAGTCGATCCGGCGATCGGTGCGCCGGCCCCTGGCGAGAGCCATGCTAGTGGACCCCGGGTTTCTTTAGCGCGTCGGCGATCTTTTCCAGCGTGTTGCGCATCGCCTTCTGCTCGTCCGACTGGGCCTCGACCCAGTCGCGCATGATCTGCTGCTCGGAGCGCATGTTCTTGACCAGGCCGGAAATGCCGTCGGCGAGATTGGCCATGGCGGTGGCGACGCGCGGATTGGAGCCGCCGCCGCTTTCCTGCATGCTGCGCAGCCGTTCCGACAGGACCCGGATCTCGTCGGAGGATTCAGTCTTGGCCGGGTCGGCGACGGCGATGTCGGAGGAGAGATCGGTGACCGAGGACAGCCAGTTTTCAAGCTCGGTATAGAATCGGGTCTGGGCGCGGCCGGCCTGCAGGTCGAGGAAGCCTAGCACCAGCGACCCGGAAAGACCGAACAGCGAGGACGAAAAGGCCGTGCCCATGCCGGCCAGCGGCGCCGACAGCCCCTGCTTCAGCGAATCGAGCACGGCGGCGGCGTCGCCGGTGCCGGGATCGAGCGATTCGATGGTTTCGCGGATCGAGCCGATGGTGTTGAGCAGGCCCCAGAAGGTGCCGAGCAGACCGAGGAACACCAGCAACCCGACGAGATAGCGCGAGGTGTCGCGGCTTTCGTCGAGGCGGGTGGCGATCGAATCCAGCATGGTGCGCATCGAAGACGTCGAGAAGGCGACCGTCGAGGAGCGGCCGATCATCGCCTTCATCGGCGCCAGCAGCACCGGCTCGGTGGTTTCGGAACCGGCGCGGAAGGAATTGACCCAGCGCACTTCGCGAAACAGTCGTCCGACCTGGGCGAAGGCGAGCAGGATGCCGACCACAAGGACGCCGACGATGAGGCCATTGAGGCCGGGATTGCTCCCGAAAGCGGTCGAGATCTGGCGGGTGAGGATGGCGGCGATGAAGGCGACGATGACCAGGAAGATGACCATGGTCAGGAGGAAGACCTGCGGGCTCGACAGTTTGTGCGGATCGTACATCAGGACATCAGAACGCCTGCCCACGCCGAAGGATCTGAGAAAAGCCATCCGTGCCCCGTTTCCGATGCTCTATTTGCCTTGACGCAATTCCGAACGGGAAGCCGCTCATACTTCCCTGGAACCGCTCCATTGCCGCCGATCACGTAATTCGCGACTCTAAACGGAATTGTGACCAAATTGAATGGCGCTTGGCAATATTGCCCGACTGTCGGGCCGCACCACGCCGTTCAGAGGCGGTTGACGACCAGGCAGTCGACCATGGCGGCAAGATGCAGCCCGGCGCCGGTGACGACAAAGCCGTGCCAGAGGGCATTGTGGAAGCGCAGGCGTTTCCAGGCGAAGAAGATGACGCCGCAGGAGTACACGACGCCGCCGGCGACAATCAGCGCGATCGAAGTCGTCGGCAACGTCGCCACCAGCGGCTTGACCAGGACGACGCCGCTCCAGCCGATGGCGAGATAGAAGACAATGGCCAGACGATCAAAGCGGCCGGGCAGGAACACTTTCATGGCAATGCCGGTCAAAGCAGCGGTCCAGACAAGGACAATCATCGGCAGCGCCAGCGGCGAGCCGTCGAGCTGGGCCAGAAAGGGCGTGTAGGTCGCGGCGATCAGGAGGTAGATCGCCGCATGATCGAAGCGCCGCAAGATCCACTTCGCCGGCGACGTCACCGGCCACAGATTGTAGGTCAGCGAAATCAACAGCACAGTCAGCAGCGACACCACGAAGAAGGCGGCGGCGATGTATTCGCCGGGACCGGCATGGAAGGCGGCCAGCGCCAGCAAGGCCGAGCCGGCTGCTATCGCCAGCACGATGCCGACCGCATGGACGATGCCATCGGCGATCATCTCCGCACGCGAGTAGTGCCAACGCCCGACAAAAGGGATTTCAATTGGCTGGTCTGGCTGCGCCTCTCGCGAGGATAGTGAAGGTATGCTCGTCATAAAAGATCCTGCGTCCCCTTATCTGGGCGGCCGCCGGGCAGTATTTCAAGCTTTGATTGCGGTTTTGCGACTGCGGCGCTTCAGCACGCCGCGCCGGCATGCCAAGTGATCAGCGCGCCGAAAGCGGCTTCTTCACCGCCTTGAGCAGCGCGCGCTGGATGACCTCGTTGCCGGCGACGAGCGAACCCGCCTCGAGCATATCCTGGCCGCCATCCATGTCGGAGACGAAGCCACCGGCCTCGCGGATCAGCAGCAGGCCGGCGGCAATGTCCCAGGCCGAAAGGCCGGTTTCCCAAAAGCCGTCCATGCGGCCGGCGGCGACATAAGCGAGATCGAGCGCGGCGGAACCCAGGCGGCGCACGCCCGAGACCTCGGCCATCACATTGCGCAACTCGACGAGGAAATTGCCGTGCTGGCCGCGGCCGAGATGCGGCACGCCGCAGCCGATGACGCAGTCGGTGAGCTTGCTGCGGCCGGCAACGCGCAGCCGGCGATCGTTCATGAAGGCGCCGCCGCCGCGCTCGGCGGTGTAGAGCTCATCCATTGCCGGATTGTAGATGACAGCGGCGACCAACTGGCCCTGTCGCTCCAGCGCGATCGAGATGGAAAAGATCGGAATGCCGTGCAGGAAATTGGTGGTGCCGTCGAGCGGGTCGACGATCCAACGGTGCTGGTCGTCGTCCCCTGCGATCATGCCGCGCTCTTCCATCAGGAAGGCATAGCCCGGCCGTGCCTTCGACAGTTCGGCAAACAGAATGTCCTCGGCCTTGCGGTCGGCTTGGCTGACATAGTCGCCCGGTCCCTTCATCGACACCTGCAGGTTCTGCACCTCGCCGAAGTCGCGCGACAGCGAGCGGCCGGCCTTCATGGCGGCCTGGACCATGACATTGAGAAGTGCGGAGCGTGCCATCGTATCTGTTCCTGCCTACGCGTCAGTCTGCGCGGCGCATGTAGGTGAGTTCGTTGGTGTCGACGACGATGCGTTCGCCGGCGCCGATGAATGGCGGCACCAGCACGCGGATGCCGTTTTCCAGCACCGCCGGCTTGTACGAGGACGCGGCCGTCTGGCCCTTCACCACCGGGTCGGCCTCGGTGATGGTCAGCGTCACCTGGTCGGGCAGCGAAATGCCGATCGGCCTGTCCTCATAGAGCTGGACCGTCACCATCATGCCGTCCTGCAGGAAGGCGGCGCGGTCGCCGACGAAATCCTTCGCCAGCTCGAGTTGCTCGTAGCTCTGCGTGTCCATGAACACCAGCGCGTCGTCCTGGGCGTAGAGGAAGGAAAAATCCTTCAGATCGAGCCGGATCTGCTCGACGGTCTCCGCCGAGCGGAAGCGCTCGTTGAGCTTGGTGCCGTTGATCAGGTTCTTCAGTTCGACCTGGTTGTACGCGCCGCCCTTGCCGGGCTTGACGGTGTTGGTCCTGACCGCCACCCAGAGGCCGCCATCGTGTTCGATGACATAGCCGGGACGGATTTCGTTGCCATTGATCTTGGCCATGATGAGATTGATCCGGGATGCTACCAACGGCTTGGCCGTTGGTATGGGGATGGTCGCTGGACAAGCGATTTCGGGCCCCCAAGACCACAAATCGGCAGGAGAGGCAAGGGATGCCAGATCGCCCGACAGCGGCTGGTAGCCTCAAACCTGGGCTGCAATGACTTTGCCGACGGCCTCGACGATGGCATCCGCAGCCTCAGTCAGCCGGTTGAGATGAGGCGAGCGAAGTGCGGCGACCTGTAAGGAAAGGTCGACATCTTCCGTGTTGACGAGCATGAGGCCGTCGGGAAGTCGGCGCCTTGCAAGACGCAACGGCATTAGCCCAAGGCCGTGCCCCCGACGGACCCATTCCATCTGCAAGGCCGGATCCTGTATCTCCGCCGCGATCTCGAAATGACGCCTTCCGCCGACCAGAACGGACGTGAGCTTCTGGCGCGCGTCGCAAGGTGCCGGACTAAGCACCCACGGCATGGGTGTCCGGCCACCGTCTTCCGGATCGGCGACGGTGGACGCAGCTATGACGCCAAGACGTTCAGTGCCAAGCGCTTCCGGACCTGGCTTGTCCGACGATCGCAGAACAATCGTCACATCGAGCTCGCCGCGTTCGAATTGATCGATCAGTTCGGCGCTCCAGCCGGTCTTGAGCCGTAGCGACACTTTCGGGAACGCCGCCGCGGCGTTGGCGATGGCCCCCGCTATGTCGCGGTCCGAGAGGCCATGGGCGAGACCCAGGCGGAACAGTCCTTCCGGCTCGGTCTTTCCGGCGAAGGATTTCAGCGCTTCTACGGAAGCGATGATATCGCGTCCGCGCGCCAGCACTTCCAGCCCCGTCGGCGTCAGTCGCGGCGGCTTTTGCCGGCGGTCGAGCAGCGTCGTGCCAAGCATGTCCTCCAGCCGCTGGATTTGCCGGGTCACAGCCGGCTGCGTCAGCGGCAGGCGCCGGGCGACCTTCTGGATCGAGCCCTCCTCGGCAAACAGGGCGAGCGTGCGCAATTCCTCAAGCATAGCTAGAACCATGTCTCGTAAGCATAATCATTCTGAACATTATGAATTTGAAATCCATCGCCTGGCAAGCAATTTTCCTTTCAAACGAAAGGACGACGACAATGAAGGCAATCGAACTGCAGAAGCCGGGCGGCATCGACAATCTCAAGATGGTCGAACGGCCAATGCCGGAGCCCGGCCGTCAGGAGATGATCGTCCGCGTCAAGGCGACGGCGCTCAACTACCGCGATGTCGAGATCGCGCGCGGCAGCTATCACACGACATTCCCCTTGCCGCTGGTGCCGCTTTCCGACGGCGTCGGCGAGGTCGTTGCGGTTGGCTCCGAGGTCAGCCGCTTCAAGGTCGGCGACCGGGTCTGCGGCACGTTCTGGCAGCGATGGGTCGGCGGCAGCTTCGCCATGGCCGAACCCTCATACCAGCGCGGTGGCCCCATCGACGGTTTGCTGAGCGAATTCGCCCGGCTGGACGAACAGGCGGCTGTCATCGCGCCGGCGCATCTCAGCGACGTAGAGGCGGCGACGTTACCCTGCGCCGCCGTCACCGCTTGGCATGCCTTGTTTACGGAAGGCAACCTCAAGCCGGGCGAGACCGTGCTCAGCCTCGGCACGGGCGGCGTATCGCTGTTTGCCATGCAGTTCGCGAAGGCGGCCGGCGCGCGGGTCGTCGTTACGTCGAGTAGCGATGAGAAACTTGTCCGGGCCAAAGAGCTCGGCGCGCATCACGGCATCAACTACCGCAACAATCCGGACTGGTCGTCGGCCGTGCTGGCGCTGACCGATGGCCGTGGCGCGGACCACATCATCGAAGTCGGTGGTCCCCAGAGTTTCGCGCATTCGCTCAAGGCGTCGGCGCGCGGCGCCCAGATCAACGTCATCGGTTATCTCGGCGGCAGCGAAGGGGTGATCAATCCGCTCGACATCTTCCGACGCCAGGTGAAAGCACGCGGCATACCGGTCGGCTCGCGCGAGTCCTTCGAAGCGATGAACCGGGCGCTCGCCGTCAATCGGCTGCGGCCGGTGATCGACCGGGTCTTCCCATGGGCAGAGGCAGCGCAGGCCTTTCGCCATCTCGAACACGGCTCTCCCTTCGGCAAGGTCGTGCTGGATCATACACAGTGACGTTGCGTGTCAGGGCAGGCGGTTGGCCTTCTGCAAGGCTTGCTTTGTCTGATCGTCGGTCAGCCCTTGCAGGAAATCGTCCATCTCCGGATCGATAAGGCCGGCGCGGCGGGCGACCACATACCAGGCCCCGGCCAGGATCAGGTCGGGGTCAGTTCCGATGCCGCCCATATAGAGCTTTGCCAACCGGTTCTGGGCAGCGACATTGCCGCCTTCAGCTGCCTGCTTCATCCAGTTGAAGCCGGATTTCAGGTCGCGAACACCGCCCCGGCCCTCGATCATCCAGGCGGCAAGATCGATCTGCGCGGTGTCGTAGTTCTGCCTGGCAGCCTGTGCTAGCAAGCTGCGGGCCTTTCCATCGTCGCGGGTTTTGCCGCCGACGCCATTGGCATAAACCTGCGCCATCGCATACTGGGCGTCGGCAAGCCCTGTCGCCGCGGCACGCTCATAATAGGGCACAGCCCGGGCGATGCCGGCATCGCCAGGATCCTGCTGCACGAGCATTTGCGCGAAGTTGAACTGCGCCAGCCGGTTGCCGGCCTCGGCGGCGGCCTGCATCAGCGCGTAGGCTCCCTTTTCGTCCTTCTTGACGTAGCGGCCGTCGAGCAGCATCAGCGCATACTGGAACTGCGATTCAGGAATCCCCTGCTCGGCGGCCTGCGCATACCATTTGGCGGCTTCCGCTGGGTTGAGCGGCACGCCCAACCCGCGCGATAGGATCTCGGCCACCAGCGTTTGCGCCGCCGGGTCGCCATTCTGAGCCCGCACCAACGCCAGATTGTAGGCCGTCTTGTAAAGGCCGCGCTGGAAAGCGCCATAGGCGGGGTCCGCCGGCTTGGCGCCGAAACGTTCGGGGTTGATGGCGTCGGCCGACGGCAGCGGCGCGGTTGTCGCGGGCTGCGGCAGCGGGGTGTCGATCGGCTTGTCGATATGGACGCCGGAATCCGTGGCACCGGCTTTTGGGGCACCCGCATCGGGGGCGACCGCATCCGGCACGCTGAGGGCGGGCGGGCTGGTGTCCGGCCTCGGCTGCGGCAGCGGAACGGTCTCCGCCGCGATCGCTGCCCCGCTCATCAAGGCTGCGACGAGAATCGCGAGAGGAAGTCCAGGTCGGCGCACGTCAGCCCTCGAAGCGCGGCGCGGTTTGGTCGAGCAGCGCATTGGCGGCAGCAATCGCCGCCTTCGGATCGGCGCCTTCGGCGAAGACAGCGCTTGAGACGGCCACGAACTCGGCGCCAGTGGCGGCCACCGCTTCTACCGAAGCGATGGCGGAACCGGCCATGACGACGCAAGGGATCTCGATCACGTCCGCCCACCATTGCCCAAGCGACAGGTTGCGCGGATGCGGTTCCGGCTTGTTGTCGTAGCCGAAGCGGCCGAAGAAGATGTAGTCGGGCCTGGTTTCGCCGAGTTCCAGCGCGTCGTCGCGCGTCTTGGCGCCACCGGCGCCGACCATCATCTTGCCCTGGAAGTGCTCGATGGTCTCGGCCAGCGCGTCCTTGGAAACCTCGACATGAATGCCGTCGGCCTGGACACGGCCGGCAATGCGGGTGTCGCCGGCAATGATGACGGCGATGCCGGCCGCTTGCGCCGCCGGTACGATCTGTTCCGCAAAGGCCTGGAAGGCAGCCTCGTCCATGCCGTTCTCAGGCAGGATCAGCGAAGCGATATCACCGCCGTCGAAGGCAGTCGCAATACGCTCGGCCGGAGCGTCCTTGGGTGCGATCAGCACGATGCGGCAGCGGTTGGGGGGTGTTGCGTCGTTCATGGCTTTCGATCCCGGGTTTCGCCTATGCCGGGCGAAGATGGTTGCATTGCGGCATAGAACAAAGCGCCCGCCTTGAACAGGCGGGCGGGGAACGATGCGCTGGCTTTGGTTTACGATCGCCGGCGAGCAGACGCTCTGCGGCTCATTTGACGGCTTGCGGGCTTTCGGCCGGCGATTTGGCCCTCCACAAAGTCCAGCCGAGATTCATGCCGGCGGCGGCGATCAGGATGGCGGCTGCGCCAACGAGCTGGGCCGGATGCAGCCGGTGGCCGAAGGCCATCACATCGACCAGGATCGCAACGACAGGATAGATGAAGGACAGCGACCCCTGCAGATGCGTCGGCAGTTTCTGGATGGCGGCGTACATCAATATGTACACCAGGCCGGTGTGAACGACGCCAAGCGTGGCCAGCATGGCCCAGCTCCAGGCATCGGCGGGCAAATGCGAGAGGTTGGCGAAGGGCGCCAGCATGACGACGCCGACGCAGACCTGGATCAGCGCGATCAGATGCGGCGGGGTGCCCTTGAGCTTCTTGGCGACGATTGCCGCGACAGCCCAGAAGAAGGCCGCTCCGAGCGCCATGACGATGCCGATGACATAATCTGTGCCGGTTATGCCGGAACCGACACCCGCATCGGGCCCTGTCTGCACGATCAGCAGCATGCCGGCGAAGGCGATGCCGAGCCAGGTCAGCTTGGCCACGGTCAGCCGCTCGCCGAAGAACAGCGCACCGAAGCCGACCAGCATGAAGGGCTGCGTGTTGTAGACCGCCGTGGCAATCGAGATCGAGGCGCGGGAGAAGGCGCTGAACAGCAACAGCCAGTTGATGACGATAGCCGCGCCGCCAAGAGCGGCGATGGCAACAATGCGCAGCGTCAGCCTGCCGCGCAGCAGCCCGAGTGCCGCGCAGGTGATCAGCAGCGCCACCGCTCCGAAAGCGCAGCGCCAGAACACCACGTCCATGACGGGCTGGCCCGACATGACGACAAACCAGCCGATCGTGCCGACGATTGTCATCGCCGCCGTCATCTCGATCGTGCCGCGTACCGTGTTGTCCATGACAATACCTCTATCTGTTGAGGCCATAATCTCATGCCGTCTTGAGGGTTTATATACCCTATGAAAGGTGATAGGGGGGCAGGACCTTATTTAATAAGGCGCGCGCTGCCCTTTTGCGAGGAGATGAAAATGCTGGACGAGTTGGACAGAAAGCTTCTCGACATCCTGATCCTGGATTCGCGGACTTCGTTGAAGGATCTGGCGCAGCAGGTCGGGCTGTCGTCGCCGAGCGTCTCGGAACGGCTGCGGCGGCTCGAGGAACGCGGCGTCATCCGCGCCTTCACCATCGAGATCGACCCGGAGGCGCTGGGGTTTCCGTTGCAGGCGATCGTGCGGGTGCGGCCACTGCCGGGCAAGCTGCATATTGTCCAGAAGCTGATCGAGGAGATCCCGGAATTCGGCGAATGCGACAAGGTCACCGGCGACGACTGTTTCGTGGCCCGGCTCTACGTACGCTCCATCGGCGAGCTCGACAAGCTTCTCGACCGCATCGCCGACAAGGCGGAGACCAGCACCGCCATCATCAAGGCGCAGCCGATCCGGCGCCGTCCGCCGCCACTGAATTAAGCTCCAGCTTGTAGCCGATGTGGCTGGCCTTGAAGCCGAGCCGGTCATAGAAGCGATGCGCGTCCTGGCGGCTCTTGTTGGTGGTCAGCTGGACAATCTTGCAGCCGCGTTCACGGCACTGTTCGACCGCCCATTCCAGCAGGCGCTGTCCCAGCCGTTCGCCGCGGCGGTTTGCGACGACGCGCACAGCCTCGATCTGGCCGCGCAAGGCGCCCTGCAGCGACAGCCCGGCGAGATAGCTGATCTGCAACGTGCCGATGACGCGGCCGCTATCCGTCATCACGGCAAGAAACTGGTTGGGGTCGGCGTCGATGGCGGCAAAGGCGTCGCGATAGGCCTTGGCGAGTGGTTCGGTCGCATCCTCGCGGCTGCGGCCAAGCGGATCGTCGGCGAGCATGACTACGATGGCAGACAGGTCGGCCGCTTCGGCGCGGCGGATGTGGGGTTCGCTCATTGTCAAAAACCTGGGGGTCAAAAACCTGGGGCCAAAACCTGATGCAGCGGGGACGGCGCCCTTATGCATCGGCGACGATCTTGCCGCAAATCCGGAACCGTCGCTTTACGCACAGTTGATCGACACGGCCGGCATTTTCCCGGTCGCGGCGCAAGGGTTTCTGGGCTATTGCAGGGCAACCGTCTTCCCTCCAGCTTTTCCAGTTCATGTCAGGTCTGCTCGCCGATCCGTGGTTTTATGCCGCCGCCATTCCGGCGGTGATACTTGTCGGGCTGTCGAAAGGCGGCTTCGGCGGCGCTGTCGGCTTCGTTGGCGTGCCTTTGATGGCGCTGGCCATGCCGCCGGTGCAGGCGGCGGCCATCCTGCTGCCGATCCTGTGCCTGATGGACATCGTTTCGGTGTGGACGTGGTGGGGCGTCTACGACAGAAAGATGCTGGTCGACATGATGCCGGGCGCGGTGATCGGCATTGGGCTCGGCTGGCTGACGGCAGCGCTCGTAACCGAAGAGATGGTGCGGCTGATCGTCGGCGCTGTCGCGCTGATCTTCGTGCTGCGCTGGCTCTATCTCCAGTTCCGCCACGGTTCCGACCATGCGGCGGCGGCCAACCGCATCGCCGCCGCCTTCTGGGGCACCGTCGCCGGCTTCACCAGCTTCGTCGCCCATGTCGGCGGGCCCCCCTTCCAGGTCTATGCGCTGCCGATCCGGCTCGATCCGAAGGTGCTGTCGGGGACATCGGCGATCTTCTTTGCCGCCACCAACGCGCTGAAGCTGATCCCCTACTTCGCGCTTGGCCAGTTCGACACCGCCAACCTGACGGCGTCGGCCGTGCTGATGCCGCTGGCGCCGCTGGCCACCATCGCCGGCGCCTCGCTGGTGCGGCGCATGCGGCCGGAGATTTTTTATCCCTTCACCTACGCGACCGTGGCCGTGGTCGCGGTCAAGCTGCTTTGGGACGGGATCGCCGGCCTGCTCTAAATCCCGCTCAGGCGGCTGCCGGTTTGGTTCGCGGGGCGCTCGCAAAGGTCAGCGATGCACCACCCATGACCACGACCGCCATTGCGCCGAGAGTGGCGATGTCGTGCGCGGTCGGCTTCAGCACCATGTCGGCGACGACGACGATCATGATGACGAAATCGAACTTGACGATCCGTATCATGCGGCGCCCAAACGCTATGGCAGCCGGGGTCATGCCGTCTGCGGCAAGCATTGTGGCAAGCTTTTCGAACGAAGGCTTCAGCACGAGGATACCGGTCAGAAACGCGGCGGCGTAGCCGCAAAGGCCGATGACGACCCAAAGGTCGGAGAAGCCGGTCCATAGCGAAGTCAGCACCAGGCCAGAAGCCAGGGTCGCGACGGACGCCGGCACGAACAGACGCAAGCCGAGTTTGTCCGTCGTTCTCAGCATGACCATCAGCGTCTCGTCGTCGCCGGCGCGATCGGCGAGTATCGAAACCAGCAGCATGGCGAAACCGCCGCCGAGCCAGAGGATCGCTGCCATGACATGCAGGAATTTGAAGAGAGAATACCAGTCCATTGCCGCTCCTTGTGCATCGTTCCGGGGGTAAACGCTGCTTTCGCGCGTCTGCTTCCGAAGGAGGGCGGATTATCTCCGTACATGTATCCAGAAGATGCCGCGTGGGTGCCGGCTTGTTGCGGTGGCGCCGTCGCCGGATTTTACCGCAGCCCGCACAATACCCGGCATTTGCCGGATGGACGCCGTGTCGGCATTGGCTGGTTTCGCGGCATGATCCTGAAACCTGCGGGGACTAAGCCGCTCGCGACGACGCTCCATTTTGGCCGCGCGCGGTCGGACCAAGTCTGCAACAACCATCGAGGGTATCCCATGCAAGGCGTAGCACGAAATTTCTTCACCCTGGCCGTCATCTATTCCCTGTGCGGCATGGCGCTCGGCCTGCATATGGCGATCTCCAATGACCATGGGCAGATGCCGACCCACGCGCACACCATGGTGGCGGGCTGGCTGATGTCGGCGGTGTTTGCCTTCTTCTACCACCTGTTTCCAGCGGTCGGGCAAAAGACGATTGCCGTCGTGCATTTCTGGCTGACGGCAATCTGCGGCATCGCACTGATGATCGGGCTTTACTTTGAACTTGCCGGCCATCCGGAGATCGAGCCGGTGCTGGCTTCCTCCTCGATGGGGTTTTATGCGGCAATGCTGCTGTTCGCCTTCATTTCCTTGCCGGCTGTGTGGAAGAAGGCATGAACAAGCTGACGATCAGGCTTCGGGGGCCGTTGTGCTGATACGGCACAGAAGGGCAGCGGTCGATCAAGAAATATCCGCGCCGTTAAGGGTTCATTAAGCTTTACAGGTGTTTACTATGTCCATCCAGTGATCTGGATTCTTACCGAGTGGTTGGAGCCACTTCGTTTGACGCCTCCCTGTTAAACTCCTGAGAGCCGCCTTATCCGCGGCTCTTTTTTTGTCTGCTTTTGGTCCGCTTGGCGCCCCTGCGCAGGCGTTAACCGTTTGTTAAACATGTGCTTGCCTTCGCCGGCGGCGAAGCGCATTTTCAGTCATCTAGGGTGCCGGCGTGACGGCGATGAAGCCGAATCAGCCGACGGGGCAGTGCAGGGGCGTATCGATGAACGAGCCTTCGAAGGGCAGCGCGAAAACCATCAAGCTGGCGGAACGCCGGGTTTTCTCCCAATCCTTCAAACCGCTCTACCAGGAAGGCATGGGCCTGGTTGAGCAAGCAGCGGAATATCTCGACGGCAAGGGCCGGGCCGAGGCCAAGAAGCTGTCCAGACTGGCGGCGACGCTCTATGCGGCCGAATCGATGCGGCTGACCACAAGGCTGATGCAGGTCGCCTCCTGGCTGCTTTTGCAGCGGGCGGCAAATTCCGGCGAGATGACCCGCGACCAGGTCGCCTCGGAAAAATCCAAGGTGCGTCTCGACACCGCCTCGGCGCATGACGAAGCGGTCGGCTGGGGCGAACTGCCGAAGGATTTCCTCGACCTCGTCACCCGCTCGCTGCGCCTGCAGGCGCTGGTGCGCCGCATGGACGAAGAGATCTATGGCGGCGCGTTTGCCGAGACGCCGGTAACAGGCCGCCGCGCCAATCCGGTTTCCGACCAGATCACGCTGCTGAATACGGCTTTCGCTCGAGGTTAAACGCTTCCCGTTTCCGGTTTGTTCACATTTCCCTGACATCGCTGTGCGCCGGAGGTAGACTTCGCGCATGAGGGAAGCGATTCGCATTATCGGTATCGATCCGGGGCTGAGGCGCACCGGATGGGGCATCGTCGAGAGCCTCGGCAACTCGCTGCGCTTTATCAGTTCCGGCACTGTACGCTCCGACGACAAGGCGGCGCTGGCGACACGGCTCTGCCAATTGCATGACGGGCTGGCCGAGATCCTGCATGCGGCCATGCCGCAGGAAGCGGCCGTCGAGCAAACCTTCGTCAACAAGGATGCGGTGGCGACACTGAAGCTCGGCCAGGCGCGCGGCATAGCCATGCTGGTGCCGGCGCTCGCCGGCCTTGTCGTCGCCGAATATGCCCCCAATGCCGTCAAAAAGGCGGTGATCGGCGTTGGCCATGGCGACAAGAAGCAAATCCACATGATGGTCAAGGTGCTGTTGCCGAAAGCCGTTTTCGACACCGAACATGCCGCCGACGCGCTAGCTATCGCCATCTGCCACGCGCATCACCGGCAAAGCGTCGCCTACAGGATGGCGCTGGCATGAGGGATCACGCATGATCGGCAAATTGAAAGGCACGCTGGACGAGATCGACGAGGATTTCTGCCTCGTCGATGTGCACGGCGTAGGCTATGTCGCCTATTGCTCGGCGCGCACGCTGGCCGCGCTGCCTTCGCCCGGCGAGGCGGTGGTGCTGTTCATCGAGACCTATGTGCGCGAGGACATGATCCGGCTCTACGGTTTCCAATCGGTGCTTGAGCGCGAATGGTTCCGGCTGTTGATGAGCAATGTGCAAGGCGTCGGCGCCAAGGTGGCGCTGGCCATCCTGTCGACGCTGGCGCCGGCCGACCTCGCCAATGCGATCGCGCTGCGCGACATCGCCATGGTCAGCCGCGCGCCCGGCGTCGGCAAGAAGGTGGCCGAGCGCATCGTCACCGAATTGAAGAACAAGGCGCCGGCCTATGCCGGAACCGCCTCCGGCGCCATCGGCCTGAAGCAGGAACTCGGGGAAGGCGTGGCGCCGGCGCCCATCACCGACGCCGTCTCGGCGCTGGTCAATCTCGGCTATTCGCGCGACACCGCAGCCAATGCTGTCGCGGCGGCGCTGAAGACGGCCGGCGAGGACGCCGATGCCTCGAAGCTCATTCGTTTCGGGCTGAAGGAACTGGCGCGGTGAGTGATTGCTTGTCCGGTCCTTTGCCCTGTGCGAGGAAGGCCGCATGAGCCTTTCACCCCGCCTCATTGCCCCGGAAAAGCGCGGCGAGGATGCTGAGCAGACCTTGCGGCCGCAGACGCTCGCCGATTTCGTCGGCCAGGCCGCGGTGCGGGCCAACCTCAAAGTCTTCATCGAGGCCGCCAAGGGCCGCAGCGAGGCGCTTGACCATGTGCTGTTCGTCGGGCCGCCGGGGCTTGGCAAGACAACGCTGGCGCAGATCATGGCGCGCGAGCTCGGCGTCAATTTCCGCTCGACCTCCGGTCCGGTGATCGCCAAGGCCGGCGATCTCGCCGCACTTCTCACCAATCTGGAAGACCGCGATGTACTGTTCATCGACGAGATCCACCGGCTCAATCCGGCAGTCGAGGAAATCCTCTATCCGGCGATGGAGGATTTCCAGCTCGACCTGATCATCGGCGAAGGTCCGGCGGCACGCTCGGTCAAGATCGATCTTGCCCGCTTCACGCTCGTCGCCGCCACCACCAGGCTCGGCCTTTTGACCAACCCGCTGCGCGACCGTTTCGGCATTCCGGTGCGGCTCAATTTCTATTCTGTCGAGGAACTGGAGCAGATCGTGCGGCGCGGCGCCCGCATCCTGCAAATGCCGCTTGGCGACGATGGCGCGCTGGAGATCGCACGTCGCGCCCGCGGCACGCCGCGCATCGCCGGCCGGCTGCTGCGCCGGGTGCGCGACTTCGCCTCCGTTGCCGGCGACGGTCACGTCGACAAGCAGGTTGCCGACGAAGCCCTGACGCGGCTGGAGGTCGACGCGCTCGGCCTCGACGCGCTCGACCGCCGCTATCTCTCGATGATCGCGCGCAATTTCGGTGGTGGGCCGGTCGGCATCGAAACCATCGCCGCCGGCCTGTCCGAGCCGCGCGACGCCATCGAGGACATTATCGAGCCCTATCTGATCCAGCAGGGTTTCATCCAACGCACGCCACGCGGCCGCGTGCTGACCGCCAATGCCTGGCGCCATCTCGGCCTCGACGCACCGAAGGATCTGGCGCAGCAGCAGATCAACCTGTTCCAGGAAGAGTAACGGAGATTTGTCCTCCGGAACGGGCTGTCTGCGCAGAATTTCCTCAAGCCTGCCAGCGTGAAGGCGCATTCCTGGATGCTATCGGGCGTCGTAGTGTCGGCGCGAACTGCTCCGATCAAGCGTCGGAGCCAGAAAAGTGATCACCAGACGCGGGTTCCTGAAATTCGTCGGGGGTTCGTTCCTCTCGCTGGCGTCGCTCAGTGCCTATGCGGTCGGCATCGAGCCGATGCTGTTGACCCATGTGAAGCGCTACCGGCTGACGCCGCCGCATTGGCCGGCGGGCTTGAAGCTGCGCGTTGTAGCACTTGCCGATATTCACGCCTGCCGCCCCTGGATGACGCCTGAGCGGATCGCTTCGCTCGTCGAGGTGCGAACGTGCTGCAGCCCGATCTGATCGTACTGCTCGGCGACTATATCTCAGGCATGTCCCTGGTGACGAACCGGGTGGAGGCCCATGAATGGGCGCCGGCCTTGTCAGGACTGAAGGCGCCGCTTGGTGTCCTGTCGATCCTCGGCAATCACGACTGGTGGCACGATCCTTTCGCGCAGCAGGCCGGAGCGGGGCCGACTGTGGCGCGCAAGGCATTGGAGGAAGCCGGCATCTCGGTTCTGGAGAACGACGCTGTGCGTCTGGAAAAGAATGGATACGGCTTCTGGATCGCCGGACTCGCCGACCAGCTGGCCCTGTTACCGAACAAGGCCGCCGGCCGCGACAAATTTGAAGGCCTCGACGATCTCGACGGCACGCTGGCCAAGATCACCGACCAGGCACCGATCATCCTGCTTGCGCATGAGCCTGACATTTTCCCGAAAGTGCCGTGGCGGGTTTCGCTGACGCTGTCGGGCCACACACATGGCGGGCAGGTCAGGCTGTTCGGCTATTCACCGGTGGTGCCGTCCCGCTTCGGCAACCGCTTTGCCTATGGCCATGTCGTCGAGAATGACCGCAATTTGATCGTGTCAGGCGGGCTCGGCTTCAGCATCGCGCCGGTGCGCTTTGGCATGCGGCCGGAAATCCTGCAGATCGACCTCGGTTAGGGCATGCCGGTATTCAGGTGATGCCGGCCTGCAAATGAGGTGTTCCTGCGCTTCCGGTAGTCACGGACCAAAGTCCGCTCCCTTCCGGTTCTCGGAACCCCTCATTTCCGACTCGGCCTGACCTGAAATCTCGACATGCCCTAGGACTAATGGAGCGAGCGGATTGCATCCATCACGGCGGGTTCGGCCTTTTCGCCGTTGAAGGCATCGACGATGCCGAAGGCGCCGCCAAAACTCCACACCGACCATGAGAAGCCATGCGCCTCGGCGCGCGCGATCATGTCCTTGACATAGGCCGCGCGGTATTTGGGCGGCATCACATAGGGGTTGCCATACTCCTGGCGGATCATGCCGAACTCGCCCAGCGTGATGTTTTCCGGCTTGATGGCGTTGGCCTTCGCCCAGGCCTCGACCTTTTCGAACGGCGCATCCATGACGCCGAGCAGCTTTTCGTCCGTGTCCATGCTGGCGACTTGTTCATCGAGATAGGCGAGCAGGCCGTTCCGTCTGGTCCATGGCGCCTCGGCTTTTATCTTGGCGCGGATTGCATCCAGCGTCGCATCGAGCTCGGCGCGCGGCACCGCGGTCAGCGGATAGGGCAGGCCGGTGACATAAGGGATGAAATCGCCGGCCCAGGTCGCGCCCTGATGGGTCAGCAGGAACGGGTCGTAGGAGTGGAAGGTCCAGATGATGTTGTCGTCGGGGATCGACTTTGGGTCGATCCTGACCAGCGAAGCCGCATTGGAATAACAGGCGCCGGTCAGGATCAGCGTCAGCCTGGTGGCCGAGGCGCGCGCGGCCGCGAACAGCTTTTGCTGACGCTCCGGCCACAGGTTGGTGCCATCGCTGTCGCAGTCGACGATAGGCTCGTTCATCGGCTCGAAAGCGACCTGCGCCGGGTCCTCGGTGGCCAGCGCGCGCGCCATTTTGCGGATCACCTCGACATAGGCGTCGAAGGTTGCGGGATCGCCCATCACCTGGCCCATGCCGATCTCGCGGCCGCCGCCGGCGGGGATCAGGTGCATGTCGACGATCACTTTCAGACCGGCCCGGTTGATCATGCGCGCCGAGTCCCGCACGCTGGCATAAAGGTCGTCGCGCAGCGCCAGTGTCTGATCAGACATAAACGGCGAGGGATCGACCGGCATTCGCAGAAAGTCGAGACCGGCGGCCTTCAGCGCCTTGAGGTCATCCTCGTTGAGTAACTTGCGCCATTCCGGATAGGGCAGGATGGCTTGTCGGTCGTTCCATTTGTCTTCTCCGACCCAGGTCGTCCACTGGTCGAGGTTGAGGCCGCGCTTTATCGAAAAGCTAGCGGCCTGACCGGGAAGCGCAGACGCCGCCAGCACCAGCAGCGCTGCCATCACGGTCTTGATCATCGCCGTCAACAGTGCCATCCGGTTTGCTGCGCTGGTGATTTTGGCAAGACAGGTGCCCCGCCGGGGGCAAAAAGGAAAGCGCGATGGACGATCATGGTGAATCGGCGGCGCTTGCTGCCGGGCTTTCCGGAGCCTTGACGGAATTCGGCCATCGGCTGATGGCGCGGGTCTACTATGCCGACACCGACTTCTCCGGCGTCGTCTACCACGCGCGCTATCTCGAATTCTTCGAGCGCGGCCGCTCGGACTATCTCAGGCTGGCGGGCGTCCACCACACAGAACTTCACGAAGGCAAGCACGGCGAACGGATCGTCTGGGTGGTGCGGCGGATGGAGATAGATTTCCGCTCGCCTGCCCGCATGGACGACATCCTGACCATCGACACATCAACGCAGGATATTTCCGGCGCCCGCATCGTCATGGCGCAGCAATTGAAACGCGGGACAGAGGTTCTGGTCGAAGCAAAGGTCGAGGCGGCGATCATCGGCGAGAACGGCCGGCCGAAGCGCTTTCCGAAAGAATGGATCGCGGCCTTTCTACCAGGAGCAAGCTGATATCCAGGCCTGCCGGCCGGCAACGAGCGGCCAATCGGCAGCGCATTCGATTGTGGATGGATGGCCCGCGTCGTGCCTTGGCGCGGCAATGCGCCGCGCCATATTTCCTAACCCATCCTTAACCATAACGGTTCATGAAGAGATCGGTGAAGATTGGAAGAATCCGCGCGCCTTCCTTTCACCAATATTTGCCCTGAAAAGGCCGCCAACGGTGCATTTGGGGTTAATCCGGAAGCCAAGCGCGAACGGACCACAAGGGATGCCCATGGGCCAGCCGCCAGCGATGCCCGGAAAATCTTAAGGACTGAAGCATGGAAACTACCGCACTCGCCGATCCGGCAGCGCAATTGTCGATTTGGGCGCTGTTCACACAGGCCAGCTGGGTGGTCAAGCTGGTCATGATCGGTCTGCTCTGCGCCTCGGTCTGGACCTGGGCGATCATCGTCGACAAGCTGGTCAGCTATGCCCGCATGCGTCTGTCGCTCAATCGCTTCGAACAGGTGTTCTGGTCGGGGCAGTCGCTGGAAGAGCTCTATCGCACGCTTGCCGACCGCAAGACCACGGGCATGGGTGCGATCTTCGTTGCGGCCATGCGCGAATGGAAGAAGAGCTTCGAGAAGGGGGCCAAATCGCCGCTCGGCCTGCAGACCCGCATCGACAAGGCGATGGACCTGGCGTTGACGCGCGAGATGGAGAAGCTGGAGGGCCGTCTCGGCTTTCTCGCCACCACTGGTTCGGCCGCACCCTTCATCGGCCTGTTCGGCACCGTCATTGGCATCATGACCTCGTTCCAGGCGATTGCCGGTTCGAAGAACACCAGTCTCGCGGTTGTTGCACCCGGCATTGCCGAAGCGCTGCTGGCGACGGCCATCGGTCTTCTCGCCGCCATACCGGCGGTTATCGCCTACAATAAGCTGTCATCCGACGCGAACAAGATCGCCGTGCGGATGGAAGGGTTCTCGGACGAGTTCTCCGCCATACTCTCGCGCCAAATCGATGAAAAAGTAGCGCCTAAGGGCTGAGGTAAGAAGATGGGTATGTCGGTTGGCATGGCAGGACGCGGCGGACGCGGACACAGGCGACGCGGCCGCCACCATGCATTGATGTCGGAAATCAACGTCACGCCGATGGTCGATGTGATGCTGGTGCTCTTGATCATCTTCATGGTCGCCGCACCTATGTTGACGGTCGGCGTGCCGGTCGACCTGCCGGAGACTAAGGCCAAGGCTATGAACGCCGACACCCAGCCGATCACCGTTTCGATCGACGCGGCCGGCAAGATTTTCCTGCAGGAGACCGAAATCCCAAGGGAAGAGCTGGTCGCCAAGCTGCAGGCGATTTCCAAGACCGGCTACGAAGAGCGCATCTTCATCCGCGGCGACAAGGCGACCAACTATGGCGCCGCGATGGAGGTCATGGCCCTCATCCAGGCCGCCGGCTACAAGAATATCGGCCTGATTTCACTGCAGCAACAGGATCAGTAGACGCACGATGAAGACCGGCCTCACCACATCGGTGATACTGCATACGGTGGCACTGGCTTTCGGCCTGTTCACCCTGTCGGCGCCGGCCGCGCTGCCGTCCACGGATGTCGAGTCAATAGCGGTCGACATCGTTCCCATGGAAGCCATTGCGCAGACGCTGCAGGGCGACAAGAAGGCGGTGATGCACGAAAAGCCGGCGCCGATGCCGACCAAGCGTCCCGACATCGTGCCAGATGGACAGAAAATCGGCGAGAACAGCGTTGATACCGACAAGCCGGTGACGGACGAGCCTAAGCCGAAGCCGGTGGAGAAAACAGCGACGGCTGCTCCGGCGCCGACGCCGACCGAAAAGCCGAAGACCGAGGACACGCCGAAGCCAAAGGAAGCGCCGAAGCCGACACCTGCGACGGAGGTGGCGCCGGAGCCGCAGCCGAAGGAAGAGGTCAAGCCCGAGCCGGTGAAGCAGGTTGAACCGAAGCCGACCCCGGTGAAGGAGCCTGCACCAACACCGCAGCCGGACACGACCGCCGCCATAGAGCCGAAGCCACGCGTGAAGCCCGATGCGGTCGCCGAAGCCATATCGGATCAGCAGCCTCTGGAAGAAGCGCAGCTTCCGACTTCCGCTCCTGCTCCCGAAGCACGGCCGAGGCCGCAGCCGGCGCAGGCCGAAAGCGCGAAGGCACCGGACCGCAAGGACGCTGACAAGCCAGTCAAGGAAGCCTCGTCGAAGCCGAAGTCGGATGACAAGCAGTTCAATGAGGCTGACATCAAGGCTTTGCTCGACAAGCAGAAGCCATCCGGCGGCGGCGCCAAGCGCTCGACCCAGCAGGCATCGCTAGGCGGCGACAAGGATCAAGGCCAGAAGCTGTCGAAGTCCGAGCAAGGGGCATTGGAAGAACAGCTCGGTGGCTGCTGGACCCTCCCGGTTGGGCTTGAGGGTTCTGAGGATTTCACCGTGGTGATCCGTTTCAGCCTGGATGCCTCCGGCAAGCTGGAGGGCCGTCCGACCGTCGAGAAGTCCAGCGGCAACCCCCAATTCGACAGCAGCGCGGTTCGCGCTGTGCAGAAATGCGATGTCGCCGGCCTGCAGGTGCCCGCCGGAAAGCATGACATTTGGTCCGACGTTCGCGTCAACTTCGATCCCAGAGCGATGCTTGGCCTGTAGCCTGAGCACCCAGAAATCAGCAAGAGAAGCGAGAAGACATGAAATCCATCCTCAAGCCGCTCCTGATGGTCGCCGCGATGGCGATGGGCATGAACGCCGTCGTCACCTTGCCTGCTCGAGCAACCCTCGAGCTCAACGTCAACAAAGGCAATGTCGAACCGATGCCGATCGCCATCCCAGATTTCCAGGGAGGGCTCGGCGCGCAGATTTCCGAGATCGTCACCGCCGACTTGAAGCGCTCCGGTCTCTTCGCACCGATAGACAAGAACGCCTTCATCGAGAAGATCGCCAATCCGGATGCGCAGCCCCGTTTCGACGACTGGAAGGTGATCAATGCGCAGGCGCTGGTCACCGGCAGCGTGAGCAAGGAGGCGGACGGCCGAATCCGCGCCCAGTACCGACTATGGGATATTTTTGGCAACCAGCAGATAGCCGGGGAGCAGTTTTTCGCCAACGACGCAAATCAACGCCGTGTCGCCCACATCATCGCCGATGCGATCTATGAGAAGCTCACCGGCGAGAAGGGCTATTTCGACACACGCGTCGTCTTCATCGACGAATCCGGCGCCAAGAATGCGCGCAAGAAGCGGCTCGCCATCATGGACCAGGACGGCGCCAATGTGCGCTATCTCTCCGATGGCCGCTCGATCGTGCTGACGCCGCGTTTCTCGCCGAACCGGCAGGAAATCACTTACATGTCGTACGAAAGCGGCCAGCCGCGGGTCTATCTGCTGCAGATCGAGACCGGACAGCGCGAACTGGTCGGCAACTTTCCCGGCATGACCTTTGCGCCGCGCTTCTCGCCCGACGGCCAGAAGGTGATCATGAGCCTGCTGCGCGATGACGGCAATTCCAACATCTTCGCCATGGATCTGCGAAGCCGCTCGACCACCCGGCTGACCAACTCGACCGCCATCGACACCTCGCCCTCTTATTCGCCCGACGGCAGCAAGGTGGTATTCACTTCCGATCGTGGCGGCCGTGCGCAGATTTATGTGATGGGCGCCGACGGCTCGGGCCAGACCCGCATTTCGTTCGGCGACGGCGTCTATTCGACGCCGGTGTGGTCGCCGCGCGGCGACCTCGTCGCCTTCACCAAGCAGACCGGCGGCGAATTCCAGATCGGCGTCATGAAGACCGACGGTTCGGGCGAGCGCATCCTCTCCTCGGGCTTCCAGCAGGAGGGACCGACCTGGGCGCCCAACGGCCGCGTGCTGATGTTCTTCCGCGACTCCGCCGGCGGCCCAAAACTGGTTTCCGTCGATCTCACCGGCCGCAACGAACAGTCGATCCCGACCGCGAATTTCGCGTCGGATCCCGCCTGGTCGCCGCTGCTGGAGTAGGTTCGGCCGAATTGCCACACCTGCTAAAAAGGGGCCCGTTTGGCCCCTTTTCCATTCATTGGTCGCGTTTCGGCCGCATTTCCGCCTAGGGTCCGCGCCAACTGTGACCGTGGATTTGAAGGTCGTGGACGGACGATCGAAACCAAACATTAACCGTATTTCTTGAATGCCGGTTAACCCAAACGTGGTTACTGGGTGATCAACGAAATCACTCGAAATACGATCACTCGAATACGAAGGAGAGGCGGCATGGGCCGTATCGCAGCACTTACCAGAAACCCGGCGATGATCGCCCTGATCGCGATGCTCGCCATCACCGGTTGCGCCTCGAAGAAAACCCCGAACAACGCTGCCGATCTCGGCCTCAATGGCGCGGGTGCCGCAACGCCGGGCTCGGCGCAGGACTTCACCGTCAACATTGGCGACCGCATCTTCTTCGACACGGACTCGACGGCAATCCGCGCGGATGCGCAGACGACGCTGTCGCGCCAGGCGCAGTGGCTCAACCAGTACAAGCAGTACGCCATCGTCGTCGAAGGCCATGCCGACGAACGTGGCACACGTGAATACAATCTGGCTCTCGGCGCCCGCCGCGCCGCCGCCACTCGCGACTTCCTGGTCGCCAGGGGCGTCTCGGCGAGCCGATTGAAGACGATTTCCTACGGCAAGGAACGTCCGGTCGCGGTCTGCGACGACATCTCCTGCTGGTCGCAGAATCGCCGCGCGGTCACCACGCTCTCCGGCGCCGGCTCCTGATAGGCAAGACGGCGGCGCCTTAGTCGCATAATTGCAACACCTCCATGCGAAAGGCGGCCTTGTGGCCGCCTTTTTCACTTTCGGCCCCGGAAACAAACCCGGAAACAAAATTTGGCCGAAGTCTCGCCTCCTGCTAAGAGCCGAGGGCGTCGTGCCGGTCCCACTTTGATCGGAAGGCGCGAACAGGCTCACGATTTTCACGGCGAGAGGCACATGCATTTCAGATCGGTCTTGAGCGGCACGCTTGCGCTGCTGCTCGTATCAGGCTTCGCGGCTTCTGCGAGCGGCACCGGACAACCCGCGGATAGCGGCTTTTCCTTCCATCTGCCGACGCTCGGCATTTTCGGCAAGAAGGAGAAGCCGGAGCAGCAACAGATCGCGCAGCAGCAGGACGGCACCGCCGCCGCGGGGCTGGAAGATCAGCTCCGGCAGATGAACGGCAAGCTCGAGGAACTCAACTTCCAGATCCTGCAGATGCAGGAGCAGATGCGCAAGCAGCAGGAAGACAACGAGTTCCGCTTCCAGCAGTTGGAAGGCGGCTCCAGCGGGCAGCCGCCGGCCCAGAAGAAATCGGAGGCCGCGCCGCAGGACGGTGGCGCGGGCACCGGCGTCGCCGAGGCCCCGGCAGACCAGGCGCCGGCCGATGCCGGCGCGCAGCCGGATGGCGGCCAGAGCGTCGGCGAGGTCATCGTCGAATCGCAGACCGGCGATCCCGGCAAGGTGATCAACGGCACGCCGCCCAAGACCTTCGGCACCATTACCGTCGACAAGAACGGCAATGTAATCGACGCCGGCGGTAACACGCAGGCAGCGGCGCCGGCGGAAGGTGCGGCCCCCGCCGCCGAGGCGCCGGCTACCGGGGCTAAGACCGGCAAGTCCGACGGCACGGTGGTGGCGGCGCTGCCTGCCACCAACAACCCGGAAGAGATCTACCGCAACTCCTACCAGTTCATCCTGTCGGGCGACTACAGCACCGCCGAGCAGGGTTTTCGCGACCACATCGCCCGGTTCCCGAAGGACGCCAAGGCGGCGGACGCGCATTACTGGCTTGGCGAATCGCTGCTTGGCCAGCAGAAGTATCATGACGCTGCCGAGGTTTTCCTCTCCGCCAGCAAGGACTATCCGAAGGCCAAGAAGGCGCCTGACATGCTCCTGAAGCTTGGCGTGTCGCTGGTCGGCCTCAAGCAGAAGGATGTCGCCTGCGCCACCTTCGGCGAGATCGGCAAGCGCTATCCCGATATTTCGGCCGCGCTCAAGGAACGCGTCAAGCAGGAGAGGGCGCTGGCGGCGTGCTAGTCTTTGCCGTGTTGTCCCAGAACCGGGACCACTTTTGCGCGACATGCATTGATGCTCGATACCGAGCCTGACCTTTCGAATTTTTCGCAGATCGACTTTACCAACGGCGCGCTTGCGGCCGTGTCCGGCGGCAGCGACTCGACCGCCCTCCTTCTTCTCCTCAAGGCTCACCTCGACCGCAGCGCCCCGACAGCCCGGCTGCTGGCGGTGACGATCGACCACGGCCTGCGTCCGGAAGCAGCAGCCGAAGCGCGCAGCGTGGCAAAGCTTTGTGCCGAGCGCGGCATCGCGCACCGGACGCTCAACTGGTCCGGCGCCAAGCCGTCGGCCGGCCTGCCCGCGGCGGCGCGCGAGGCGCGCTACCGGTTGCTGGCCGAGGCAGCGCAGGCGCAAGGCATTGGTGTGATCGTGACCGGCCACACCGCCGACGACCAGGCCGAGACCGTCCTGATGCGAGCCGCGCGGAATGACGGGCGAGAGCTTGCAGGCCGAGGTCTCGCCGGCATGGCGCCTGCCACCCTCTATGACTGGCGGATCTGGATCGCGCGGCCGCTGCTCGGCGCTCGGCGCGCGGCGTTGCGCGCCTTCCTGCAGCGCGAACATGTCGGCTGGGCGGAGGATCCGACCAACATCGACACGAATTTCGAACGCCCGCGCATCCGGGCCGTGCTCGGCGAAGACCGGAGCGGGCAGCGTTTTGCCGAAGCGATCGGCCTGGCCAGGCGGGCCGCCGGCGAGCGCGAACAACTCGGTCGCCGCGCCGCCGCCCTGATCGGTGAATTTGCCAGCCGGCCGGCGAGGGGTCTCATCCGTCTCGATCCCGGTCTTGCCGAAGCTGACGACACGCGAGCCGCGGTCTATGCGCTGCGTGTCCTGCTGGCGGCGACGGGCGGCACCGCCTTGTCGCCGGACCAGGCGCGCAGCGAAGCGCTGTTCGAGCAAATGCGGGCCGGTCGGCTTTGCGCCACATTGTCGCGGGCGGTCGTCGATATCAGGCGAAACGGCATCTTCCTGCGCCGTGAATCGCGCGACCTGCCGCGTTCCGCGCCGGTAGCTGGCGCTCTGCTTTGGGACGGTCGCCGGCGGATCACGCCACACATCGAAGCCGGGGCGATCACATTGGACGACAGTCCGGGTGCATGGTTGATCGCGCCGCTTGGCGCCGCTGCCGCCGCCAAAACGCCGATTGCCGGGGATGGCGCGCCGCCAAGCCTTGTGCGCGCCGCCCTGGCTGCGGAACCGGCGCTGTGGCGCGGCGGCGAATGCCGTGGTTTTGCAGGGGATGTAGCGGCGGCGCCGGCAATCGCCGTCAGCCCGGTCGTTGCGCCCTTTGCCCGTTTCCTGCCGCGCTTCGATCTGGTGTTGGCGCAGGCCGTGGCCGAGTTGATCGGCGCACCGCCTGTCCCGGCTTGCCCTTTGGCCGCCACAGTGCCGGTTGATCATGGCGCGAAAGCTTAACCCAGACGTGCTGTTATGCTTGGCAAGGGGGGGCGCTCTCCCTATGTTAGGCGCAAGTTTCCTCTCATGACGCGTGTCCCAGCGGGCACCAACGGGACAATTGATGAATCCGAATTATCGCAATCTCGCGCTCTGGGCGATCATAGCGGTCCTGCTCATTGCTCTCTTCAATCTGTTCCAGACGCCGCAGACTCGCGGGGCCTCGACCGACGTTCCCTATTCGCAGTTCCTGCAAGAGGTCGCGGCCGGCCGGGTCAAGACGGTGGTCATCGCCGGCGCCCGCATCACGGGCACCTACGCCGACAACGCCAATGGCTTCCAGACCTATTCGCCTGGCGATCCGCAGCTGGTCTCGCGGCTGCAGGACAAGAACGTCACCATCAATGCGCGGCCTGAGTCGGACGGTTCCAACTCGCTGTTCAGCTATCTGATCTCCTACCTGCCGATGATCCTGATCCTGGGCGTGTGGATATTCTTCATGCGCCAGATGCAGTCCGGCTCCGGCCGCGCCATGGGTTTCGGCAAGTCGAAGGCCAAGCTTCTCACTGAGGCGCATGGCCGCGTCACCTTCCAGGATGTCGCCGGCGTCGACGAGGCCAAGGAAGATCTGGAAGAGATCGTCGAGTTCCTGCGCGATCCGCAGAAGTTCCAGCGCCTCGGCGGCAAGATCCCGCGCGGCGTGCTTCTGGTCGGACCTCCCGGCACCGGCAAGACGCTGCTCGCCCGCTCCGTCGCCGGCGAAGCCAATGTGCCGTTCTTCACCATCTCCGGTTCGGACTTCGTCGAGATGTTCGTCGGCGTCGGCGCAAGCCGTGTGCGCGACATGTTCGACCAGGCCAAGAAGAATGCTCCCTGCATCATCTTCATCGACGAAATCGACGCTGTCGGCCGCCATCGCGGCGCCGGCCTCGGCGGTGGCAATGATGAGCGCGAACAGACGCTGAACCAGCTGCTGGTCGAGATGGACGGCTTCGAGTCCAACGAGAGCATCATCCTGATCGCCGCCACCAACCGGCCCGACGTGCTCGACCCGGCGCTGCTGCGTCCGGGCCGTTTCGACCGCCAGGTGGTGGTGCCGAACCCCGACATCGTCGGTCGTGAGAAGATCCTCAAGGTGCATGTGCGCAACGTGCCGCTGGCGCCGAATGTCGACCTCAAGGTGATAGCACGCGGCACGCCGGGCTTCTCGGGCGCCGACCTGATGAACCTGGTCAATGAATCCGCTCTGATGGCGGCGCGCCGCAACAAGCGCCTTGTCACCATGGCCGAGTTCGAGGACGCCAAAGACAAGATCATGATGGGCGCCGAGCGCCGCTCGTCGGCCATGACCCAGGCCGAAAAGGAACTCACGGCCTATCACGAGGCCGGCCACGCCATCCTGGCGCTCAACGTGCCGTCGGCCGATCCGCTGCACAAGGCGACCATCATCCCGCGCGGTCGCGCGCTCGGCATGGTCATGCAGCTGCCGGAAGGCGATCGCTATTCGATGAGCTACAAATACATGATCTCGCGGCTTGCCATCATGATGGGCGGCCGCGTCGCAGAGGAGTTCAAGTTCGGCAAGGAGAACATCACCTCCGGCGCCTCTTCGGACATCGAGCAGGCGACAAAGCTGGCGCGCGCCATGGTCACGCGCTGGGGCTTCTCCGACAAGCTCGGCCATGTCGCCTATGGCGACAACCAGGAAGAGGTTTTCCTCGGCCATTCGGTGGCGCGCACGCAGAACGTCTCGGAAGAGACCGCGCAGATCATCGACGCCGAAGTGCGCCGGCTGATCGACGAGGCCTATGTCACGGCCAAGTCCATTCTGACCAAGAAGAAGAAGGAATGGATCGCTCTGGCGCAGGGCCTGCTCGAATACGAGACGCTTTCGGGCGAAGAGATCAAGCAGCTGATCGCCGGGCAGAAGCCCGCGCGAGATTTGGGGGATGACACCCCCACAAGCCGCGGCTCGGCTGTGCCGAAGTCCGGCCGCCGCAAGAAGGGTCCCGAGCCCGAAGGCGGCATGGAGCCTCAGCCGTCGAGCTGAGCTGACATCACTTGATGCAAGAAAACGCCGCGGCTCAATCCGCGGCGTTTTGCTGTTCAGGGTCTCTCAAATAGCATGCGGGACGGATGCATTTGCTTTGCCGGGGCGCACACCGTCAGTCCGGCCAGCATGTTGCTTGCCCCATCTGGCCAGCGGGATCAGGGCATTGTCCAGCTCGATGCCGAATTCGGTAATCGAGTATTCGACCCTCGGCGGCACCTCGGGAAAGATTTCGCGATGGACGATGCCGTCGGCCTCCATTTCGCGCAGCTGTTGGATCAGCATCTTTTCGCTGATGTCAGGCACCAGCCGCTTCAGCTCACCGAATCGTGCCGGCGCCTTGTGAATCTGCCAGAGCAGTAGCGCCTTCCATTTGCCGCCGATGACCTCCAGCGCCGGCCCCAATCCGCAACTATCTGGCTGTTTCTTTCCCATGTTTCATCCAATTCTGAGCAATCGGTGGGTAGCTTACATTTTTGTCGGTACTTGAGAAAAACCAAGCCGGTCCATAGCTTCAAACCAGCTCGCCGGCATCGGCGAACACCACAACATCATATCGGTACCTCGCTTCGACCTGCAAAGGCCGTCGGCGGCCGGATTTTGTCAAAAACGGATGGATCATGACACGATACGCAAACAAGAAGGCCGTTGTCATCGGCGGGACGCACGGCATGGGGCTCGCCGTTGCCGAAGCCCTGATCGAAAGCGGCGCCGAGGTCCTGGTCACCGGCCGCGACCAGCGCAACATCGAGGCCGCGCGAGCCAAGCTGCTTTCGCGAGCTCATGTCGTGCGGTCCGATATCTCAGACATGGCCGATATCGTCACGCTCGGTGCCGAAGTGGGGCAGAAGCTTGGCCAGATCGACTTCCTTCACGTCAATGCCGGGGTGGCCAATCTCGAACCCGTCGAGCGGGTCACCGAGGACAGTTACGATCGCACCTTCGACATCAACACCAAAGGCGCTTTCTTCACCGCGCAGCGCCTGCTGCCCCTCATCAGGGATGGTGGCGCCATAGTCTTCACCTCGTCGATCGCCGACGAATCCGGCACTGGCGGCATGAGCGTCTATTCCGGATCGAAGGCGGCACTGCGCGCCTTCGCCAAGGTCCTGGCCGCCGAGCTTCTGCCGCGCCGGATCCGCGTGAATGTGGTCAGCCCTGGTTTCATCGATACGCCGACGATGGGTGTGGCCGACGCCTCGGCCGAGGAGCGGGCCGCCTTCATGGCGATCGGTGACGCGGTCACGCCGATGAAGCGCCACGGCACGATGGAGGAGGTGGCGCGCGCAGTGCCGTTCCTGGCGTTCGACGCGACCTTCACCACGGGCGCGCGGCTGACCGTGGACGGTGGCCTTGGCCAGGACCTGACCCCGTCACCGGCGTAACCGCGCAACCAAACCAAGGAGAAGCAGAATGAGCGACATAACAGTAATCGGTCTCGGCGCCATGGGCACTGCGCTTGCCGAAGCCTTTCTGAACCAGGGACATGCGGTGACGGTGTGGAACCGTTCTCCGGCAAAGGCTGAGGCTTTGGCAGCCAAGGGCGCCATTGTGGCCAAGAGTGTCGAGGAAGCCGTCAGATCGAGTCCACTGATCGTGGCGTGCCTGCTTGTCTATGACACCGTTCGTGAGGTGCTCGGCGCAAGCCGAGAGGCGCTGTCGGGCCGCACATTGGTCAATCTCACCAACGGCACGCCCGAGCAGGCGCGGGCGATGTCGGGCTGGGCGGTGAGCCAGGGCGCCAGCTATATCGACGGCGGCATCATGGCGGTGCCGCCGATGATCGGCGGGCCGCACGCCCTGATTCTCTACAGCGGTTCGCGCCAGGCGTTCGATGCCTGTTCGGGGCAGCTCGGAGCGCTCGGCACCAGCAAATTCCTCGGTGAGGATGCTGGGCTCGCGCCGCTCTATGATATCTCGCTTCTGACCGGCATGTACGGCATGTTCGCGGGCGTTCTGCAGGCGTTGGCATTGACGGGCGCAGCAGGGATCCCGGCCGGCGAGTTCATGCCGCTGCTGGCCTCCTGGCTTCAGTCGATGCAAGGCCTGCTGCCGAAATGGGCGGAACAGATCGACAGTGGCGATCACACCAGCAATGTCGTTTCCAACCTGGGCATGCAGGCTGATGCCTACGTCAATCTCATCGATGCCAGCAGGTCGGCTGATGTCAGCACCGAACTCGTCCTGCCGATGCAAAGCCTGATGAAGCGCGGGGTGGCTGCCGGCCAGGCCGATGCCGATCTTACAAGCCTGGTCGCACTGCTCTCGAAACAAGGCGCTTGACGGGGCAAGACCCAAGAGAAGGCCCGCCAACCTTTGCGGTTGGGGGCCTTCGATCTTCAAACGCTGCTGGTCGATCAGCTCTTCAGCTTGGCGTTGCAGAGGCTGTAATAGCCGCCGCCCTTCTGGATCCAGCGAAGGCCGTTCAACGTACCCGCGTCCTTGTTGCCGTGGTAGCCCTGCAGGCAGGTCTTCATCCGCGCCTTCGAGGGCTTCTCGGTCTTGAATTCGGCCGCGAGGGTGGTCGGGAATGTCACGCCCGTCGGCGCTACAGCGGGGGCGACCGCCGCGCTGGTTTCCTTCTGCGGCTGCGGCTCGGTTTTGACCGCATCCGCATTGGCACTCTCCGCAGCTGACGTCGCACACTTCTCGGTGCGGAAAGCGGTCCAATCCATGCCGTTCAGAGTGCCGCCTTCCTTGGCTGTGCGATAGGCCTCGCCGCATTCCTTCATTGTCAGTGCGCTTGCAGGGGTGACGCTCCACGCAATCCATGCCGTCACAGCCAATGCCGCCAATTTCAATCTGGACATAAGACCCTCCTGGTTGACAAAAGTTCGATGTCCTTTTGTATGCCATTTGTTCTGCATATGTTCAATTGAAATCTTTGCGAACCACCGATATGTCTGGGGTGGGCAGTGTGGGCGAATAGATGATGCCGACAGCTCCCGCGATATGTAGACGTCGATCAACGCCGGGTGTGTTCGAGCGCAATAAAAAGGCCCGCGCATGCTGCGATGCGCGGGCCTCTGTCTGGAGAATATGGCTACGCGATCAGCTCTTCAGCTTGGCATTGCAGAGGCTGTAGAAGCCGCCGCCCTTCTGGATCCAGCGCAGGCCATTCAGCGTGTTGGCGTCCTTATTGGCGTAGTAGAGCTCGAGGCAGGTGTGCATGCGGCCCTTGGCCGGCGTCTCGCCGGCGTATTTCTTCGAGATCGCGGCCGGGAACTTCACGCCCTTGGGAGCGGTGACCGATGGCTTCTCGGGCTCGCTGGTATAGGTCGCCTCGCTCGGAGCGGGCACGGTGTCGTCGTCATCTGCGCCTGCGCCGCATTCGGCCTTGCGGAAGTCGTTCCACTTCTTGCCGCCCAGAGTATTGGCAGACTTGGCAGCCTGGTACTTGGCGCTGCAATCGGCCATGCTCAGGCCCTTGCCGCTGCTGTCGGCAGCTGCCTTGGTGGTTCCCTTGGCGGGTGCTGCCGCGGCCGAGGCCCCGGCGGCGCATTCGGTCTTGCGGAAGTCGTTCCACTTTGCGCCATTGAGCGTACCGGCGGCCTTGGCAGCCTGGTATTTAGCGCTGCATTCCTTGGCCGTCAGAGCCTTGGCGCCGTCATCAGCAGCGGCGGCGGCCTTGGTCGTGTCCATCTTGGCCGCAGCGGCCTTCTTGGCCGCCGGCTTTGCGGTCTCGGTGGTGGCCGCCGCGTCGGTGCCGCACTCGGCCTTCCGATACTGATTCCAGGTCTGCCCGTTCAGCGTGCCGGCGTCCTTGGCGGCATTATACTTGGTACTACACTGGGCCATGGTCAGCGCGCTGGCGGGCGCCGCCATGAACAAGGTTGCGACGGCAAGACCCGTCAAAGTTGCAAGTCGGTGGATGAGCATGGCGTTCTCCCGTTGCTGCGCCCATAGGTTGTACCTGTGTCAATCAATAGCTCTCAACGCTAGGCTGCGCCAGATGCTAAACGGCGTTCTCCCGATAAGGTGATGGACCCTTGCGATCTGCCCCTCCAACAGTCCGGCTTACCGGCCCAATCTGCGCAGTGTGGCCCAGTGTGAATGCTATATTGCGGCAACACCGTGTCATGATACGCTGCCAACGCTCCGAACAGCCTGCTACAATGATTTTCTAAGAATTGGTAATATACAATCACACAATGTGATAGTCGGGCTCGGACCAATTGTGGCATTACGAGCCGGCTGAAAACCGACGGGGATTCTGGCAAGCATGGCAGGACGTTATTTTGGCACCGACGGCATTCGCGGGCGCGCCAACAAGTTTCCGATGACGGCTGAGATCGCGATGCGGGTCGGCATGGCCGCCGGCCTGTCGTTCCAGCGCGGCAGCCATCGCCACCGCGTCGTGCTCGGCAAGGACACCAGGCTGTCCGGCTACATGATCGAAAACGCCATGGTGTCCGGCCTGTGCGCGGCCGGCATGGATGTGTTCCTGCTCGGCCCGATCCCGACACCGGCGGTCGCCATGCTGGTGCGCTCGCTGCGCGCCGATATCGGCGTCATGATCTCGGCCTCGCACAACCCTTATTACGACAACGGCATCAAGCTGTTCGGTCCGGATGGCTACAAGCTCTCCGACGAGATCGAGGAGCGCATCGAGAGCATGCTCGACAAGGATATCGAACTGGCGCTCGCCGATTCCGACGGGCTCGGCCGCGCCAAGCGCGTCGACGGCGTGCATGACCGCTACATCGAATTCGCCAAGCGCACGCTGCCGCGCTCGATGTCGCTGTCGGGTCTCAGGATCGTCGTCGATTGCGCCAATGGCGCAGCCTACAAGGTGGCGCCCGCCGCACTTTGGGAACTGGGCGCCGAGGTCATTGCCATCAATGTCGATCCGAACGGTTTCAACATCAACAAGGAATGCGGCTCGACCCATCCGGCCGGCCTGCAGAAGAAGGTGCATGAAGTGCGCGCCGATATCGGCATCGCACTCGACGGCGATGCCGACCGTGTCGTCATCGTCGACGAGAACGGCACCATCGTCGACGGTGACCAGATCATGGCGCTGATCGCCGAGTCCTGGCACCAGAGCGGGCGACTGGCCGGCGGCGGCGTCGTCTCGACGGTGATGTCCAATCTCGGCCTCGAACGCTTCCTTGGCGACATGAAGCTGCAGCTGCATCGCACCAAGGTCGGCGACCGCTATGTCGTTGAGCATATGCGCGCGCACGGGTTGAATGTCGGCGGCGAGCAGTCGGGCCACATTGTGCTGTCCGATTTCTCGACCACTGGCGACGGGCTGGTCTCGGCTCTGCAGGTGCTGGCCTGCATCAAGCGGCAGAACCGGCCGGTCAGCGAATTGTCGAAGAAATTCGAGCCGGTGCCGCAACTGTTGAAGAATGTCCGCATCGCCGGCGGCAAGCCGCTTGAAGAAGCCTTGGTCAAGGCGGCGATCGAAGATGCGCGCAACCGTCTAGGCAAGGCCGGCCGCCTGGTTATCCGGCCCTCGGGCACCGAGCCGCTGATCCGCGTCATGGCCGAGGGCGACGACCCACAGCTGGTCGAGGCCGTGGTCAACGACATCGTCGACATCATCTCGGAAACGCGCAGCGCCGCCTGATTGCGCTGCCTCCGACGGGAGGGGCGAACTGCCGGCTCAAGACTTCAAGCCCGCCTGCAGGCGGGCTTTTTGTTTCGGCCAGGGTTGGTCCCAGCGTCATGCCGGCGGAGGCCGTTTGCTAAAATGTCGAGAATTTGTGGTTAATCGACAGGGTTAAACGCCTTTTAACTTTTGCAATTCATTATCCACAACTGAGGTCAAACAAATTCGAGCGGATTCAAAGTTCCGACGGGTTCTCAGGGGTGACAAACATGTTCAATACAGCAAAAAGGGCTTTCCTTGCCGCGCTGTTCGCAGGCGTGGCCGGGCCAGTATTCGCCGCCGATCTGGCGGAGCCGCCAGTGGTCGAAGAGGCGCCGGCGCCGATCGCCTATGAACAGCCGGCCGATTTCGGCGGCTGGTACATCCGCGGCGATATCGACTATCACTGGTCGAAGTTCCGCGGTGGTGACTACACCACCTACAGCCCGGCACCGCCCCAACTCCCCGGTTCGTTCGCCTCCGGCAAGTTGAAGAGTTCCTTCTCGGCCGGCGCCGGTGTCGGTTACCAGGTCAACCGGTACTTCCGCACCGATCTGACCTTCGACTGGATGGGCAAGTCCAATTTCCGCGGCTCGACCAATGGTTTCTGCGGCGGCGGCATAGCTTGTACCTCCGTCGACACATCGTCCTATTCGGCGATGCTGCTCCTGGCCAATGCCTATGTCGATATCGGCACCTGGCACGGCGTGACGCCCTATGTCGGCGCCGGCATCGGTGGTGCCTGGGTCAAGTGGGATACGCTGCACAATACCGATCTCGATGGCTCCTTCGAGCACAGCGGCGGCAAGGGCTGGCGCTTTGCCTATGCCCTCATGGCCGGCGCCTCCTACTGCCTGACCGACCGGGTCAAGCTCGATCTCGGCTATCGCTACAGCCACATCAATGGTGGCAAGATGTTCAACTACGCCTCCGACAGCGATGTCGGCCCGGGCTTCGATCGCGGCATCAACGTGCACGAAGTGCGCGGCGGCCTGCGCTACCAGTTCGGCCGGTCGGACTGCGCCCCGCCGCCGGAGCCCTACGTTCCCGAACCGGAGCCGGTCTACACCAAGTAGTCGCTTCGAAATCCAGGAATTTGCGAACCGCCCGGCCATGCCGGGCGGTTTTTGTTTGCCGATTGCGGTGCACTTCCAGGCCGCGGCGTGCGGAGAGAAAGCCTATCGAAATCAAATCGGTAACGTCGCGTTATCCTTAACCCGCACTTAACCACTATGGTTAACAATGCCCACTGAAACGGCGCTTGCGATCAAAATGAAGAGCGCCAATTTCAGGAGCCGGGGACCCATGAATTTCAAATTGCTGACAGCGCCGGCACTTGCCGCACTCGCGCTTGCGCTGCTGACGCCGGCGCAAGCCGCGGACTACGATCCGCCGATCTATGTCGATCAGGCGCCGGACTATCAACCGGTCGAGGTCGGCTCGGGCTGGTATCTGCGCGGCGATGTCGGCTACGCGTTCAGCCATCCCTTCGAGCATGAGGAAGCGACAACCGGCCCGCTTAACAGCTTTACCGATGAGAGCAGCCTTTTCACAGGCAGTTTCGGTATGGGGTATCATGTCAACGACTATCTTCGGGTCGAGCTGAACGGCGGGATTCTTCCGACCGACAAATTCGGGGAACACGCCAAGTTGGCAGCCACTTGCGACGGCCATACGCTTGTGGACGACGGTTTTGGCACCATCAATTCCGTCGCGGCTACGCAGGCATGCGATCTTTCCGACAATGCTTCCAACAAAGGCTACAGCATCATGGCCAATGGCTATGTCGATCTCGGCACCTATGTTGGAATCACTCCATATCTTGGCGGAGGGGTCGGTGTCGCATACAATAAATATTACAGGAGCATTGGGGCGAAGGATTGCGTGGAAGTGGCCCCCAATTCGTCCGGCACGGGCGGGTTCTCTTGTGATGATCCGGCCGGTTACGAGGGTGCAACGGATAAGGAGGGCAAATTCAACCTTGCCTATTCGATCGGGGGCGGTCTTTCCTATCAGGTGGCCAAGAACGTGTCGGTTGACCTTGGCTACGAATATTTCTCGGTGCCGGGCGCCAAATACGTCGCTTATGACAGCGGCGCCTTCAACATCCACAAGGGCATCAATTATCAGACGGTCAAGCTCGGGCTGCGCTACGACCTCTGGTAGGCTGGCTGCAGATACGAAACCCGACGGCGGATCTCTTCGATCCGCCGTTTGCGTTTGGGCTCACGACATCCTGATCCCGGACTGCTTCTATCTTGTCAGCGACAAAAACTTTCCTCTTGACGCCTGAGGGCTGAACGCATATCGCCGTCCGTGGGCCACCCCTCCCCAACGAGGGGCCACTATCTGGAAGGATAGACCACGATGACGACGCATACGAAGCCCGGACTCCGTCCGGCAAATCCCAATTTCTCCTCAGGTCCCTGCGCAAAACGCCCCGGCTGGTCGGTCGAGGCGCTGAAGAATGCCGCGCTCGGCCGTTCCCACCGCGCCAAGATCGGCAAGACCAAGCTCGAACAGGCGATCGAGCTGACTCGCGAAATTCTCCAGGTTCCGGCGGATTACCGTATCGGCATCGTGCCGGCGTCGGACACGGGTGCTGTCGAGATGGCGCTGTGGTCGCTGCTCGGTGAACGCGGTGTCGACATGGTGGCATGGGAAAGCTTTGGCTCGGGCTGGGTGACCGATGTCGTCAAGCAGCTGAAGCTCGCCGATATCAGAAGGATCGAGGCAGGCTATGGCGAACTGCCGGATCTCACCAAGATCGATTTCGACCGCGATGTGGTCTTCACCTGGAACGGCACGACCTCAGGCGTGCGCGTGCCGAATGGCGATTTCATACCGGCGGATCGCAAGGGCCTGACCATCTGCGATGCCACCTCAGCGGCATTCGCGCAAAAGCTCGATTTCCAGAAGCTCGATGTCGTCACCTTCTCCTGGCAGAAAGTGCTGGGCGGCGAGGGCGCACACGGCATGCTGATCCTGTCGCCTCGCGCCGTCGAGCGACTGGAAACCTACAAGCCGGCGTGGCCGCTGCCGAAAATCTTCCGCCTGACCTCGGGCGGCAAGCTGATCGAAGGCATCTTCAACGGCGAGACCATCAACACGCCGTCGATGCTGTGCGTCGAGGACTATCTCGATGCGCTTCATTGGGCGAAGTCGATCGGCGGTCTCGATGCGTTGATTGCCAGAGCCGATGCCAATGCCGCCGTGCTCGATGGCTTTGTCGACAAGTCGTCCTGGCTCGGCCATCTCGCGGTCGATGCGGCGACACGGTCCAACACGTCCGTATGTCTGTCCTTCACCGACGCCGATGTCGCGGCGCTCGACGCCGACGGGCAGGCGGCTTTCGCCAAGGCGATCGTCTCTATGCTCGACAAGGAAGGCGTCGCGTACGACATCGGATCCTATCGCGATGCACCTTCCGGCCTGCGCATCTGGTGCGGTGCCACCGTCGAGACATCCGATCTCGAGGCGCTGCTGCCTTGGCTCGACTGGGCCTTCGCCACGCAGAAGGCTTCGCTGAAGGCCGCAGCCTGAGATTTCGTGGTGGCCTGCGGGCCGCCCTTTCCCGACAATCCAGTTCAAGGAGGCCGCCATGGCGCCCCGCGTTCTCGTCTCTGACAAACTCTCCACCACCGCCGTCCAGATATTCAAGGACCGCGGTATCGAGGTCGACTATTTGCCCGATCTCGGCAAGGACAAGGAAAAGCTGCTCGAAGTCATCGACCAGTATGATGGTCTTGCCATCCGCTCGGCGACCAAGGTCACGGAAAAACTGATCAACGCAGCGACAAGACTCAAGGTCGTCGGCCGCGCCGGCATCGGTGTCGACAATGTCGACATCCCCGCGGCGAGCCGCAAGGGCATCATCGTGATGAACACGCCCTTCGGCAATTCGATCACCACGGCCGAACATGCGGTGGCCATGATCTTTGCACTCGCCCGGCAGATCCCGGAGGCCAATGCCTCGACCCATGCCGGCAAATGGGAAAAGAACCGTTTCATGGGCGTCGAGATCACCGGCAAGACGCTGGGTGTCATCGGCTGCGGCAATATCGGCTCGATCGTCGCCACGCGCGGCGTCGGCCTGAAGATGCATGTCGTTGCCTTCGACCCGTTCCTGTCGGACAAGCGCGCCGAGGAACTCGGCGTCGACAAGGTCGAGCTGGACGAGCTTTTCGCCCGCGCCGATTTCATCACGCTGCACACGCCGCTGACCGACAAGACGCGCAACATCATCGACGCGGCGGCGATCGCCAAAATGAAGAACGGCGTGCGCATCATCAATTGCGCGCGTGGCGGGCTCATCGTCGAAGCCGACCTGGTCGCGGCGCTGAAGAGCGGCAAGGTGGCGGGCGCCGGCGTCGATGTGTTCGAGGTCGAACCGGCGGAGAACAACGCGCTGTTCGGCATGGAGAATGTGGTGGCAACGCCGCATCTCGGCGCCTCGACAGCGGAAGCACAGGAAAATGTTGCGCTGCAAGTAGCCGAGCAGATGGCCGACTATCTGATCAAGGGTGCGGTTTCGAATGCCATCAACATGCCCTCGATCACGGCCGAGGAAGCACCGCGGCTAAAGCCGTTCGTCAAGCTCGCCGAAGTGCTCGGCGCCTTTGTCGGCCAGGTCACCGAGGACCCGATCAACGAGGTCGAGATCCTGTTCGACGGCTCGACCGCGACGATGAACACGCGCGCCCTGATCAGTGCGACGCTCGCCGGGCTGATCCGGCCGCAGGTCGCCGACGTCAATATGGTGTCGGCGCCGATCATGGTGAAGGAGCGCGGCATCATCGTCGCCGAGGTCAAGCGCGACAAGTCGGGCGTGTTCGACGGCTACATCAAGCTGACGGTGAAGACCGAGCACATGACGCGCTCGATCGCCGGCACCTGCTTCTCCGACGGCAAGCCGCGCTTCATCCAGATCAAGGGCATCAATCTCGACGCCGAGGTCGGCCAGCACATGCTCTACACAACCAATGCCGATGCGCCCGGCATTATCGGCCTGCTCGGCACGGTGTGCGGCGAGAACGGCGTCAACATCGCCAACTTCCAGCTCGGCCGCAACCGGCCGGGCGGCGACGCGATCGCGCTGCTCTATCTCGACGCGCCGTTCCCGGAGAAAGTGCTGGAACAGGTCAAGGCGCACAAGTCCATCGACTCGGCCAAGCGGCTGCAGTTCGACGTCAACGCAATGTAGTTGACGGCGTGGCGGATGCGGCGGTCCTCCCCCCATCATTGGGGCGGCCGTCGCAGAGGCCGGTTCAGGTCAATTCGTCTGAGCCGTCGGAGACGCCCACGCGATGCCGATAGACCAGTTCCCAGCCCTTCCACCCTGTAAACAGCAGGATCAGAACCACGATCAGCGATAAGATAAAGCCGGTCGGGATCACAGCCGCCGCTCCACCGGCATAACGCGAGTACCAGTTATAAAGCTCGATCAGCACGACGAGCACGTTGCCGCCGGCATGGAGCCATGCCGTCGTGAGATTGCGGATCTGAACATCGCCGAGAACATCCGTCAGGCCGGTAAGAGCGGCCAAGGCGCCCATGATCAGGCCGGCGCCGAGAAGCCAAAGCGATCCGGTGACCCACCCGGGATCGGCTGTTTGCCAGAAAATCAGATCGCAAACGAAGGTGCCGACAAAGAAGGCGATCGGAAACGGAATCAGCATTGGATGAATGGGGTGACCGGCAATGCTTGCTGTGCTGCGAGGGTTATGGCTCATCTTGTTGCCTCCCACGCAAGCAAACTCCGCCAGAGGTAAAATGTTCCAGGTCGGCGCGCGGCAGCAGTTATCGCGACGGCGGCGCAGCGCGGCAGCAGCCAAATGTTATCCGCGGCGGTTCGGTGCCGCCATCTTGCGCCCGCTGTATTCGGCGAGCGAAATGCCGCCCAGCACCAGGACGAGCGCCAGCGCCTGGTAGAGCTGGAATGTCTCGCCGACGATCAGCACTGACAGCAGCGTGCCGAAGATCGGCACCAGATTGATGAACAGCCCGGCACGGTTGGCGCCGATCAGTTCGTTGCCCCGGATGTAAGTGATCTGCGAAATGACCGAAGCGCCGATCGCGGTATAGACGATGACCACCCAGCCGCTGATATCGGGGACGATAACCTTGCCGGCGGCGACCTCCCACAGGAAGAACGGCAGCGAGGTGATGAGGGCAGCGATCGCCAGGGACAACATCAGGCTCTGCCAGCGCATGACCGGCTTCAGCCGCAGCCCGACCGAATAACCGCTGTAGAGGACGACCGCGACCAGCATGATGGCGTCGCCGAAATTGAGTTCCAATGTGAGCAGCCGGCGCGGATCGCCGTGGCAGGCAGTCAAGATGACACCGAAGATGGTCAGCACCACGCCCGCAATCTGAGCCCAGCTCACGCGCAGGCGGAAGAAGAAGAAATTGGCAATGATGATCAAGACCGGCATCGCCGCCTGTTCGATCGAGACATTGATCGCCGTCGTGTAGTTGAGCGCGGTGTAGAAAATGGTGTTGAACAGAGTGAAGCCGCTGGCGCCAAGTGCAGCCAGGACGAACCAGTGTTTGCGCACCACCGGCCAGTCCTCCCTGATCGTGCGCCAGCCGATCGGCAGCAGGATCGCGACGGCCAGCACCCAGCGCAGGAAGACCAGCGTCATCGGCGAGACGTGACCGACCGCCAGCTTGCCGGCGACGGAATTGCCGCCCCACAGCAAGGTGGTCAGCAGCAGGAACAGGTAGGCGCGTCGATGCATGCGGGATTCCGGCCGCCTGGGAAGTTGTGTTTGCCGGCCTATTGCCCCCGCCGACGCAAGTAAATGATGTCAAAGCCGAAAATTGTTGTGCCTCAGGGCATTTTCGACGGCAAAGAAAGGTCGCGCTTGCGAGGTCTTGACGCTATAGAGGCCTGTCGTTTCGAACCATATCCAGGCCGCCAGGGCGGCATCTCAAGGGAAAAGAAACATGGCCAATGTGGTGGTCGTCGGCTCGCAATGGGGCGACGAAGGCAAGGGCAAGATCGTCGACTGGTTGTCGGAGCGCGCCGACGTGGTCGTGCGCTTCCAGGGCGGCCACAATGCCGGCCATACGCTGGTCGTCGATGGCAAGGTCTACAAACTGTCGCTGCTGCCGTCGGGCGTGGTGCGGCAAGGCAAGCTGTCGATCATCGGCAATGGCGTCGTCTTCGACCCGCACGCCTTTGTCGCCGAAGTGGCAAAACTCAAGGCGCAAGGCGTCGAGGTCACGCCGGACCGCCTGAAAATAGCCGAAAACACCGCGCTTATCCTGTCGCTGCACCGGGAGCTGGACGGATTCCGCGAGGACGCCGCCTTCAATTCCGGGACGAAAATTGGCACGACGCGTCGTGGCATCGGCCCAGCCTATGAAGACAAGGTGGGCCGGCGCGCGGTTCGGGTGATGGATCTGGCGGATTTGGAAACGCTGCCCCTCAAGGTCGACAGGCTGCTGACGCATCACAATGCGCTGCGTCGCGGGCTTGGCCATGGCGAAGTCACGCATGAGGCGATCATGACCGAGCTGACCTCGGTCGCCGATGAGATCCTGCCCTATATGGACCGCGTCTGGAAAATCCTCGACGACAAGCGCCGCGCCGGCGAACGCATCCTGTTCGAGGGCGCGCAAGGCACGCTGCTCGACATCGACCACGGCACCTATCCGTTCGTCACCTCGTCCAACACCGTTGCCGGCCAGGCAGCCGCCGGCTCGGGGGTGGGCCCCGGCGCCATCGGCTATGTCCTGGGCATCACCAAGGCCTATACGACGCGTGTCGGCGAAGGCCCGTTCCCGACCGAGCAGAAGAACGAGATCGGCGAATTTCTCGGTACGCGTGGCCACGAATTCGGCGTCGTCACCGGGCGCAAACGCCGTTGCGGCTGGTTCGACGCCGTGCTGGTGCGCCAGGCCGTCGCCGTCAACGGTATCAAGGGCATCGCCCTGACCAAACTCGACGTGCTCGACGGGCTGGATGAGATCAAGGTCTGCACCGGCTACCGTCTCGACGGCGAAACGATCGACTATCTGCCGGCCAGCCAGGGCGCGCAGGCGCGTGTCGAGCCGGTCTACGAGACGCTCGAAGGCTGGAAAGGCACCACAGCCGGCGCGCGCAGCTGGAACGACCTTCCGGCGCAGGCCGTCAAATATGTCCGTTACATCGAGGAGCTGATCGGGGCACCCGTCGCGCTCCTTTCCACCAGCCCGGAACGGGACGACACGATACTTGTGACCGATCCGTTTCAAGACTAGTTTTCTGAAGCCTTTCCGGGCATCGCGGCCGATTTGCGGGGGCCGGCGCGGAAACAAAATACAGGTCGACTGAAGCATGGCAGATTTCGTTGCTATTCTGAAAAAGGCGCTCGACAAGCACGGCGACGAAACGCCCGAAAAGCGTACGCGGATCTATGAAAGCGTTCGTACCATGCTGGCAAAGAAGCTTGCGGAGTATTCGCCGCCGCTGGCCGCCGAAGCCATAAGCACGCAGAAGCGATCCCTGGAAGATGCCATCTCGAGCGTCGAGCGCGACTATGCCAGGGCGGTGCCGGCATCCGATCCGCTGGCGGAGCTGGAGCACATCTTCTCCTCCATAGACCGCAACAAGAACCAGTCCAGTCATGTAAAGCCTTCCGCCACGCCTGCGCCGGCCTGGCAGCCGGCGAAACCCGTGCAGCCGGCGCCGACCGCCAGGACAGAGCCGAGCTGGCAGAGGCCCGCGCCGACACCGCCGTCGCCTGCGGCGCGTGCAGAAACCATCGACAAGCAAGCCGTGGAGCTGGACGCCGACGACGACAGCGCCGATGTGTTCGCCAATGACGAGCAGCCGGTCGCGGACACGTTCCAGCGCCTGCGCCCAGCCGAGCGCAGGCGCAGCTATGGCGGGTTGATCGCGGCTGTCGTCGCGCTTCTGGTGGTCGCCGGCGGCGGCTATGGCATCTGGCTGAACAAGGATGCCTTTGGCTCGATGCTGGGCCTCGGCGGCGACACCAAGACGGTCTCGACCGAACCGCTGGTAAAGCCGGCGCCGGCCAAGCCCGCGGCCGATGCACCGGCACCGGCCGCTGCCGGCGAGGGAACGAAGTTCACCCAGCGCCTGTCGCCCGAAGGCGGTGAAACCGACCCCGGTCCCGCGGCCGGTCAAAGCGGCATCGGCGAGGGCGAGTCCGTCGCCGCGCTGACCACACCGCCACCCCCGGCTCCAGCGCCACCTGCGGCTCCAGCGCCTGCGACCCCGCCGGCCGGCGAC
>NZ_AYXE01000016.1:0-133560 GCF_000502235.1 Mesorhizobium sp. L103C119B0 | reverse complement strand
AGAAAGACACTCCACAACAAACCGTAGCCGCTCGTCCATGATGCCAGTCTCTCGCCAAACCATCGCCGGTCCTCCGGCGGACAAGAAAACTGTCACCCATGCTATCGGTCCATTCTGTTACCTATCTATCCGGTTCGGACAACCCTTACCCTCTCCCCGTATAGTGACGGGGAGAGGGACGCGGTCATCGTCGTTTCGCCAATCGCCAACGTCGCAGGATTGAGGCTGCCCTTCATTCCCTGCCCGGCACCACCAACACCTTGACCTCGCCGGGGGCGGCCGGGTTGGCGATCACCGAGGCGGCTTCCTCCAGGCCGACCTGCCTTGAGATGAGCTTGTCGATCTCGATTGCGCCGGACGCGACAAGGTCCGCTGCCCGCCTGTGGGTGAAGGGATTGATGAACGAGCCGAGAACCTTCAGCTCGCGAAACAGGATGTCGAACGGTTCGAAGGGCACTTTCACGCCTTGCGGCATCACGCCGACGATCACCACCGTGCCGCCGGACTTCGCCAGCCGCATCGATTGTTCGACGGTATCGGGGACACCGGCGCATTCGAGCACCACGTCGGCCCCGCCGGGCACAAGGCCGGCTGGGCCGGCGATCGCCTCGATCGGGTCGACCGCGTTTGGGTCGACCGTCGCCGTTGCACCGAGTTCTTCAGCGAGCGCCCGGCGGGAGGCCTGCCGCGTCGACAGGATGATGGTCGCCGCTCCTGCGAGCCTCGCCAATTGCACGGTAAGCAGGCCGATGACGCCGCCACCAAGCACCACCACGGCAGCGCCGGGTCTGATTCCGGCGAGGTCGACAGCGTGCAGGCAGCAGGCCAGCGGCTCGCAGAAGGCGCCATGCGTTGGCTTGAGGTTCGCAGGCAGAAGAAAGGCCTGGCTCTGCGGCATCACGACGTAGTCGGCGAAGCCGCCGTCGCGATGGATGCCGATGGCCCTGAGATTGCTGCACAAATTGACCCGGCCAGCCCGACAATGACTGCAGCGTCCGCAGAAGATGTTGGGATCGCCGGTAACACGGTCACCGATGGCGATGCCGGAAACCGCATCACCGACAGCCTCCACGATGCCGCAGAATTCGTGACCAAGCGTCACCGGCGGGCTCGAAGGGAATTCGCCGTGGAGGAGGTGACGGTCGGTGCCGCAAACGCCGCAGGCTTCGACGCGCACCAGAACGTCCTGCGGTCCCGCAACAGGCTTGTCGACCTCCCGTAGCGCAATGCTGCCCACGGCTTCCAGGCGCACGGCTCTCATAACATCCTCACTCAGGTTCTCAGTGTTCACACATCAGTTGAAGTTCGGCGGCTGCGACAGGTCGGTCGCCGGCGCCGCCGGCTTGGCGGGCGGCGTCTCGCCGAAATTCGGCGGCTGCGAGAGATCGTTCGACGGTGGCGCCGCGGGTGATGGGCCACCGTTGGCTGGTGGTGGTGTGCCGAGAGGCGCAAGGCTTGGCATATCAGGCAAGTTGATCTCGATCGTTCCCGGATCGACGGCCGCACCCTTGTAGCGCATGACCATTTGCGGGAAGGCGATGGTCAGCCCGATCATGATCACCTGGATGCAGACGAAGGGCACGGCGCCCCAATAGATCTGGCCGGTGGTCACCGGCGCGATCTGCTTGCCGGTGAGGCGATCGAGATAGGGCACGCGCGCGGCGACAGAGCGCAGGTAGAACAGCGCAAAGCCGAAAGGCGGGTGCATGAAGCTTGTCTGCATGTTGACGCCGAGCAGCACGCCGAACCAGATCAGGTCGATGCCGAGCTTATCGGCAGCCGGCGCCAAGAGCGGTACGATGATGAAGGCGAGCTCGAAGAAGTCGAGGAAGAAGGCGAGCACGAAGACCAGGATGTTGACGCCGATCAGGAAGCCGACTTCGCCGCCCGGCAGCGACGTCAACAAATGCTCGACCCAGACGTGGCCGTTGACGCCGTAGAAGGTCAGCGAGAACACCCGCGCGCCGATCAGGATGAACAGCACGAAGGAGGAAAGCCTGGTGGTCGACGCGAGCGCCTGTTTGATGACATCCAGCGACAACCGCCCCTTCATTGCCGCCATCGCCAGGGCGCCAACCGCGCCCATGGCGCCGCCCTCCGTCGGGGTGGCGATGCCGAGGAAGATGGTGCCCAGCACCAGGAAGATCAACGCCAGAGGCGGGATCAAAACGATGATCACCTGCTGCGCCAACCTGGACATCATGTTGATGTTCAGGCCCTTGTCGGCGATCGCCACGATATAGATCAGGATCACCCCGATGCTGGCGCCAAGGATATCGGCATTGTCGCCATGCGCCGGCGCAAGGTAGCGATAGGCCGCATAGGAAGCCGCGACTGCCACCAGCAGTGCCGCGAGCAGCGACAGCACGCCGTGGCCAAGCGTGCGGGCCGCCAGCGGCAACGCCGGCATCGAGTTCGGCCGGACGATCGACATGATCAGGATGTAGAGCGTGTAAAGGCCGGTCAGCACCAGGCCGGGGATCAGCGCGCCGGCATACATGTCGCCGACCGAACGGCCGAGCTGGTCGGCCAGAACGATCAGCACCAGCGACGGCGGGATGATCTGGGCGAGTGTGCCGGATGCCGCGATGACGCCCGACGCCAGTCGTCGGTCATAGCCGTAGCGCAGCATGATCGGCAGCGAGATCAGGCCCATGGCGATGACCGAAGCCGCGACCACGCCCGTGGTAGCGGCAAGCAGCGCGCCGACGAAAATCACAGCATAGGCAAGGCCGCCGCGAACCGGGCCGAACAGCTGGCCGATCGTGTCGAGCAGGTCCTCGGCCATGCCCGATCGTTCCAGCACGATGCCCATGAAGGTGAAGAACGGGATTGCCAAGAGCGTGTCGTTAGACATCACCCGGCTGCCGTAGAAATTGTCGGGCAGCGCATGCAGCAGCGGCCACGCCAGGTTGATCGAGCCGCCCGAATAGGGCGACAGCACGACGCCGATGAAGAAGAACATCAGGCCGTTTGCGGCGAGTGAAAAAGCGACGGGATAGCCGATCAGCAGGAAGATGATCAGCGAAGCGAACATGATCGGCGCCATGTTCTGGGCGATGAACTCGATCATGGGCGCGCCTCCTGGGCGAGCGCCTTGGCCTCTTCAGCAAGGGCTTTAGCCTCGAGCTCGGCCTGTTCGTGCACCGAGATGAACGGATTGGGATCGTCCATGTCGCCGCGCATGATGGCGATCTTCTTGATGATCTCGGAGATGCCTTGCAGCGCCAGCAGGAAGAAGCCGACGAGCAGGATTGCCTTGGCCGGCCAGATGATCAGGCCGCCGGAATTGTTCGACATTTCGCCGCTGCGGAACGACAGCGACACGTAGGGGACAAAATAGATCACCATCAGCGTCACGAACGGCATCAGGAAGAAGACATGACCGAGCAGGTCGATCCAGTGCTGCACGCGGCGCGACCACATGCCGTAGACGATGTCGATGCGGATATGGTCGTTCTGTTTCAGCGTGTAGGCGGCGGCCAGCATGAAGGCGGCGCCGAACAGGTACCACTGCAGTTCCAGCCAGGCATTCGACGAGACGTCGAAGACCTTGCGGATGATGGCATTGGCGGCGCTGACCAGGATTGCCAGCAGGATCAGCCACGATATCCACCGGCCGATGAACTCGTTCATACGGTCGATCGTTCTGGATAGAGCGAGCAGCCCTGCCATGCATTTCCTCCCTGAGGTCGAAGGCGCGCCGGCTCCCCTATTTTCCGTCGCGCCGCTGTGGCCCAACGGTATGCCGTGCGTGGTTCGGCGGGTCAACATGGCATGGGCGCGATCAACGCCGTCGTGACGGGAGGCAGGGGATAAGTGCCGACCGGCTGCTGCGTCATGCAACCAAAGTCTGACAGCGGATGCGGCGATCAGGCGATCTTCTGCTGGTCGCGGCCGGGACCGATCAGCACAAGTGCCGCGACCAGGAACAGATACATCCAGCCATCGCGCCATTCGATCGGGAAATAGCCGGCCCATAGCGACTCCGTCATGCCGAAGGCGGCCGCACCGAGCGCGGCCCGAGGCGGAGAGAGATAGCCGCCCACCGCCGTCACGAACAGGATTTTCAGCCCGAAGACGAGGCCGGAGCCGAAGCTGACATTGCCGTAGTAAAGGGCGGCCATGATTCCGGCCAGCGCGGCGCAGAAACCGCCGAACAGCACCGCATGCCGGAACACTGCGCGCACGTCCACGCCGCACATGGCAGCCGCTTTGGGATCGTCGGAGACGGCGCGCCAACGGCGACCGAAGCCCGAGCGGGCAAACGCCCATGCAGCGAGCATGATGGCCGCCAGAACCACCGCGCAATCGATGAGCTGGATCAGCGTCAGCGTCGCCTGGAAGCCGGCATCCTGAGCGAAGACAATGGGTTGCGCCAGCATCGGCGGCAGCCACCAATCATGCGTGTCGGCGGCGATACGGCTTGCTTCCGACAGCACCAGCAGGATGCCGAGCGTCGTCACCACAATGGCATTGGGCGTGCGGTCGGCCAGCGGTTCGAAGACGCTGCGCGACAGCACGTGGCCGATCAGCGCGGCATAAAGGAAAGCCGTGACGACGCCGAGCACCACTGCCGCCAGCAAGGTCAGCCACAATACCTGATAGCCGAAGGCCACGGTCAGGATCATCGTCTGGCCGCAAAAGGCGAACAGCGCGCCATAGGCGAGATTGGTCCGGTGCAGGATGCCGTTGGTCAGCACGTAGCCGAAGGCAAGCAGCGCATAGAGCGCGCCGGAATGCAGCCCGTTCAGCACCTGCTGGAAGAAATAGAGCATAGACAGCTTTCCGGGCGCCGGAGCCCGCGCCAAGGTTTGCATCGTAGAATCTAACTTGTCAAATGCGTTTTATGGGTTAGATTTCTGATATGACAGTATCTTGGACCCCACATCGCTTCACCGGCGGCATTCTTGCGCTCGATACGGCCAACACCGTGGTGTTGCGCAACGATCCGGAAAAGACCTTCGACCGTTTTGACGATCCGGCCGAGATCGCGCGCTTCGCCGATGCCGCAACCGGCTTTCGCGGTGCCGAGCTTGGCGGCAGACCGTTGGAGGCGACCTCGCCGGACAGCATCGCTCCGGTGGTGCTGGCGATCCGCGAGACGACCGACTGCCTGTTTCGCGGCGCGGTGTCGAAAGGTGCGCTTGCCGCCGGCGACCTCTCCGCTTTTCTCAAGGCCTGCGCCAACGGCCTCGATCGGAGCCCTGCCGAAATCGGCGCACCGGGTAGACCGTTCGGCGATCCATCGACGCCGATCGCGTTCGAGGCGGCGCTGGCGGTTTCGGCCTTGTCGCTGCTGCGCGACGACACGGTCGCCAGGCTCAGGATCTGTCCCAATTGCAGCTGGCTGTTTCTCGACAGGAGCCGCAATTCCAGCCGCCTTTGGTGCGATATGGCTGTGTGCGGCAACCGCCAGAAAGCAAGCCGTCACTATCGCCGCCGCACGGCGGCACATGAGGTCAACAATGCCTAGGGTTGTTTTTCGTTCGATCCTTGTCGGTGCTGCGCTCATTGCAGCCGTTGCGCTTGGCGCCTGCCGCGACACCGGCGGCGACGGCAAGCTGTTCGAGGTTTCCGGCAAGGTCGTCGTCTTCAACTACCGTCTCGCCCGGGCGACCTATGTCGTGACGCTGCGGCCCCTGCAGCCGATGGGCGAAGGCCAGGTTGCGGTCGCCAGTTTCCAGAATCCGGCCGGCGGCCCTCCCCTGGTAGTCGAGCAGAAGGTCTGGCCGAAGCTCGACAAGGTCAGCCTGGAGAGCCCGGCGCTCACCTGCATCGTCAAGGACAAACCCTATGCGATCTCCATCAGCATCAGGGGTCCTGACGGCACGTTCCTGCAGAAGATCGACACGACGCTGATGTCGAGCGAGGACCAGTCGATCCTTCCCGACCGGCCGCTGGTGGTCGACCAGCTCTATACGGCCAATCCCGATCTTGCCGGCCATCCCGACGGCAAGCTGCCGGGTGAGCCGAAGCCGGATTGCTCGAAAGGCTGACGCGTCTTTGCCGGGCGCGACTGCGTGGAAATTTTCGGTCGCCGGACAACCGCCGCGGACCGATTTCGTGCCGGATACGCGACGGCAGCGGATCGTTCGTTGCGCTTTGCCTGGCACTTTCGATTTCGTTTGACCTGCCTTGCAAGCGGAGAAAGACTGCGCCAGCTCACTCCTACGTTGGCTGCGCGCCCCCGGTGCTGTCTCCGCAGAGGAAATGCCTGATGACGCTGCACGACGTCGCGCTCGACGACAAGTTCGATCTTGGTAAGGAGCGCATCTTCCTGTCCGGCGCACAGGCGGTCATCCGCATGCTTTTGATGCAGCGCGAGCGCGACCGCCGGGCCGGCCTCAACACGGCCGGCTTCGTGTCCGGTTATCGCGGCTCGCCGCTCGGCGGCCTCGACATGCAGCTGTGGCGGGCGAAAAAGCAGCTGGCGCAGGCCGACATCGTCTTCCAGCCGGGCCTCAACGAGGAGCTTGCCGCCACCGCCTGCTGGGGCTCTCAGCAGACGGAATTGCTGGGCGAAGGCAAGCATGACGGGGTGTTTTCGGTCTGGTACGGCAAGGGACCGGGCGTCGACCGCTCCGGCGACGTTTTCCGCCACGCCAACCTCGCGGGATCGTCGAAGTATGGCGGCGTGCTTGCGCTGATGGGCGACGACCATATGGCCGAATCATCGACCAATGCGCACGCCACCGAATTCCTGTTCGTCGACACCATGGTGCCGATCCTCAACCCGGCCGGCGTCCAGGAGATCATCGACTACGGCCTCTACGGCTTTGCCATGTCGCGCTTCGCCGGCACCTGGGCGGCTATCAAATGCGTCAAGGACAACATCGAATCCACGGCCTCCGTCGATGCCGCGCTCGAGCGCCTGAACATCGTCGTGCCGGAGTTCGATATGCCGCCCGGCGGCCTCAACATCCGCGACGAGATCGACATGCTCGGCCAGGAGGAGCGGCTGCATGAATACAAGCGCGCCGCTGCATCCGCCTTCATCCATGCCAACGGCCTGAACCGCATCGTCTATTCGGGCGGCCGCGCGCCGAAGCTCGGTATCATCACGCTGGGCAAGAGCTATCTCGATGTCCGCCAGGCGCTGGAAGACATCGGCATCGACGAGGCCGCCGCCAACCGCATCGGCATCCGCCTGTTCAAGGTCGGCTGCCCCTGGCCGCTCGACCTGCAGCATATCGCCGAATTCGCCCGCGGCCTCGACACCATTGTCGTCGTCGAGGAGAAGCGCTCGCTGATCGAGGTGCAGCTGCGCGAAAACCTCTACGGCACCGCCACCCAGCCGGCGATCGTCGGCAAGAAGGACGAGCGCGGCGACTGGCTGTTCCCGGCCAAGGGCGCGCTTGACCCCAACGAGATCGCCACGGCGCTGGGCGAGCGCATCCTGCGTACAATCGGCCCTTCGGAAGAGATCACTGCCAAGGTGGCAAAGCTGCGCCAGTTCCAGGCGATGCTTGCCGACACCAGCGATATCGGTTCGCGCACGCCGNAGGTGGCAAAGCTGCGCCAGTTCCAGGCGATGCTTGCCGACACCAGCGATATCGGTTCGCGCACGCCGTTCTTCTGCTCCGGCTGCCCGCACAATTCCTCGACCAAGGTGCCGGACGGCTCGATCGCCGCCGCCGGTATCGGCTGCCATTTCATGGCGCTGTGGATGGACCGCAACACGGTCGGCTTCACCGCCATGGGCGGCGAGGGCGCACAATGGGTCGGCCAGGCGCCATTCTCCAAGCGCGGCCACATCTTCCAGAATCTCGGCGACGGGACCTACAATCACTCCGGCACGCTGGCGATCCGCTTCGCGCTGTCGACCGATGCCAACATCACCTACAAGATCCTCTACAACGACGCCGTCGCCATGACCGGCGGCCAGCCGCATGAGGGCGGCCTGACTGTCGACATGATCGCCAGGCAGGTGCGCGCCGAAGGCGTCGAGCGCATCGCCATCGTCACCGACGAGCCGGACAAATATGCGGGGAAGGCCGAATTCCCCTCCGGCGCCACCATCCACCACCGCGACGACCTCGACCTCGTCCAGCGCGAGCTGCGCGACGTCAAGGGCGTCTCGGTGCTGCTCTACGACCAGACCTGCGCGGCCGAAAAGCGCCGCCGCCGCAAGCGCGGCACCTTCCCGGATCCCGACAAGCGGGTCTTCATCAACGAACTGGTCTGCGAGGGCTGCGGCGATTGCGGGGTGCAATCGAACTGCGTCTCGATCCAGCCGGTCGAAACCGAGTTCGGCCGCAAGCGCAGAATAGACCAGTCGAGCTGCAACAAGGACTTCTCCTGCGTCAACGGCTTCTGCCCGTCCTTCGTCACCGTGCACGGCGCCAAGATCAGGAAGGCCGAAGGCATTGCCGGGCGCTCCGACCCGCTTGACGGCGTGCCGGTGCCAGCCGAATTCCCGCTCGGCAGCGAGGGTTGGGCGGCGATCATCGACGGCGTCGGCGGCACCGGCGTCGTCACCATAGGTGCTGTGCTCGGTATGGCCGCCCATCTCGAGGACAAGGGCTGCGGCATGATTGACATGGCCGGCCTCGCCCAGAAGGGCGGTTCGGTGTTCACCCATGTCCGCATCGCCCGCACGCCGGACGACATCCACGCGATCCGCGTTTCGGCCGGCAAGGCCGACCTGGTACTCGGCTGCGACCTTGTCGTGTCCGGCGCCAAGAAGGTGCTTGGCGCGGTGCGCGAAGGCCATACCATCTTCCTTGCCAACACTGCCGAGATCATGCCTGGCGAATTCGCCCGCTCGGCCGATTTCTCGCTGCCCATCGAGCGCCTGAAGAAGGCGATCCGCGCTGCCGCTGGCGACGACAAGACGCATTTCTTCGACGCCACGCGCACCGCCACCCAATTGTTCGGCAATTCGCTCGGCGCCAACATGTTCATGCTCGGCTTCGCTTTCCAGCATGGCGGGCTGCCGCTGTCGGCGCAAGCCGTTGAAAGAGCGATTGAATTGAACGGCGAGGCGGTGGCGATGAACATCGCCGCCTTCCGCTGGGGCCGGCGCGCCGCGCATCAGCCGGACTTTGTGCGCGGCCTCATCGCGCAACCGGGCAAGGCCACTGAGATCGCCGAGACGCTGGACGATATCATCGCCCGCCGCGTCGCTTTCCTCTCTGCCTATCAGAATGCCGCCTATGGCAGGCGCTATGTCGAGAAGCTGGCGGTTTTGCGTGCTGCCGAGGCCAAGGCCGTGCCTGGCTCGACCGCGGTGACCGAGGCCGCCGCCAGAAACCTGTTCAAGCTGATGGCGATCAAGGACGAATATGAGGTGGCGCGGCTCTACACCGACGGCTCCTTCGCTATGGAGCTCTCAAAACAATTCCAGAGCTACGACAAACTCGAATTTCATCTGGCGCCACCGATCATGGGCAGGCGCGGCAATGACGGCAAGCCGAGGAAATCGAGCTTCGGCCCGTGGATGATGAAGGGTTTTCGCCTGCTGGCGGCGCTGAAAAGCCTGCGCGGCACGGCCTTCGACGTGTTCGGCTACAGCGCCGAGCGGCGCATGGAGCGGCAGCTTCTGGCCCGCTATGAGGCCGATCTGGAGCTTGTCGCCAAGGCACTTGCGCCAGGCAGGATCGAGGCCGCCATCGCCCTTGCCTCGGTGCCGGCGCTCATTCGCGGCTACGGCCATGTGAGGCAGGCCAGCGCCGAAAAGGCAGAGGGCGAGCGCACAAGGCTTGTCGAGCGGCTGGCCAACACGCCGGCGCGGCCTGAACTTCAGGCCGCCGAGTGATCGATACGCCTTGTTTACCTGAAGCTTGATTTCCCAATCTGCACTGCATTCGCCCGCCCTCGGCAAACGGGCCAAAACCGCTGTTCTAAGCCTTTCTTAAGGCTGGTGTGGCATGACAAGGCTTAGCGTTGGGCCAACGGTATGGACAGAGCAAAGACCGAAGACATCCCGGCGGATGTTTATATCCAGTTTGTGCGGGCGTTATCCGACAACGCCTACATGCTGGTGGTCGGCGGCGTATGCTACTGGATCCTCGGATTGACGATCTACCTGCGGACGCACGATCCGCTGTATCTTGGCTTCGCGTTCCTTCTGTTGTCGATCAGCCTTTGGCGTTACTTCAGCATCCGCAGCTTCCACAGGGGAGGCAGCCCTATAACCACTGTCGAAAAGGCAGAGGCGTGGGAACGCGGTTACATTCTGAAAGGCAGTGCGCAGGGCCTCGCGTTGGGGTCGTTGTGTTTCGTGTCGATCTACCTGCGTCCCGATGACTTCGCCGAAGTGGCGTCTGTGTCGTTGGCATTGACCACCCTGCTCACGGTTGTCGGCCGAAGCTACGGATCCAGGCGCATGGTGCAGATTTTTTCCGTGACCCTCATTGGGCCAGCAGCACTTGCGCTCTTCCTGCGCATGGGCGTCCCCGACTTCGTCCTCGGGCTGATGATCATCCCGACGACAATCGTCACCATCAGCAGCGCCGACCATGTCCGCAACGTTCTGTTCTCGGCGGTCATCGGTCACAGGCAGGCGAAGGAGTTGGCGCAAAAGTTCGATCGGGCACTAAATACCATGTCGCATGGCCTTGTCATGCTCGACTCGAACGAGAAGGTGGTCGTCGCCAACGCCGAGGCAGCACATTTGATGTCATTGAAATCGCCGGGCACGCTGCTGGGGCGGTCGATCCACGGCCTCTTGATGCGCGGCGTTGCCGGCGGCATGCTGGCCCCGAAGGACTGCCGCTACATCGAGGCACAACTGACGCGCGCCCTGCGCGAAGGCCGCGACCGCAAGGTACTGGTCTCACTCGCCAACGGCCAGCACTACGAATTCTCCGCCCGTGAAGGCAGCCAGGAACTGGGCGTCATTACATTCGAGGACGTGACGGCCCGCGTCGAGGCGGAGGAAAAGATCCGCTTTATGGCGCGCTACGACAGTCTGACCGGCCTGCCGAACCGCGCCTATTTCCACGAACTTGTCCGTGAAGCCATGGCCTCCGGCGAGCAGGAGCGGCTCTGCGGTCTGGCGGTGCTCGATCTCGACGACTTCAAGAGCGTCAACGACACCCTCGGCCATCCTGTGGGCGACGGGTTGATCTACGCCGTGGCAGAACGTCTCGCGGCGATTGCCGGACCTGGCATCACGGTCAGCCGCTTCGGCGGCGACGAGTTCATGATCTTCTTCGACCGTGTCGAGGACGAGAGCCATCTCAGCCCTCTCCTCGACCATATATTCGCGAACCTGCAGGGTGAGGTGGACGTCGCCGGCCACGACCTGCGCATCCAGGCCAGCGGCGGTGCGGTGCTGTCCAAGGTCAAGGACACAGAAGTTGATGCAATGATCGTCAAAGCCGACCTTGCCCTCTACAAGGCCAAGGAGCTCGGCAAGAACAGTTGGAGGCTGTTTGAGGCGGCAATGGACGCCGCCTTCCGCAATCGCCAGATGATGAAGGCCGATCTGCGCAACGCCGTGCAGGCCAGGGAATTACGCGTCGTCTATCAGCCGATCGTGGCTGTAAACACCATGCGCATCGCCAGCTGCGAGGCGCTCTGCCGTTGGGACCACCCGGATCTCGGCCCGATCTCACCCAGTGTCTTCATCCCACTGGCCGAGGAGATGGGTATTGTTTCCGACATAAGCACTTTCGTGTTGGAGGCCGCGTGCGCCGAATGCTCGAAATGGCCGACCCAGACCAGCGTGTCGGTCAACCTTTCGGCCAAGGACTTCCGCAATCGCGATATCGTCGAGAAGGTCAAAAATGCCTTGGCCAAGTCGGGCCTTGCGGCGCACCGGCTCGAAATCGAGGTCACCGAGACCGCCCTGCTCGACGACAAGTCGCTGACGCGCGAGTCGATCGAGGAATTGAAGGCACTCGGCGCGCGCATCGCGCTTGACGATTTCGGGACCGGCTACTCCAGTCTGAGCTATCTGCACAAGCTGCCGCTCGACAAGATCAAGATCGACCGCTCATTCCTGGTCGATGTGAACCAGAACCGGCGGTCGCTCGACCTACTGAAGGGCATCGTCGGCCTGTCCCGGACATTGGGCCTTTCGGTCACCATCGAAGGGGTCGAGACCTTCGAGCAGCTGAAGACGCTGGTCCATTTGGTCAAGCCGGACTTCGTGCAGGGCTTCCTGTTCGGCGCCGCGCTCAGCGCATCGGGCATCGAGACGATGTCGAGCGTCACATGGCCGTTCGCCGCTGACCTGCATATCGCCGGCAAACGGACAGCCAGCTAAACGCAATTCCAGGAAAGATGCGAAGCGGTTTTCCGTCGGAATCGCGCCTGAGCAAAAAGCAATCCAGGAAAAGTGTGAGCGGTTCTCCACTTGAATTGCATTTAAAAACACGCAGCAATTGTTCACTTGATGAGATGATGACCGCTCAGGCGTCGTTCAAGCCCGCGACGTCTTGGCGCTTTCAAGATCTGACTTCAGAATCATTTCGATGACCGCCGCCAGACCGGATCAGGCAACCACCCGCTGCGCCGTCTGTTTTCTCGTGTAAGATCGGTGAACGACCGCTCTCATTAAGGTTAACAAGCGGTAAACAAGCAATGTCGAATTTTCAGCTTGTGTCTCATTTCAACTCGAATAGCCTACTTCCAGGCGGAATTCGAGGAATGGCAATGAATACTGCGATGAAGAGTGCGTCGGCTGAGGCCAGCGCGAGGATCGACTCGGCTCTCAACCGATCCATGATGCAATTGCTGGATCATGTCGAATATCGTCTCATTACCGGGGGCGAAGATCTGGAGGCGATCTACCGACTCCGCTATAAGTCCTATCTGCGCTCAGGTATGTGCGGCCCGATCGCCAGCGGCATGTTCGAGGATCGCTGGGACAATCTGCCTAATTCCTATCGGTTCGGTGTCTACTGCTACGGCGAGTTGGTCAGTACAGTGCGCCTCCACTATATTTCCAGTGACCAGCCGTACTCGCCTTCGGTCGACGCCTATCCCGAAGTATTGCTTCCCCGGCTTGCCCGCGGGGAAACGTTCATCGACGGAACTCGCTTCGCGACAGATCCGGACAGCGCGCCGGCGCCCGGAGTGCTGCCTTTCCTGACGCTCAGGATTTGCATGGCGGCCTACTGTTATTTTCGCCAGACCGCGATGTTTATCCCGATTAAGTTGGAGCATTCCGCTTTTTATGCCCGCTTCTTCAGCGCCACGCAGAGGACCGCGGGCAAGGCGTTTCCGGGCGTTCTCCCTCCGCTCGCATTGTTCGAAATTCCCGGTAATGAAGAGAATGTTCAACGGATACTCCACCGGTTGCCGTTCTTCAGATCGACAGCAACGGAGCAAAGGCTGATGTTTGGCAATCCGGCTATCAACCGGCTGACACCTTTGTCCATTCTGCCAACGGCGAAATACTACCGCGACGCCGCCTGAACGGATGTTCATTCTCGCGCCATGGACCTTTCCGCTGGCTTCGTCGTTATCGGTTGCCGCGCCGCATTCCTGGTGCTGCCGTAGCCCTGCGGTTCCTCCGAATTGTTCACGCGAAAGCATGCCGACATGACTATCCACTCTCTCGCGCTTACCCCGCTCATCTCGCTGATTGCCGGCGTGCTGATCCTGGTGATGCCGCGGCTGCTCAACTACATCGTGGCGCTCTATCTGATCGTCATTGGGCTGCTCGGGCTGTTTCCGCATCTGGCCGGTTGAAACGCAAAACGTTCGACGTTAGGCCGGCGACAAGCCCTACCGCCGGCTTTCAACATTCCTTTGAGGCTGTTGTCACTGGTCGTGCGGCAATAGCGCCATTGCTCTTGGCCCGGCTTTTCGCTATGTGCCTCAAAGATGTCTTCGAAGGGGTATTCCTATGGCTGATCACACGCCGACCGGTCCTGTCGAACTGGGCGCGAAGATGGACTATGCCGAACATGACCGCACCTATCATGGCTTTCTGGCGCTGGCCAAATACGGCTCGCTGTTCTGCGGCGCCCTGCTCCTGGCCATGGCTTTCGGCTTCTTCGCAGGCGGCTTCTTCTCCGCGACCATCCTGTTCGTGCTGATCCTCGCCCTCGGCGCCTTCATTCTCCGATAGTCTCTTCAGACCCTTGCCAAGGGCGTAGCCGGACATCCGGCCGCACTCTTTCGCAAAGCCGCACTCTTGCGCAAACAGGTTCCAGCCGAAAGGATCATGCGGTGGGACAGACGGTTTTCATCCCTCGCGAGCTCGATGCCAGCGAGCCTCGTGTCGCGGCCTCGCCCGATACCGTGAAGCGGCTGGCGGCGCTGGGCTTCGACGTCACCGTCGAGACGGGCGCCGGCACCAGGTCGCGCATTCCCGATGAGGAGTTCGCCAAGGCGGGCGCCGCGATCGGCAAGGCTTCGGATGCGAGCCGGGCGAATGTAGTGCTGAAGGTGCGCCGGCCGACCGATGCCGAGCTGAAGGGCTACAAATCGGGTGCGGCGGTCATTGCCATCATGGATCCCTACGGCAATGATGCCGCGGTCGCGGCGCTTGCCGAGGCTGGGATCACCGCCTTCTCGATGGAATTCATGCCGCGCATCACCCGCGCCCAGTCGATGGACGTGCTGTCGTCGCAGGCCAATCTCGCCGGCTACCAGGCCGTGATCGACGGCGCATCGGAGTATGACCGCGCGCTGCCGATGATGATGACGGCGGCCGGCACGGTGCCGGCGGCGAAGATCTTCATTATGGGCGTCGGCGTTGCCGGCCTGCAGGCGATCGCCACGGCGCGCCGTCTCGGCGCCATCGTCACCGCCACCGACGTTCGTCCCGCCGCCAAGGAACAGGTGGCGTCGCTCGGCGCAAAGTTCCTCGCCGTCGAGGACGAGGAGTTCAAGGCGGCCGAGACCGCCGGCGGCTACGCCAAGGAAATGTCGAAGGAGTACCAGGCCAAGCAGGCAGCGCTCACCGCTGAGCACATCGCCAAGCAGGACATCGTCATCACCACGGCGCTGATCCCCGGCCGTCCGGCGCCGAAGCTGGTGTCGGCGGCGATGGTCGCCTCGATGAAGCCGGGCTCGGTGATCGTCGACCTCGCCGTCGAGCGCGGCGGCAATGTCGAAGGCGCAGTTGCAGGCCACGTGGTGACCACGGCCAATGGCGTGAAAATCGTCGGCCACCTCAACGTGCCCGGCCGCGTCGCCGCATCGGCCTCGCTGCTCTACGCCAGGAACCTGTTCGCCTTCCTCGAGACGCTGGTCGACAAGACCAGCAAGACGCTCGCCATCAACCGCGAAGACGATCTGGTCAAGGCGACGATGCTGACCGACGCTGGCCGCGTGGTGCATCCGGCCTTCGCCAAGGCGGCGGAACAGCCCCATGTCGAACCGGCGGCCATTCCGGCGGAGACCATGGTGGCTGATGCCAAGCCGAAGAAGGCTGCACCGAAAAAGGCGTCCGACAAAGCCACTGCCGGCAAGTCCGCCGCCAAGCCGAAGGGGATCGCGTGATGGATCAGACCTTGCAGAAAGCCCTCGATCAGCTCGACCAGGCAAGTGCCGCCGTCCGGCTGGCTGTGCAGAACCTGGCCACCGCGCCCGGTGGCGCCGATGCGGCGGGCGATGCCGCGCACGCACTGTCCGGCGGCGCCATCGATCCCTTCGTCTTCCGCTTCGCCATCTTCGTACTTGCGATCTTCGTCGGATACTACGTCGTCTGGTCGGTGACGCCGGCGCTGCACACGCCGCTGATGGCGGTCACCAACGCCATCTCCTCGGTCATCGTCGTCGGCGCGCTGCTGGCCGTCGGCATCTCGGCCTCCGGCATTGCCACCGGCTTCGGCTTCGTCGCGCTGATGCTGGTCTCGGTCAACATCTTTGGCGGCTTCCTGGTCACCCAGCGCATGCTGGCCATGTACAAGAAGAAGGACCGGTAGAGCGCCATGAACGCCAACTTCGCGTCCTTCCTCTACCTGGTCTCTGGCGTCCTGTTCATCATGGCGCTTCGCGGCCTATCTCATCCGACCACCAGCCGCCAAGGCAATCTCTACGGCATGATCGGCATGGGCATTGCCATCGCCACCACGCTGGCGCTGGCGACTCCGTCCGCCGGGCGCTTCGGCCTGATCGTGCTTGGTCTGGCCATCGGCGGCGGCGTCGGCGCCGTTACAGCGCGCCGCATCGCCATGACGTCGATGCCGCAGCTGGTCGCCGCCTTCCACTCGCTGGTCGGCCTTGCCGCCGTCATGGTCGCGGCAGCCGCCATCTACGCGCCGGAAAGTTTCGGCATCGGCACGAATGGCGACATCCACGCCCAGGCGCTGATCGAGATGAGCCTTGGCGTTGCCATCGGCGCCATCACTTTCACCGGCTCCGTCATCGCCTTCCTCAAGCTCGATGGCCGCATGTCGGGCAAGCCGATCATGATCGGCGGCCGTCACATCATCAACGCGGTCCTCGGCATCGCGCTGATCGTGCTGATCGTGCTTCTGGTCACCACCGAGGCCAAGCTGGTGTTCTGGCTGATCGTCGCGGCATCGCTGGCGCTCGGCGTCCTCTTGATCATCCCGATCGGCGGCGCCGACATGCCGGTCGTCGTCTCGATGCTGAATTCTTATTCCGGCTGGGCCGCCGCGGCACTCGGCTTCACGCTTGGCAATCTGGCGTTGATCATCACCGGCGCGCTGGTCGGCTCGTCCGGCGCCATCCTGTCCTACATCATGTGCAAGGGCATGAACCGGTCGTTCATCTCGGTCATCCTCGGCGGCTTCGGCGGCGAGACCGCGGCGGTTGCCGATGACGGCATCGAACGCACGGTCAAGCAGGGCTCGGCCGACGACGCCGCCTATCTGATGATGAACGCACAGAAGGTCATCATCGTGCCGGGCTACGGCATGGCGGTCGCCCAGGCCCAGCACGCGCTGCGCGAAATGGCCGATAAGCTCAAGGCCAATGGCGTCGACGTCAAATACGCCATCCACCCCGTGGCAGGCCGCATGCCGGGCCACATGAACGTGCTGCTCGCCGAAGCCAATGTTCCCTATGACGAAGTGTTCGAACTGGAAGATATCAACTCCGAGTTCGCGCAGGCCGATGTCGCCTATGTCATCGGCGCCAATGACGTCACCAATCCGTCCGCCCGCGACGACAAGTCGTCGCCGATCTACGGTATGCCGATCCTCGACGTCGACAAGGCCCGCACCTGCCTGTTCGTCAAGCGCTCGCTCGGCTCGGGCTACGCCGGCATCGACAACACGCTGTTCTACAAGGACGGCACCATGATGCTGCTCGGCGACGCCAAGAAGATGACCGAGGAAATCGTCAAGGCCATGGATCACTAAGCCGCCGCAACCTTCCACTGGAAGGTTGTCGGTCCATCATCGGAAACAAAAAAGCCCGGTTCGACCGGGCTTTTTGATGTTGAAGACCGGTTCAGCGGCTGGTCAGGAAAACCGCTTCCTCGTCGTCGCGCTGCCTGCCGCCCAGGGCTGCCGCAGCGCTGGCGATGAAGGCGCCGATAACCAGCGACAGGGCGCCAAGCAGGGCGAAGGTGGCGCTGCCTTTCCGCGCGGCGTCGGCGGCCTGCTTTGCCTTGACCTTGGCGTCCTCGACCCTGGCCACCAGGGCGTCGACACGCGCCTTGGCGTCGGCCTCGGAAAGCCCGGTGCGGGCGGCGACCAGCTGCGACAGATAGGTCTTGTCGTCAGCCGAAACTTCGCCTGCCGCCGCACTGGCGATGAGGATGCGCGAAGCCTGCCCGGCCGCAGCCGCATCGCTGTCCGGATTGGCCGCCGCGAGCCTGGCGGCATCAGCCGGACGGAACAGCGTATCCACGAGATAGGACGTTGCATTGTCGGCCGGTGCGCTGCCGGCATTGGCGGACGCGCCGGCCGAAGCACCCATGGCGGCGCCTGAGGCAACAGTAGAAGCCGCCTGCACGCCTGAACCAAGCACTGCCGACAGCGCCGACCCGAGAATGCCGACGACCAGCAATGTCGCCAGCGCCCAGGCGAGGAGGCCGTGCGCGGTGTCACGGAAATAGACCTCGTCGGTGTGGATGCCGACCCATTTGGTGCGCAGGCGTCCGGCAAGATAGCCACCGACCCCGGAGGACAGCCATTGCACGATGATGAGCCAGATGGCGCCGGACACCGCGAAGGTGGTCAGCGAGGCACTGGCGCCGGACCACGGCGAGACCATGGTCAGCCCCAGCCCCGAACCGAGCAGCATGAGGATGAAGGTCAGCGTCGAGGCCGCGAAGGCGCCGGCGATGATCGGACCCCAGCTGACGGCCGGGGCGGAGGATTCCGTTGAGGCGGATACGTCGACAGCCGATACGGTGGACTGCATCGACGCCTCCTACCGTACGAACAGCATGATGAGAATGATGATCGGGATCGGAATACCGAGCAACCAGAGCAAAATACCGCGTCCCATAAAGAGCCTCCCTGCGAGAAATTGATCGATGTCGTCACAATGTTCCTGAGCGATTTCCGTTCCGAAGGGCAATGAAATGATTTGCTTGCCGGGAACGGAACTATTTTCCGCGCGGCCCGAGGCACAACTGCGAAACTGTGGATTGGTTCACGGAGTTCCACATGGGCTGCCGTGTATTGTTGGCTCGGTGAGCCGGGGGTAGCATGAGCGATCCCGCCGTCGGATGTCGTCAACGGAGACGCTGATGCCCAAGACTGTCGCATCGCTGGCTTACAAAAAGGCGCAGCCCGGCCAGGCGGTGGTGATCGTGCACGGCATGGGCGAGCAGCGGCCGATGGGTACGCTGAGGGGATTCGTCCAGGCGGTCTGGAGCAGCGATCCCACCCGTGCTCCACCCTACGCCCAGATTCCCGATCCGGCCGTTTCCGGCGCCACGATCAACCAGAGCTGGATCACGCCCGACAGCCGGACCAAGTCACACGAGCTGCGCCGCATCACCACGCCCTACGACGTCGATGGCCGCCGTACCGATTTCTACGAGCTTTATTGGGCCGACATCACGCAAGGCACGACGCGCGGCCGGCTGGCCGCCTGGGTGACGAACCTGTTGTGGCGCAAGCCCGCCGACATTCCGCTCGACGCCCGCAAGCTTTACGTCGCCACACTTCTGATCGTTATCGTCATTCTGGGCGCAGCACTCGTGCTGGCAACATCGGTCTGGCAACAGGCCGTTACCTTGACGACCGGCCTGATGATCACCACCCTCGCTTCTTTTGTCATCTGGGCGGTGGATCAGTTCGCCCTGCCCTATTTCGGTGACGTCGCCGCTTATGTGCGCGCCGAGGCGGCGACGATCGAGAAGCGTGCGCTGATCCGCGACAGAGGCCTGACGTTGCTCAAGACGCTGATGAAGGACGATGCTTACGACCGCATCGTGCTGGTCTCGCACAGCCTTGGGTCGATCATCGCCTATGATTTGCTGCAGATCCTGTGGGCCGAGTTCCGGCCGCGAAGGCTGGAAGCGGTCCGCGACAAGGCCAAACTGGCGGCGGTCGAGGCCGTCGACAAGGCAACGCTCGGCTCTGATGGGTCAGCGTGGCCAAAGAACCTTGAAGACCTCGCCGGATTCCGGCGCGGTCAATGGGCGCTCTACCAGCAGCTTCGGACCAAGGACGCCGACCACCCGCTGCCCTGGAAGATCAGCGATTTCGTCACGCTTGGCAGTCCGCTCTCCCACAGCGAATTCCTGGTGACCTACAATCTCGCGGAATTCAGGCGTGGCCTTGCCGAGCGCCTGTTCTCGGCTTGCCCGCCGATTGCCGATGACGGGCGCCCCGGCGGCACCGTGCTTTACCGGGAAGGACACAGCCAAGGCAAGGCGCAGCGCGCGGTGCATCATGGCGCGGTGTTTGCGGCAACGCGCTGGACGAACGTCTACGACCGCGGCAATGGCTGGGCGACAGGCGATCCGATTTCCGGTCCGATGACGGAAAACTTCGGCCCCGGTGTGGAGAACATCCAGATCGAGCTTCGCAGCTCACTTGGCCGTATCTTCACCCACACGCTTTATTGGTCATCGACGGCAAACGGCGTCGAAATCGCCCTGCCGGCGGGCACCGCGCCGCGCTCGCATCTGCAAGTGCTGCGCGACGCGGTGGACCTTGGTCGGAAGCTGGAGCCAAAGGCCTGACCCGGAGTGGAGCTCCGGCGGCAAGGCCCCCAGCCCTCAAATGTCCAGATTGGCAACTGACAGCGCGTTGTCCTGGATGAATTCGCGCCGCGGTTCGACCTCGTCGCCCATCAGCCGCGAAAACAGCGAATCCGCATCGGTGGCGTCATTGACCTTGACCTGCAGCAGCGAACGCACATTCGGGTCGAGCGTGGTTTCCCAGAGCTGCTCGGCATTCATCTCGCCGAGGCCCTTGTAGCGCTGCATGGTCAGGCCCTTGCGGCCGGTCGCAAACACCGCGTTGAGCAGCGCCAGCGGCCCCGAAATGGTTTCGGAGACATCCTTGCGGCGCAGCACCGGCGGCTCGCCATAGACTTCCATGAGGCGCGGGGCATAGCGGTCGAGCTGGCGTGCGTCGGCCGAATTTATCAGCCCGGCATCGAGCTGCGCGAATTCCTTGACGCTGCGCACCGTGCGTTCGAACACATAGCCGCCGACGCCTTCATTGGAGGTCGACAGCCGGCCGGTCCAGCCGCGCTCGGTGTCCTCGGCAATGATGTCAAGGCGCTGGGCGACGCGTTCGGCCATGGCATTGGCGCGGCCGAGGTCGTTTAGCACATCGGCGTTGAGCGCGCCGGCGATCGCCGCCTGTTCGACCACGCCCCTGTTGTAGCGCGTGTGCAGCCCGTTGATGAGCTGGCGCACGGCCAGTGCATCATCGATCGAGCCGCGCAGATCCTGTCCGGCCCGCGCCTCGCCGGAGGCAAGCGTCAGCGACGCCTCCTCCAGCCCGGAGCCGATCAGGAACTCCTCGAAGGCGCTCTCGTCCTTGATGTATTGCGAGCTTTTTCCGCGCGTCACTTTGTAGAGCGGCGGCTGGGCGATGTAGAGATGGCCGCGCTCGATCAGCTCCGGCATCTGGCGGAAGAAGAAGGTGAGCAGCAAGGTCCTGATATGGGCGCCGTCGACGTCGGCGTCGGTCATCAGGATGATCTTGTGGTAGCGCAATTTGTCGGCGTTGAACTCGTCCTTGCCGATCGAGGTGCCGAGCGCGGTGATCAGCGTGCCGATCATCTCGGAGCCGAGCATGCGGTCGAAGCGCGCCCGCTCGACATTGAGTATCTTGCCGCGCAACGGCAGGATTGCCTGGTTCTGGCGCGAACGGCCGCCCTTGGCAGAGCCGCCGGCCGAGTCACCCTCGACGATGAAGATTTCGGATTTCGCCGGGTCGCGTTCCTGGCAGTCGGCAAGCTTGCCAGGCAGAGAGGTGACGCCGAGCGAGCTTTTGCGGGTGATGTCTCGGGCCTTGCGCGCGGCTTCGCGCGCCGCGGCCGCCTGGATCACCTTGTCGATGACCACCTTGCCCTCGGTCGGGTGTTCTTCCAGCCAGGTGCCAAGCGCCTCGTTGACCAGGCCTTCGACCACCGGGCGGACTTCCGACGAGACCAGCTTGTCCTTGGTCTGGGAGGAGAATTTCGGGTCGGGAACCTTGACCGACAGCACCGCCGTCAGGCCTTCGCGGCAGTCGTCGCCGATCAGCGCCACCTTTTCCTTCTTGGTCAGGCCCGACGATTCGCCATAGCCGGTGATCTGGCGCGTCAGCGCGCCACGGAAGCCGGCCAGATGGGTGCCGCCATCGCGCTGCGGGATGTTGTTGGTGAAGGCCAGCACGTTCTCGTGGTAGCTGTCGTTCCACCACATCGCCACTTCGACGGTGATGCCGTCGCGCTCGGCCTTGATGGCGATCGGCTTGTCGATCAGCGGTTTCTTGACCCGGTCGAGATATTTGACGAACTCTTCCAGGCCGCCATCATAGTGCAACTCGTGGCGCACGAGATCGGCATGGCGGGCATCGGTCAAAATGATGCGCACGCCGGAATTCAGGAAGGCGAGCTCGCGCAGCCGGTGCTCCAGCGTGCCGAAGTCGAACTCGACCATGGTGAAGGTTTCGGACGACGGAAAGAAGGTGATCTCGGAACCGCTGCGGCCCTCATAGGTGCCGGGCTGCTTGTTCTGCTCATAGCTGCCGGTCGCCTTGAGCGGCGCATCGGCATTGCCATGCGTGAAGCTCATCTCGAAAATCTGGCCGTTGCGGCGGATTTTCAGCTTCAGCCAGGCCGACAACGCGTTGACCACCGAGACGCCGACGCCGTGCAGGCCGCCAGACACCTTGTAGGAATTCTGGTCGAATTTGCCGCCGGCATGCAGCTGCGTCATGATCACTTCGGCCGCCGAAATGCCTTCGCCAGTGTGAATATCGGTCGGAATCCCGCGGCCATTGTCGATAACGGTGACCGAACCGTCGGGATTGAGCGTCACCGTGACCAGATCGGCATGGCCGGCCAGCGCCTCGTCGATGGCGTTGTCGACCACCTCATAGACCATGTGATGCAGGCCCGAGCCGTCGTCGGTGTCGCCGATATACATGCCCGGCCGCTTGCGGACAGCGTCCAACCCCTTCAAAACCTTGATGGAATCGGCGCCGTATTCGGCCTCAGCGCCGTTGGCGTTGTCGCTTTGATCGCTCATGAAAACCTGTCTGATTGATGCCGCATGCTCAGCGCGAAAAAATGGCTTCGAATCACGCCGCTTTGATGTCCTAGATATAGGCGCAAAAGGCGGTTTTTCCAAGGTTTGCGGGCATTTCAGGGCTGAATCCCGAGCTGGCAGCCGGCTATTTTTTCGCGGCTTTCAATTTGGCCAGAAGACGGCGCAGATATTTGATCGTGGGTTTGTCCCTCGGCGCCAGTTTGCCTGTGCGGTCAAGCTCCAGCGTCAGGTCTAGCGCCTGCGACAACACAGCCTTCGGATTCTTCGCCACATAGGCATAGTTGATATAGGCCTGTACCAGATCGAATTGCCAGATCGCATTGTCCGGATCGGACAGGGCCAACCGCTGGCGGATGGCCAGGCTGGCTTCGAAGGCCTTCTTCGAGCCCTCATAGTGGCGCTGCTTGGTCTCCAGCAGGCCTATTTCCTCGAACGTGATCGACAGGTCGCGCTGCCAGTCGGAATTGCCCGGGTCGAGATTTGCCAACCGGTCGGCAATGACGAGACTGTCCTGGTAGTTCTGCAAAGCACCGGCGATATCGCCCTGGGCATCAAACACGCCGGCAATTTTTTCCAGACAGACCGACAGGTCGCGCTGCCAATCGGTGTTGCCTGGGTCGCTGGCGGCAAGGTCTCGCGCCGTGGCCAGCGCCTGCTGGTAGGCCTCCAACGCGAATGGCCAGTCCTTCTGGTCGCCGTAAGCATTGCCGATCTTGGCGTAACCGACCGACAGGTCGCGCTTCAAATCGGTGTCGTTTGAGTCGCGGCGCACCAGCGCTTCGGCGATTATTTGGCTCTTGTTGTAGGCGTCGAGCGCGCCCGCAGCGTCGCCACGCTCGCGCAGGACGTCGCCGATCCTGGTGTAGCTGACGGAGACGGCGCGCTGATGCCTGGGGTCGTCGGGGTTGTTCTGCGCCAGCGCCAGCCGAATTCTCAGGCTCTCTTCGAATGCAGTCTGGGCGCCATCCAGCTGGCCGGCGGTACGGGCAAGACCGCCGATTTCGTCGTAGGTAATGGTCAGGTCGCGCAGCAGATAGACGCTGTTCGGCTCGGCATCGGCCAATTGCTGCTTGATGGACAGGCTTTGCTGGTAGGCCTGGGCTGCCGCACCCAGGTCGCCTTGCGTGGCCAGCACATTGCCGATCTTGTCATTGGCCATGGCGAGATCGCCGAGCCAGTCCTTCTTGTCCGGCACGTCTGTGGTCAGGCCCTGCAACATGTCCCTGGCCGCCTCATAGTTTTGCAGGGAGGCCGGCAGATCGCCTTGCGCCATCTTGATGTTGGCGAACTTGATATGGCCGATGGCGAGGTCGCGCTTGACGCTCGGATCGGTTTCCTGGCGCGCTCGCTGCTCAAGATTGGCGACCAGCGCCGCAAAGGCGCGGCCGGCGGCGTCGGTGTTGCCGACCGTTGTGTAGAGGATGCCGAGCTCTTCCAGCGTGCGGCTTTGGCGGTCGGCCTGTTCCAGGCTGAGCGAGGTCTGCCCGGCTTCGCCATAGAGCGCCAGCACCGTTTCATAGTCCTTGATGGCGGTTGCATAGTCCAGGGTGGCACGCGCCGCGCCGCCCGAGAGAAATCGCGTCGCGGCTTCGGACAGGGTGCGGCTGACGAAATTGGCCTTCAACGCCTGGCGCGAGACATTGTCGACGTCGGCGGCCTTGGCGAGGATCACGCGTGCACCATCGAAAGCGCCGAGCGCCAACTGTTCCTCGGCCTGGCGGCGCAGTTCGGTCACCTGCGGGTCGTCGGCGGCCAGCGTCTTCATCTCGCCGCGCACCTTGACGAAGGCGTCGGCCGCCTCGCGCAGCTTGGCGTCCAGGCTTTCGCCGGAGAGATGGCTGGTGTCGGAACTGATCAGCGCGCCATAGAGCGGCGCCAGCGGCATGTCGGCATCGCTGGCGACCCGTTCGACCGCGCCGCGCATTTCCGGCGTCACATCGGCCATGGCAAGCAACAGCCGCTCGCGCTCCGGCAGTTGTTCCTTGGCCGCCGAGGCGAAGAACAGCTTCGGCAGCCCGCTCTCGACGTAGGGCAGCTGTTTTCCGCGCGAAAGGTCGTAGACCTCCTGCTGCACCAGCGTCAGCACCGAGCGGATTTCGAGCCCGTCGGTGCCGAGGTATTTGATCAGCGCCGCTGTAAAGGGCGAATTCGCACCGGTACCGTCGGCAGCCGTCTCGCCGGGCGCCGCCGAAAAGGCGAACAGGATGTTTTCCGCCTTGCCGACGCGTCCGAGGCCCGGCTTGATCTTGTCCACCAGGTCCTTGATCAGCGATGTGGCGCCACGCCCGTCGCCGTTGCCGCCTGTGAACGGATCGCTGCGGCAGGCGTCGAGCACGATCAGCCCGACCTTCGCCGTGGCGGCAACCGCATCGCGCACTTCCTCCAACGGCAGGCTGGTCTTCTCCAGCTGGTCGAGCGAGGAGGCATCGGCATCGACCGGCAGAAGACGGTTGTCGCCGGAGATTTCGACGCCATGGCCGGAGAAATACACCAGCGCCACGTCGGCGCCCATGGCGTCCTCGCGAAAATCGTCGAGAGCCCGGCGCATGCGCCTGAGATCACGATTGGTCTCGACCACGACCTCGAAGCCGAGCTTCTTCAGCGCCACTTCCATCACCTCGCCGTCATTGACAGGATTGGCCAGCGGCCGCACCAGCCGGTAGTCGTCCTCGGCAATGACCAACGCCACGCGCCGCTCCGCCACCGCTGTGGCGGTGGTCGCAAGCATCAACAGCAAGGCAAACAACAGGCGCAAATCGAACCGCCCCCGGCTCAGTCACCTGCCGACCATTCCACCTCTTTATGGCATGAGCAAGCCGGGGCCGGCTGCGTTACGTAGCCCGCATCGGCTTCAGCGCCCCGCTCCAGCGCGAGAGCTCGTCCAGCATGGTCTTGGTCCCACCCTCTACCTGCTCACTAGCCTGGAAGGAGCCGTCGCTCTCCAGCAGTTTCTGATACATCGGCAGCGCGACGCCTTCCGAGATGGGCATGACGCCCACCGCGGTCAGCAGCGGCTTCAGCGCCTGCGCGGCGCGCAGGCCTCCGGAAATGCCGCCATAGCTGAAGATGGCGGCTGGCTTGTATTTCCATTCGCGCGCAAGGTAGTCGATGGCGTTGACGATCGCAGGCGCCACGAAATAATTGTACTCCGGCGCCACGAACACGAAGGCGTCGGCGGCATCAATGACCTTCGACCAGGCTTTGGTGTGGTCGTTCTGGTAATTGCCGAGCCTGGGGTGATGCGGCTCGTCCAGAACCGGCAGATGGAACGTGGCAATGTCGGTCAGCACCGGTTCGAATTTGCCGTGCTCGCGGGCAAAATCCTCCAGCCAGTGGGCGAAGACCGGCCCGGCGCGGCCCGGCCGCGTGCTGCCGATTATGATGTTCAGCTTGTGCTTCAAGCGGACTCTCCTGGGCGATTGGCAGTAGCTGTTGGTAACTGTCACCTATGGCAGAGTGTCCAACCGGACAAGCCGCAACCGTTTCACCGGCGGTCACGATCCGATGAACACACCGTCTGTCGGGCACACCGGGCGCTGCAGCGTTTCAGTTTGCCGTTCGGTCACATGGACGCCCGGATTGCCAGCCACTACATCTGAGCTATCAGCGGAGCACCTCATGGACACGCAGCCCGTCCCCTTCGTGCCGCCGGCGCCCAGGCCGCGCACGACGCCGCCTTCGACGCTGGAGATGATGCGGATCGTCTACCGCAATCCGCTCGAACTGTGGGGCGAGCACACCTACAACGAGCCCTGGATTTCGGCGAATGGCGTCGGCGGGCATCTGATCGTCGCCAACGATCCCGGCCTTATCCGCCACGTGCTGATCGACAACGCCAAGAACTACAAGATGGCGACGGTGCGCCAGATGATCCTGCGACCGATCTTGCGCGACGGGCTGTTGACCGCCGAAGGCGAGGTGTGGAAGCGCTCGCGCAAGGCGATGGCGCCGGTGTTCACGCCGCGGCATATCTTCGGCTTCGCCGAGCCGATGCTGCGCCGCACGATGCAGTTCGTCGCCCGCTATGACGAAGGCGGCATGACCGATGTCGCCCATGACATGACGCTGCTCACCTACGATATCCTGGCCGAGACGCTGTTTTCGGGCGAGATTGCGGGCGAGCCCGGCAGTTTCGCGCAGGAGATCGACCGCCTGTTCGAGACCATGGGCCGCGTCGATCCGCTCGACCTGTTGCGCGCGCCCGAATGGCTGCCGCGGCTGACCCGCATCCGCGGCCGCAAGACCATGGCCTATTTCCGCAAGATCGTCACCGATACGGTCAAGATGCGCGAGGAGCGGCTGAAGCGCGACCCCGACACCGCGCCGCAGGATTTCCTGACGCTTCTGCTGCGCGCCGAAGGCCCCGACGGGCTGACGCGGGCGGAAGTCGAGGACAACATCATCACCTTCATCGGCGCCGGCCACGAGACCACCGCGCGGGCACTGGGCTGGACGATCTACTGCCTCGCCGAAGCGCCGTGGGAGCGCGAAAAGGTCGAGCGCGAGATCGAGGCCGTGCTGGCGCGCGAACCCGACCCAACGAAATGGCTCGAGGCAATGCCGTTCACCCGCGCCGCCTTCCAGGAGGCGCTGCGGCTTTATCCGCCGGCGCCGTCGATCAACCGCGAGCCGATCGAGACGGAGACCTGGAACGATCTGGTGCTCCCCAAGCGCGCGGCCGTACTGGTGATGCCTTGGGTCGTCCACCGCCACAGAAAACTGTGGGACATGCCCGACGCCTTCATGCCCGAACGCTTCCATCCGGGAAACCGCGAGAAGATCGACCGCTTCCAGTATCTGCCGTTCGGCGCCGGTCCGCGCATCTGCATCGGCGCCAGCTTCGCCATGCAGGAGGCGATCATTGCGCTGGCCATCATGCTGTCGCGCTTCCGCTTCGATGTGACCGCCGAGACCAAGCCGTGGCCGGTGCAGAAACTGACGACACAGCCGCAGGGCGGCCTGCCGATGCAGGTCACGCGGCGCGTTTAACGGCGCAACGCCTTGTTACGCGATACCGGCGGGCTTGCGCTGGAACTGGCCTGCGGCGCGGAAGCGCCAGAGATAGCTGGGCAGGATGGTGCCGATAGACTGCGGCTGGATGTCGAGGCCGGCAAGGTTCCGGTTGGCCTTGTTGGCCTCCTCCGACACGATGTTGGGCTGGCGCAGCAGCAGCACCTGGTCCTTGGTCAGCAACGGGTTGGGCAGCAGGCCGAGGATCGAGGCCTGCAGATTGGCCATCCACCACGGCACCGGTACCAGGAGCCGCTTGCGCTCGATGACGGTCAGCAGCTCTTCCATGCACTGCTTGAAGGTGAGCACTTGCGGCCCGCCGAGTTCATAGATCTGGCCACCCTTGACCTTGCCCTCGACCGAACGCGCCACGGCTTCGGCGACATCGCCGACATAGACCGGCTGGAACTTGGTCTGGCCGCCGCCGATCAGCGGCAGCACCGGCGAATAGCGCGCCATGTCGGCGAAGCGATTGAAGAAACTGTCCTCCGGTCCGAAATTGATCGCCGGACGGAAGATGACGGCGTCCGGGATCGTCTCCAGGACGGCCTTTTCGCCGAGCGCCTTGGTGCGGGCATAGTCGGATTCGGCGTTGAGGTCGGCGCCCAGCGCCGAGATGTGGGTGAGCCCTGCGCCGACCGAGCGTGCGGCTTCGGCGACGGCGCGGGCGCCGAATTCGTGCACGGTGTTGAATTTCTGCCGGCCGCTTTCATGCGGGATGGCGACCAGATTGATGACATGGTCGGCGCCCTGCACGGCGCGGTCGACCGACCAGCGCACGCGCACATTGGCCTGCACCGGCTGGATCTGGCCGACATTGCCGAGCGGCTGCAGATGTCCCGCCAGATCGGGCCGGCGCACCGCCACCCTGATGCGGTAGCCGCGCTTGGCCAGCGCCCGCACGATGTGGCGGCCGACGAAGCCGGAGCCGCCGAAGACGACCACGAGCTTGGGGATCTGCAGGATTTCGGTCATGGCTGGCTCCGGCGCTCGAAAGCTTGGCTGAAGCCGTTTCATAGTCCGTTTTGGGCCAAAGGCAAAGGGTGACGCGTCGTCGCTGCCACCCTCTTATAGACCCTTCAGAACGCCTTGCCGAGGCGCGCGTCGACCGACTGGCGGTTGCCGCCGCGGATAACGAAGAACAGCAGGATCGCCGCCCATAGAAGCGACTTTTCAGCGCCGGAAAAGCCCTGGCCGACAGTGATCCAGTGGAACCAGACGGTGACCAGCAGCACGATCATGCCGGCAAAGGCGGCGGGCCGAGTCAACAGGCCGATGGCGATCAGAATGCCGCCGAAGAATTCGGTGCAGGACAAAAGCAACGACCAGAACGCGCCGGGATAGAAGCCGAGGCCTTCGACCATCTCGGCGGCGCCGAAAGGGTTGGTGATCTTCTGCGAGCCGTGAATGGTGAGAAACCCGCCGGCGACGACGCGCAGAAGGGTTTCGGCGCCGTCATGCAGCGACGAGTACAGGCGGCCAAACACCGGAATGATCAGTCTGCCGCGGGAGGCGTCGGTGGTTGCGGACATCGTAGCTCCTGTTGTTGTGATGACCTCTCGCAAACGCCCGATGGTCCCATCAAGTCAAGTTAACAAAAGTTAACTTTCACCGTCATGTTTATTGCTCACGGAGGGATGAAACGCAGAAAACCCCGCCGAAGCGGGGTTTTCCGGGCAGCATCAGGACGAAGCCAGGGGCCGACGGAGCGGCCTGACCTGAGACGGTATCAGGAGGGCGTGAAGCAAGTACGCCCACCCCAGCCCTGGACATCCGACATGGTGCCGCCGACCTGCTTGCAGGCCGCGATGAAGTCGGCGCTGCAATTGGCAAATTTGGCGTGGCCGTTCTTGCAGTAATGGTCCTCGGTTGCACCGCCGCTCGGAGCCGTGATGACGCCGGCCGAAGATGGCTTGACCGGCGCGGCCTTCAGGGAGGCCGCCTGGGTGGCGCCCATGAAAGAACCGAGCAGAAGGACTGCTATCAGCAGGGTGGTCTTGGTGTTGGTCATGATGATTTCCTTTGATTGCGGTTGATGTTTCCGGAGCGCAAAGGGCACACCCTTCGCGTGAAGCAGGCTTTCGATTTGGTTGGGTGTTTCCTCCGGTCTGGTTCGGGCAAGCTCACCTTGCCCTGGACAAGGATGGGTCGCCGCAAGACGCAAGAAGGTTCAGCAGGCGGCGCAAATGCGCGCCTGCCCGTCGCCAACCGGAAGGTCAGTTTAAATTGTTTGATAAAGAAGGATTCTTCAGCCCGAATAGCGCTCGGCGAATTCGGAAATGCGCTGCACCACGGCTTTGGGGGCGTTGATGCCGCGCGCCTGCGCCTTCTCCGCCGCTTCGGCCCGCGCCCGGCCCGGCACGTGCACGCCAAAGCGCCGGCGCAGCCGGTCGAGCTGGTCCTTCATGCGCTGCTCAAAATCCGGGTCGAGCAGCTTGGGCTCGACGGCGAGCACGAACAGGCCGGTTCCCGGGCTGTCCGGTCCGCCGGAGAACCAGGGCGCGTCGAGCGACCAGTTGGCGCCCGACAGGCCAGCCGCCAGCACTTCGACCATCAGCGCGATGTTGGCGCCGCGCTGGCCGCCGAAGGCCAGCATGGCGCCCTTCATGGCCGCGGCCGGATCGGTGGTCGGGTTGCCGCTGGCGTCCAGCGCCCAGCCTTCGGGGATCTTCTTGCCGTCCTCGGCCGCCTTGCGGATGTTGACGAAGGCGGTGGCGCTCGACGACTGGTCGATGACCAGCGGCGCGCCATCAGCGGCGGGTGCCGCAAACGACATCGGGTTGGTGCAATAGACCGGCTTGACCGAGCCCGAGCCTGCCAGCACCGCCGGCCCGTTGGTGGCGGCGAAGGAGACCAATCCCAATTGCGCCAGACGCCCGGTGAAATAGCCTAGTGCGCCGCAGGTATAAGCGTTCTTCTGCGAGAAGATGGCGACGCCGAACAGCCTTGCCGCCTTGGCGAGGTCGTCGATGGTGCGGTCGAAGCCGGTATGGGCGAGGCCGCCACGCGCATCGGAGAGATAGACGGCGAGCGCCGGCCTGGTGATCACGGGATCGGCATTGCCGTCGATGCGGCCGGCTTCCAGCGCTTCGAGGTAATCGATGAAATGGGTCAGCCCGACGGTCGAAAGCCCTTCCGCCTCGGCGGCAATGATCGAGGCGGTGAGCGACCTCGCCGCCTCCTCATTGGCGCCGGCGCCGAGCGCCGCCATCCGGCACAGCCCTGTTGCCTGGTCGAGAGAGAGTTGCATGGTGCGGACCCGATTGGTGGTGAGAGTGAGTAGGGAGTAGTCAGTAGGGAGTAGCGAAAGCAAGCGGTTTCCCGGTCATATGCTGACTACTCACTACTGCCTGCTCACTGTTCCCTAGCCCACCTTGTTCGGTATGCGCGCCTCGATCTTGCTGAATGCAAACACCAGTATGCCGGTGATGATCATGTAGATCAGCGCCAAAAGCAGCAAGGGTTCGTAGGTGAGGTAGGTGTCCTGCCGGACCTTGGACGAGACTGCGAAGATGTCGATGACGCTGATCGTCGCCACCAGCGGCGTCGACTTCAGCTGCAGCACGGTTTCGCCGGTCAGCGTCGGCAGCGCCCGGTAGATGGCCTGCGGCAGCCAGATGCGGCGGAAAATCTTCCAGCGGCTCATGCCGAAGGCGCGGGCTGCCTCGAGCTGCCCCTTGGGCACGCCGGCAAAGGCGCCGCGCATCACTTCGCCCTCATAGCCGGCGAATGACAAGGTCAACGCCAGCACGCCATAGGGCCAGGCTTGCCTGAGATACGGCCACATCCAGGATTCGCGAATCCACGGATATTGCGGAAACAGCGAGCCCAGCCCGTAATAGAGCAGCCACAGCTGGATCAGCAGCGGCGTGCCCCTGATGACGGTGCAGAATGTCCTGGCTGGAGCGGAAAGCCAGAACGGGCCGGCGGCCTGCGCCAGCCCGAGCGGCACGGCGAGCAGGAAGCCGAGAAAGCAGGTGACGGCCAGGATCCACAGCGACCGCCAGATGCCGAGAAGCCCCATTTCGTAATATTGCGGCAGCCAATCCCAGCGCATGAAGAAGGCTGCGCCGAAAACCAGCGCGATCGCGACCAGGATCAGCACGATGCGATGCGGCTGCAGCCACAGCGACGTGCGCGCGGCAGCGTTGATGATGGTCGCTTCTCCGGCCATCAGCGCGCATCCTTGAGCGACGGCATACCGCGCCGCGACCAGGCCTCGAGGCGGCCGATGAGCAGGTTGGAGACCAGCGACAAGATGAGATAGAGCACGCCCGCGGCGAAAAAGAAGGTGAAATAGGCTTTGGTGACGCCCGCCGCCTGCCGCGTCGCCAGCGCCAGTTCGTAAAAGCCGACGACCGCCAGAAGGGCCGTATCCTTGGTGGCGATCAGCCACAGATTGGCGAGCCCGGGTATGGCGAAGGGCAGCATTGCCGGCAAGGTGATGCGCCGCAGCATGAGCCCGGGTGACATGCCATAGGCGCGGGCGGCTTCGATCTGGCCCTGCGGTATGGCCAGGATGGCGCCGCGGATCACTTCGGTCGAATAGGCGCCCTGGACAAAGCCGAGCACGGCGATGCCCGCGGCAAGGCCGCTGATGTCGACGCGCTGGTAGCCCATAGCGGTCAGCGCCTGGTTGATCAGGTCTGTTCCGGCATAATAGAGCAGCAGGATCAGCACCAGTTCGGGCACGGCGCGCACGATGGTGGTGTAAACCGCCAGCAGGTCGCGCACGACAGGACCGCCATAGAGCTTGCCAAAGGCGCCACCGGTGCCGATCAGAAGACCGAGGACCGTGGCGCCGAGCGCGATCTCGATCGAATGGAGCAGCCCAAGCAACAGCGTGCCGCCCCAGCCCGGCGGATTGGGCGAGAGAAGTTCTATGATGCCGGCCGCCGAGGCCGAAAGAAGTGCGTCGATCAGCGTCGCCCCCGGATTGCTGGGTCCAACCACCGCCGACGGCAGCGCCGGCGGCAAGCATGTCTGGGAAAGGTCGGGCAGGAGGGGCATGGCGTTGGCGCCATGCCCCTCAGCTCATGCGAGGATCGTCAGTTCGACTGCGCGCCGCCACCACCGTAAATGTCGAAATCGAAGTATTTCTTCGATATCTCGTCATATTTGCCGTTCGAGCGGATCGCCTTGATGCCGGCGTTGATCTTGGCCTTAAGGTCGGTGTCTTCCTTGCGCACGCCGGCGCCCACGCCCGGTCCGAGCACTTCATCGTCCGGAGCCACCATGCCCTTCAGATCGCAGCAGGCCTTGCCCTGGTCCGACTTCAGAAATGCGTCGAGCGCGATCGAATCCGCCTGGACGGCGTCGAGGCGGCCTGCGGCCAGATCGTTGTTGGCTTCGTCCTGCGTCTGGTATTCCTTGATCTCGGCGGCCGTGGGCCCGAAATGCTTCTTGGCATAGGCCGAATGGGTGGTCGACACCTGCACGCCGAGCACTTTGCCCTTGAGATCGTCCGGCGTGGCGCCGAATTTCTGGTCCTTCGGCCCGATGATGGCGGTCGGCGTGTTGTAGTACTTATCCGAGAAGTCGATGGTCTTCTCGCGTTCGGCAGTGATCGACATCGAACTGGCGATGACGTCGATCTTCTTGGTCGTCAGCGCCGGGATGATGCCGTCCCAGGCGACAGGCGTGATGACGCAGTCGAGCTTCTCCTCGGCGCAGACGGCGTCGATGAACTCGATTTCCCAGCCAACCCATTTGCCGGAAGCGTCCGGCGAGGTGAAGGGCGGATAGGGCTCGGCGGCGACGCCGATCTTGACCGGATCGGCCTTGGCCACGCCCATGGCGGCGACGCCGAGCAGCAGCGCTGCGGCGAATGTTTTCAGAACAGTCTTCATGTCACGACTCCCAGTTTGTTGTTGGTTCCCGGTTTTCTTCCGTCCCGGCTTGTCCTAGCCGATGTTGCGGATGAACTGCTTCAGCCTTTCGGATTTCGGTGCGCCGAATATCTGCTCCGGCGGCCCCTCTTCCTCGACCAGCCCGTTGCAGAGGTAGACGACATGGGTCGCGACCTCGCGGGCGAATTTCATTTCATGCGTGACCAGCACCATGGTGCGGCCCTCGCGCGCCAGGTCGCCGATCACCTTCAGCACCTCGCCGACCAGCTCCGGGTCGAGCGCCGAGGTCGGCTCGTCGAACAGCATGACGCGCGGGTTGATGGCCAGGGCGCGGGCGATCGCCGCGCGCTGCTGCTGGCCTCCCGAGAGATAGGCCGGATAGACGTCGCGCTTTTCGGCCAGGCCGACGCGCGCCAAAAGCTTTTCGGCTTCCCTGATCGCCACGTCGCGCCTGACGCCCAGAACATGCACCGGAACCTCGATGACGTTCTCGATCAGCGTCATGTGGCTCCACAGGTTGAAGTTCTGGAACACCATGCCGAGCTTGGCGCGGATGCGTTCGATCTGCCGGCGGTCGGCGGGCACGGTGTGGCCGTGGCTGTCGGCCTTGAGTTTGATCTCCTCGCCATTGACGCGGATGATGCCGCTGGTCGGGTTTTCCAGGCAGTTGATGCAGCGCAGCAGCGTCGACTTGCCGGAACCCGAGCCGCCGATAATGGCGATCACCTCGCCGTCGCGCGCCGACAGCGAAACGCCTTTCAGCACATGCAGATGGCCGAATTTCTTGTGCAGGTTCTCGACATGGATGGCTTCGGCGGCGCCGTCCTGCGCCTTGCCGGATTGGACTGCGGCGGTTCCCGCCGCGCTCACCGGGGAACCTCTGCCACAGGGTCCACGGCAGATCGTCGAACGTCTATCCGGCTAATCAACATACGCTGTAATGCCCACTCCAGACTTCAGCATGGACCCAACAGCGCGAGCCCGTCAATCCCGCTCATTACGGCACTTGCGGCCTTATTGTGCAAGTGTATAAATAGCCTCCGATGAAATTTCTTCCATTTTTTTCACCCTGAACACGGCATTGAAAAGGGCACTGATGAGCGCTTTCGGATCACAGTCCATGGCGGCGCCGTTGCGGCGCGTGCTGATGCGGTCGGCGGCCAATGCCATGCGCGGTGCCGACCGGGCTACCTGGCACTATGGCCCGGGTTTCGACCCGGCGAAAGCGGCGGCGCAGCACGCGGCTCTCGCTGAGCTGGTGACGGCGTCCGGCGCCGAAATCGAATGGATCGATGACAATGCCGACGGGCTGTCGGATTCCGTATTCACCCACGATCCGTCACTGATGACCGATCGCGGCGCGCTGATCCTGTCCATGGGCAAGCCACTGCGCGCCAGGGAGCCATCGCTGCATGAGGAAACCTACACACGCTTGGGTATTCCTATCCTCGGCCGCGTCGAGGCTCCCGGCCAGGTCGAAGGCGGCGATTGCGTATGGCTGGATAAAAACACGCTGGTAATCGGGCGCGGGGTGCGCTCCAACCAGGAAGGCATACAGCAGGTTTCCAACCTGCTGACGCCGCTCGGCATTTCCGTCTACGGCTTCGATCTGCCGCTGTGGCAGGGCGAGGAGGCGTGCCTGCATCTGATGTCGGTGATCAGCCCGCTGGCCGACGACCTGGCCCTGGTCTATTCACCGCTTTTGCCGGCGCCGTTCTATCAGTTGCTGAAGGCGCGCGGCATCCGGCTGGTGGAAGGCGACGCCGAAGAGTTTGCCGCGTCCAACGGCCTCAGCCTGAACGTGCTGCCGACCAGCCCGCATAAGGTCATTGCCGTCGCCGGCTTTCCCAAGACCAAGGCCGCGATGGAAGCCGCCGGCTGCACGGTTCAAATCTTCGAGGCGGATGCCCTCTGCATCGCCTGCGAAGGTGGGCCGACATGCCTGACGCGGCCCATCCTGCGGCAATGAATGAGCGCCGCAAGTTCCGCCGCGAGGGCGAGGAGCGGCGGCGGCAGGATTTGATCGACGCGACCCTGGACAGCGTGGCCGAACATGGGCTGGAGGGCGCCAGCCTGCGCACCATCGCACTGCGCGCCGGTGTCACCGCCGGGCTGATCCGGCACTATTTCCCCGGCAAGGAAGACTTGCTGCAGGAAGCGTACGCGGCGCTGATGGGCCGCATGACCGAGCAGGCGAAGGCGGCATTGCTCATGGAAGACGCCTCGCCGCGCCAGCGCCTTGCGGCCTTCGTTGCCGCCAACCTCAACGCGCCGATCATCGATGCACGCGTGTTTTCGCTCTGGGCAACCTTCATCGGCCGCGCCGGCGCGGATCCGAGCCTGGCTCGCGCCCACCGCGAAGGCTATCTCGGCTTTCGCAACGAGGTGGAAGCAGTCGTTGCCGAAGTGCTCGGCGCCGAGCAGCGCAGGCCAAACGCAAATGAGCTGCGCCGCCATGCCATCGCGATCAACGCGATCATCGACGGGCTCTGGATCGAAGGCTGTCTGGCCGCAGAGATGTTCTCGCCTGGCGAATTGGCGGGGATCGGCGTCAAAGCCATAGAGGCCGAGCTCGGCCTCGCGCCGCAAACGCAATTCCAGGAAAAGTGAGAAGCGGTTTTCCGTCCGGAATTGCGTTAAAAACAAAGAGGTAGAGCCGATCATTGTTTCCGTTGAACAGTGGTCGGCACTAACGGGAGAGAACCCATGACCACCATCGGCGAAGCCCTCATCACGCTGCTCGAAGCGCATGGCGTCGACACCGTTTTCGGCATTCCTGGCGTCCACACTGTCGAGCTTTATCGCGGGCTGGCGCGTTCAAAGATACGCCATGTCACGCCGCGTCACGAACAGGGCGCCGGCTTCATGGCCGACGGCTATGCCCGTGCCAGCGGCCGGCCGGGCGTTGCCTTTGTCATCACCGGACCGGGGCTGACCAACACCATCACCGCAATGGGCCAGGCGCGCGCCGATTCGGTGCCGATGCTGGTGATTTCGGGCGTCAACGCGATGCCGACGTTGGGAAAGGGACTGGGCTTCCTGCACGAACTGCCGGACCAGCGCGGCATGATGGAGAAGGTGGCGCTGTTTTCGCAGCGTGTCACCGAGGCCAGCGAATTGCCGGGCGCTCTGGCGCGGGCCTTCGCGCTGTTTTCGTCGTCGCGGCCGGGCCCCGTCCATATCGAAATCCCGACCGACGTCATGGTCAAACCGGCGGACGGCATCGCTGCTTCGCTCACCAATGCGGCGGCGCCCGCGCCGGATGGCGCGGCCATTGCCGAGGCCGCCAGACTGATCGCAGCCGCGCGCCGGCCGCTGATCCTTGCCGGTGGCGGTGCCAAGCGCGCCGAACAGCCACTGCAGCGCCTGGCCGAGCGGCTCCGCGCGCCCGTCGTCCACACCGCCAANGGCTCGGCGCGCCTGTCGTCCAGACCGCCAATGCGCGCGGTCTGCTGCACGCGCATCCGCTTTGCGTGCCGGCCAGCCCCAGCCTGAAGGCGGTGCGTGCGCTGATGGCAGACGCCGATCTGGTCATCGCCGCCGGCACCGAATTCGGCCCGACCGACTATGACGGTTACAGCGACGGCGGCTTCGTGCTGCCCGCCAATCTGATCCGCATCGATATCGGCGCCGACCAGCTCGCCCGCCGCCCGGTGAGCGTCGGCATCCAGGCCGATTGCGCGGAGGCGCTTGGCGCACTGCTTGGCGCGCTCCACCCTGATCATGCCGCGGCGAAGGACGGCGAGAGCCGCGCAGCCGCGTCGAGAAAGGCGGCCTTTGCCGAGCTCAGCCCGGCCTATGCCGCGCAGGTGCGTGCGGTGGAAACCATTCGCGACGCGCTGCCGGGCGCCATCATCGTCGGCGATTCCACCCAGCCGATCTACGCCGCCAACCTTTACTACGACCATGACCGGCCAGGCGGCTGGTTCAATGCCGCCACCGGTTTCGGCGCGCTCGGCTACGGACCACCGGCGGCGATCGGCGCAGCCCTTGCCATGCCCGGCGTGCCGGTGGTTTGCCTGACCGGCGACGGCGGCTTCCAGTTCACCTTGCCGGAGCTGGGCGCGGCGCTCGATGCACCCGCACCGGTCATCTTCGTCGTCTGGAACAACAGAGGCTATCGCGAGATCGAAACGTCGATGCTCGATGTCGGCATCGAGCCGGTCGGCGTGTCGCCGGCGCCGCCGGATTTCTGCAAGCTGGCCGAGGCCTACGGCATATCAGCCGAACGGCTTGCCGGTACTGCCGGTCTCGCCGATGCGCTCAAACGCGCACGCGCAACCAGACTGCCGCACGTCATCGAAATCACCATCGACTGACGCTTGACCGCGCGCTTTACGTCAATGCGCGGGTCAGAAGGGGGCGGTCGGCGACTTCGAGCGATGCAAAGACGCAACAACTGCCATGTCGAGATGTCGGTTGAGTGATCGTGCAAAAGGCGCGACGCTCTGCGTCGGCGCGGCACGACAAGCGACATAATCATAAGAAACGACAGGAGCGTCCAGGATGACGGAAACAGTTCAGGGCAAGCATATCGTGGTGACCGGTGGCACCGGGGCGCTGGGTGCCGCGGTCGTCGGCAAATTGCTGGCGGACGGCGCGATCTGCCATGTGCCGAATGCCCACGCGTCGGCCCCCTCGCATTTCCCCTTCGCGGCCCATGATCGCGTCCGGCTGGCGCATAATGTCGATCTCGCCGATCCTGCCAAGGTCGATGCCTTCTATGACAGCGTCCCCGAATTGTGGGCCTCCATCCATCTGGCCGGCGGCTTTGCCATGGCCCCCGTCGAGAAAATCGAATCCGCATCCTTTGCCGAAATGATGGACACCAACGCCCGCACCGCCTTTCTGTGCTGCCGCGCGGCAGTGCGCTCCATGCTGGGCTCGAACACAGCGGGCCGCATCGTCAATGTCACGGCACGCGCCGGGCTCGACCCGCGCAGAGGCGCGGGCATGGTCGCCTATACCGCGAGCAAAGCGGCGGTGGCGGCGATGACCGTGGCGATGGCGGAAGAGCTGAAGCACAAAGGCATACTGGTCAACGCGGTGGCGCCCTCGACGCTCGATACGCCGGCCAACCGCGCCGACATGCCGGACGCCGATTTCGGCAAATGGGTCAGCCTCGAAGCCGCCGCCGAGGCAATCGCCTATCTGGCATCACCGGCCAATCTGGCGATGAACGGCACGCTGGCGCCACTCTACGGCCGCGCCTGAAGTTCCGCCGCGCAGAGCGGCTCATTTGGCTTGGCTTCCCGATGGCGGCCTTTGCCGACCTCGCCTGATCTACAGCGGAGGTTGGCCATTCAATCATGGCGACCGCCGACGCCTCCACGGCATTAGAAGACCTGCGACTACGTCAGGTTCGAGACGCCTGCTTCCACGACCTCGACTGCGTCGCCGATGGCGATCGTGCCGGCGTTGTTGGGAATGGCATTCTGGCCGAAGATGATGCCGCCCTTGGCGGAGCGGTGGATTTTGCCAAGCGTCTGCAACGGCTCGCGCGGGTCCGGCTGCTCGCCGCTCAACGGATCTCGGGTGGTGATGACGCAGCGCGAGCAGGGCTTTGCGATCCGCAACTCCACCGTGCCGATGCGGATCGTCTTCCAGCTGTCTTCAGGCCATGCGCCTTCTGCGTCGACGACGATGTTTGGCCGGAACCGCGCCATCTCGATGGGCCTGGCAAGATGGCTGTTCAGATGGTTCAGCGAGCCCGTCGTGGCGATCAGCAACGGAAAACCGTCGGCAAAGCCGACGTAATCGCCAGGCTGGCCGAATTCCGCATCGACCGGCCGGTTTCGCGGATCGTCGAAATAGACGAGATCGACGGGCCGGCCAAGAATAGCCGAGAGATATGCACCGGCGGCCGGATCGCCCGGCCGCGCGGCAACCATATCCTTCCAGATCTTGACTTGCCGGAGCGCGGTGCCGGGAGCCGGTGCCTCGACGAAGTGCGAGCCATGCCTGTCATGTTTCAACAGGATGCCCGTTCCGCGATGCTCGACGTCGATCGTCGTCATATCAGGTATCTGGCGAATGGTGAGGAACTGCCCATCCTTGTCGACGACCATCCAGCGGCGGTCGCCTTCCATGCCCATTGTCTCGATCTCGGCGCTCGGCACGGCATGGCCGCGCAGGCTCTTGACCGGATAGCGATAGAGTTCGACGACCTTCATCCCGCGTGCTTCTCCGTTGCCCGAGGGGCCGGACTTCCGTGTTACGTCTGCAACGACGGCCGAGCCTACAACCGCGCGTGCGGAATTGAAGGGGTTGCACGGTCTTAGTCTTGTGCCAATCGCGCAGCCGAGCATGAAAAACCCGCGAGCCTTGCGGCCCGCGGGTTTTCTTGTTCAGGCTGCGCGCGAGGCGCAGCCGAGGCCTAGCTTGCGCGAAGCGGCTTACGCGTTGCGCGCGAAGCGGCTTAGCTGCCCTGCTTCTTCAGCGCGGCGCCAAGGATGTCGCCCAGCGAAGCGCCGGAGTCGGTAGAGCCGTACTGTGCGACGGCTTCCTTCTCTTCGGCGATTTCCAGCGCCTTGATCGAGACCTGCAGCTTGCGGGTCTTCTTGTCGAAGGCGATGACGCGGGCGTCCAGCTTCTGGCCGACCGAGAAGCGCTCGGGGCGCTGCTCGTCACGGTCCCGGCTGAGGTCGTTGCGCTTGATGAAGGTCTCGATGCCGCTGTCGACCAGCCGCACTTCCAGACCGCCATCCTTGATGCCGGTGACTTCGCAGGTGACGACAGCGTTCTTGCGCAGTTCGCCTGAAGTCGCGGCTTCGCCGACCGTGTCCTTGGCCAGCTGCTTGATGCCGAGCGAGATGCGCTCCTTGTCGATGTCGACGTCGAGCACCTGCGCCTTGACCATGTCGCCGCGATTGTACTCTTCGATGACCTGCTCGCCCGGACGGGTCCAGTCGAGGTCGGAAAGGTGCACCATGCCGTCCACGTCGCCTTCGAGGCCGATGAACAGGCCGAACTCGGTCTTGTTCTTGACCTCGCCCTCGACCTGGCTGCCGACCGGATGGCTCGCGGCAAAAGCCTGCCACGGGTTTTCCAGCGTCTGCTTGAGGCCGAGCGAGATGCGGCGCTTGGCCGGATCGACCTCGAGCACGACAACGTCGACTTCCTGTGTCGTCGACAGGATCTTGCCGGGGTGCACGTTCTTCTTGGTCCACGACATTTCCGAAACGTGGATGAGGCCTTCGATGCCCGGCTCCAGCTCGACGAACGCGCCGTAGTCGGTGATGTTGGTGACGGTACCCTTGATCTTCTTGCCGATCGGGAACTTGGTGCCGATCTCGGACCACGGATCGCTCTCGAGCTGCTTCATGCCGAGCGAGATGCGGTGGGTTTCCTGGTTGATGCGGATGATCTGCACCTTGACCGTCTGACCGATGTTGAGGATCTCGGTCGGGTGGTTGACGCGGCGCCATGCCATGTCGGTGACATGCAGCAGGCCATCGATGCCGCCGAGGTCGACGAACGCACCGTAATCGGTGATGTTCTTGACGACGCCTTCGACAACCTGGCCTTCTTCGAGGTTCTGCACGATTTCCGAACGCTGTTCGGCGCGGCTTTCCTCGAGCACGGTGCGGCGCGACACCACGATGTTGCCGCGGCGGCGATCCATCTTGAGGATCTCGAAGGGCTGCGGGTTGTGCATCAGCGGCGAGACATCGCGGATCGGGCGGATATCGACCTGGCTGCGCGGCAGGAAGGCCACGGCGCCGTCGAGGTCGACAGTGAAGCCGCCCTTGACCTGGTTGAAGATGACGCCTTCGACGCGCTCACCCTTGGTGAACTTCTCTTCGAGCTTGACCCAGCTCTCTTCGCGGCGGGCCTTGTCGCGCGACAGGACGGCTTCGCCCAGCGCGTTTTCGATGCGCTCGACCATGACCTCGACCGTGTCGCCGACCTTGAGCGTCGAGTCCTTGCCCTTGACGCCGAATTCCTTCAGCGGCACGCGGCCTTCGACCTTGAGGCCGACATCGATGATGGCCATGTCTTTTTCGATCGCCAGGATCGTGCCCTTGACGACCTGACCTTCGCCGGAGTGGCCGGCGGTAAATGATTCTTCGAGCAGGCTCGCGAAATCGTCGCGAGTGGGATTTGCAGCTGTCATATTTTCTCCTGGAGTGCCCCGCATCTCTTGCGGGACGGGCGCCGTGGGTTAGCGTTGCGTTGGCCTGCCGGCGTTCCGGGCTACAAAAGCCCTGGGCCGCCTAAGCGGCAATTCCGGCGCATGAAGAATGCTGGCAGGCTGGTTCGTGCCCGATATGGTATTTTCTTCGCTTCCGGCAATCGGTGGCAGCGGGAAAACCCTGGATCAGGCTTTATCTCTCTTGGCCAAGGCGTCGTCGATGATCGCTTTGGCCGCCAGAAACGCGGCCTCTATAGCCATTTCGGAGGTATCAAGCAAGTGCGCGTCGGCGGCGGGCTTCAGCGGCGAGTCGGCCCTGCCCATGTCGCGCTCGTCGCGGCGCATGATATCGGCAAGGATTTCGGCGAAATTGGCAGTGCCGCCGATGCTCTCGATTTCCGCCAGCCGGCGCTGCGCCCGCACCTGCGCACTCGCCGTCACATAGAGTTTTATGTCGGCGTCAGGGCACACGACCGTGCCGATGTCGCGCCCGTCGAGCACCGCGCCCGGCGGCGTTTTGGCGAAATCGCGCTGCTTTTCGACCAGGATGCGCCGAACGGTAGGGTAAACCGCTACCTTCGAAGCCGCTTCGCCGACAGCATGCGCCGACAAGACCGCCCGGTCGAGCTTGGCTAGATTGACCTGGCGGGCAGCGGTTTCGGCGGCCGAGACATTGTCGAGCGGCAGCGCGTGCCGGATCAACGCATGGGCGACCGCGCGATAAGTGAGGCCGGTGTCGAGCAGGTTGAGACGGTAGTGGTCGGCCAGCCGGCGGGCCAGCGTGCCCTTGCCGGCGCCGGCCGGGCCGTCGATGGCGATGGTGAACGGCAATTCGCGACCTCGAAGATTTGCTACTATCAGGATCGAAACTGGAAACCCGCATCTTTCAGCTTCAGAGCTTCATTTCCAGCGTAAAAGCCACTGTGCAGATGATTTAGATTTTTCCGCACCAGGCGTAGCAGCGCGTCGCCAATCTTGGTGAATGCCGCATGCTTCTCTATCAACTGCCCAAGATCGTGGAAGTCGCGCGCTTGGAAATAAAATCGGCCCTGAAAAATTGAACTGCCTTCGGTCCGGGATGGGTTGTACTGTATCACAGATGAGCGGCTGAGATCGGGATCATACGTATCGTTGTATGGATTGTGCTTCCAAACAATTTCCTCCCTCAGTGCCTTGGGAACGAGATGAAAGCCCTCGACCTTACGGCCCGGGTGCACTCGTTCAAATTTTTCTTTCAGCGAGGGTGCGGGGGTCTTCGACTGGCTGTTGATCACCGCGAATACCCCCTTTGAAAGCACGATGGACTGAAGCTCAGTTTGATCTTTGTCTGACAACCAGAAATTGACCTGCCTGCCCATCATTGCCGCGATTCCGACATTGCACTCTCATGCACGAATACTGCACATTGAGACAGGGAAAATCACCCAATCTCCGCGCCCAGCCCCGTCATCAGCCCCATGAACTCCGGGAAGCTCGTCGCGATCATTGCGGCGTCGTCGATCGTTACCGGCTTTTCCGTTGCCAGCCCCATCACCAGGAAGCTCATGGCGATACGATGGTCGAGATGCGTCTGCACCGCCGTGTCCTGGCTATTGGGATGGCCGCCCAGCCCCTTGCCGCCGGGCTTTCCGCGCACCGCGAGCGAAGCTTCGCCTTCGGTGCAGTCGACGCCGTTGAGCTTCAGCCCATTGGCAACCGCTGCCAGTCGGTCGGATTCCTTCACCCGCAGCTCTTCCAGCCCCTGCATCAACGTCTCGCCCTCGGCGAAGCTCGCGGCAACCGCCAGCACCGGATATTCGTCGATCATCGACGGCGCCCGCTCGGGCGGCACGGTGACGCCCTTGAGCTCGGAGTAGCGCACGCGCAGATCGGCAACATCCTCGCCGCCGGCATTGCGCGGGTTCAAGATGTTGATCTGGCCGCCCATTTCCTGCAACGTTAGAAGCAGGCCGGTGCGGGTGGGGTTCATCAGCACGTTCTCGATGACGATGTCCGAACCCGGCACGATCAGTGCCGCGACGAGCGGGAAGCCGGCCGAGGAGGGGTCGCCGGGCACGGCGATGGTCTGCCCCGTCAATTTGCCCTGGCCCTCGATGAAGATGTGGCGCACGCCGCGCTCGTCGGTCTCGACCGAGAGATTGGCGCCAAATCCCCTAAGCATCTTTTCGGTATGATCGCGCGTCATCACCGGTTCGATCACGGTGGTGATGCCGGGCGTGTTGAGGCCTGCCAGCAGCACGGCCGACTTCACCTGCGCCGAGGCCATCGGCACGCGGTAGGTAATGGGTGCGGCGTGTTTCGGCCCATGCAGCGTGATCGGCATGCGGTCGCCCGGCGTCGCCTTCAGCACCTGCACGCCCATCTGGCGCAAGGGTTCGAGCACGCGGCCCATCGGCCGTCCCGACAGCGATGCGTCGCCGATGAAGGTCGTTTCCATGTCGTAAGTGCCGACGAGGCCCATTGTGAGGCGGGAGCCGGTGCCGGCATTACCGAAATCGAGCGGGCCTTCCGGCTGCAGCAGCGCGCCATTGCCGGTGCCGCGGATCACCCACTCGGCGCCGCGCTTCTCGATATGCGCGCCCATCGCCTTCATGGCGGCCGCCGTGCGCATCACATCCTCGCCTTCGAGCAGGCCGGTGACGCGGGTTTCGCCGGAGGCAAGGCCGCCGAACATCATGGAACGGTGCGAAATCGACTTGTCGCCCGGCACGCGAGCGGTGCCGGAAAGGGCGGATGATTTGCGGGCGGTGGCCGGCTTGGCAGCGGCGGCGTGAGACATGGAATTTCCCTGGACGGAATGCCGGCGCACCGGCGCTTTTCATTTGTTGCGGCGGTCTCGTATCACGGCGGGCACGAATGGTCATCCCCATGGTCGTCGCTTGGCGCGAGGCCTTCCAGTGCTTGGTTTTGTGACGCCGGCTTTTCGCTTTGACAGCGCGGTAAACTGTGGTTAAGGGGACCACTCTTTTACTGACGAGGCTTGACGTGGCAAAAAACGAACTTGGCACAAAGCGTGTCGACCCTGAAACGGGCCGAAAATTCTACGACCTGAACAAGGACCCTATCGTCTCGCCCTATACGGGCAAGACGTATCCGCGTTCCTATTTCGAGGACGGCAAGATCGCCGCCCTCGAAGAGGAAGAGGAAGTGGCCGAGAAGGAAGTGGACGCCGAGGAAGAAGAAGGCGTTGAAGTCGTCTCGCTTGAAGAGGCCGACGAAGACGTCAAGGCCGGCGACGAGCTTCCCGACCTGGGCGACGACGAGGACGATGTCGATCTAGGCGACGATGAGGACGATACTTTCCTTGCCGACGAAGAGGAAGAAGACGACGACGTCGCCGACATGATCGGCGTCGGCGACGACGACGACGAAGTCTAGGAACGCTTCGAACGCATGCATTTAGCGGCGTTCACGGGCTATGACGAAAAAGCGGCCCTCGAAGGCTTGATCTTCAGGGAAGGCGGGGTTAGAAGCCGCCTGCACTAAACGGCGCGGTCCTGAAACCCGCGCCGGACCTCTCGCCGGCAACGGCGACGGCTGACTGCCGGAGTGGGGCCATAGCTCAGTTGGGAGAGCGCTTGAATGGCATTCAAGAGGTCGTCGGTTCGATCCCGATTGGCTCCACCAAACAGTCTTTTTCCGACGCTCGGTTTCGCGGCATTCGTGCTTGTCGCCTGCCAGTCGGCGCCTGAACCATCATCGCCGCCGCCAGCGCCCGCACCTCAGCCCATGGCGCCTGCCGCGATCTCTGCTCCTGATGGTGCGGCGGTCCTCGATCCATCCGTGCGGGTTATGCCGCCCGGCGAAGGCGTCCCGGCCAAATATGTCGCGTTTTCCGGCATATGGGGCGGACAGCTGGACGGGATGTATGACGGCAAGCTCGCCGTGCTGACGATTACGCGCGGCGGCAATGTCACCGCCACCTATGCCTGGGGCGATGTCGCCGACAACAAACCGGGCGTGGCCGATGGCGAAGGCAAGATTTTCGGCAACACGTTGAAACTGCGGCGCCTTCCCAATGGCGCGGACGTCAGCGCGGTCATTCAGGCGGACGGAACGCTGGCCGTCACCTATGGGCTTGCCGACCGAACCTATACGGGCACGTTCACCAAGCAATAATCGCGAGAGCTAATCTTCCGGGGGAGCCACGCCTGGCCCCTTCCCTTGATCAGTGCAATCCGAATTCGCGCAGCAATTCTTCACGGTAGCGCACGAAGCGGCTCTCGCTGCGCTCGCGCGGGCGTGGCAGGTCGATGTCGATCAACCGCGCCGCGCCGCCTTTCTCCTTGGGCAGGATCAGCACCCGGTCAGCCAGATAGATCGCCTCCTCCAGATCGTGGGTGACCATCACCATGGTGACGTTCTCCTCGCTCCAGATGCGCGCCAGTTCCTCCTGCATGCCGATCTTGGTCATGGCGTCCAGGGCCCCCAGCGGCTCGTCGAGCAGGAGGATCTCGGGCTGCACGGTGAGCGCCCGGGCGATGCCGACGCGCTGCGCCATGCCGCCGGAAAGCTGGCTCGGAAAAGCATCGGCGAATTCGGCAAGGCCGACCAGGGCGACGTAGAAGCGGGCGCGTTCCTCGGCCTGCCTCTTGGGAACACCGCGCACTTCGAGGCCGAACGCGACATTGCCGAGCACGCTCAGCCACGGCAGCAGCCGCGGCTCCTGGAAGATCACGGCACGCTCGGCGCCGACGCCATGCACCGGCTGGCCGTCGATCGCGACACCGCCGCTGTCGGCCGCCTCCAGCCCGGCCAGAATACGCAGCAGCGTGGTCTTGCCGGAGCCGCTGGCGCCGACAATGACCAGGCATTCCCCCGAACGAATGTCGAGGTTGAGCGTCCGCAGCACGGCAAGCTGGCGCCCGCCGAGGCTGAAGGATTTGGAGAGGTCGCGGATCGAGACCTCTCCGCCACGGTTGGAACCGGCCATCTTGTCTCTCAGCTATTTCAAAGCTCAGTTGATCTTGGTTTCGCCGGGCCGGTACAGGATGTCGGCGGCTTTCAGCTTGCCCTGGGCCAGACGGCCGTCGCGCTCCAGCACGGCGACCCAGAAGTCGATGTCGCGGTCGGTCGCCTGTGCACCTTCGCGCAGACCAAAGCCGGTCCAGTAGCGGGCGAGATCGCCGTTTTCACCGCGCTTGTCGAGGATAGTGGCCAGCACCTTGCGGGCTTCGTCCGGGTTCTGGCGCGACCAGTCCGAGGCGCGCGCCGACTGTTCGACGAAGTTGCGCGCCGCATCCGGGTTGGCGGCAATGAAGTCGCGCCTGAGTACGACGAAGCCGCCGGCGAGTTCGCCGAGCACCTGGGTGTCGTCGAACACGCCGCGCACGCCGCCGTTGGCGACCAGCGCGCCGGCAAAGGTCGCCTGCCAGTAGCCGAGGCCGGCAATGTCGACCTGGCGCGAGCGCAGCGTCTGCTCAAGCTGCGGGCCGGGCACGACAATGAGGTTGGCGGCGGTCGGCGGCAGGCCGACGCTGTGCAGGGCCTCACGCACCGTATAGTCGAGATGAGCGCCGAGCGTGTTGACCGAGATGGTCTTGCCGGCAATGTCGGCGATCGATTTGATCGGGCTGTCTTCCAGCACGTAGAAGACGCTCTTCACATCCTTGTTGATGCCGTTGCTCGGATACGCCGCGACGAAGTCGTTGCCGCCGGAGATCGAGTTGATCACCGCCGCGGTGGCGGCCGAGCCGATGTCGACGCTGCCGGAAGACAGCGCAAACAGCGATTCCGGTCCACCCGAGGAATAGCCGACATTCTCCAGCTCGACGCCGAGCCCTTTGAAGTAGCCAAGCTCGTCGGCCAGCTCGTGCGGGGAGATGCTGCCACGGCTGGCGAGGTAGCGGAACTTGACGGCTGCGGCTTGCGCAAAGGCCATGCGCGGCAGGCCGGCGGCGATGAGGCCGGCGGCAAGCGGCGCGCCGGCAAGCAGCGAACGGCGGGTGATTTTCATGATCGGGTCCTTCCTGGAGGTAAACGGTGAGGGGCGGACTGCTCAGTTGACAGGATTGCTCCAGCGACAGAGCCGCCGCTGCAGGGTGACCAATGCCTGGTTGGCGATCAGGCCAAGCCCGGCGAGGATGACGATTGCCGCAAACATCAGCGGGATCTGGAAATTGTACTGCGCGTTCATCACCTGGAAGCCGATGCCCTTGTTGGCACCGATCATCTCGGACGCGATCAGCAGCAGCAGCGCCGTGGTGGCGCTCAGCCGCAAGCCGACGAAGATCGACGGCACGGCGCCCGGCAGTACGACGCGGCGAAACACGGTGAGCCGGCTCGCACCATAGACGCGCGCCATTTCAAGCAGCTTGGGATCGACTTCCTTGACGCCGCTGGTGGTGTTGAGCAGCAGCGGAAACAGCGTCGCCCAGAAGATGACGAAGATCTTCGAGGTCTCGCCAAGTCCCAAGAGCAGGATGAACACCGGATAGAGCGCCAGCGCCGACGTCTGCCGGAACACCTGCAGGATCGGATCGAGCGCGGTTTCGACCGGGCGCACCTGGCCCATGAACAGGCCGAGCGGAATGGCAACGGCGACAGCCGCCGCAAAGGCGATGCCGGCGCGTTGCAGGCTGATGGCGATGTCGCCGAGCAGGCTGCCGCCGGCAAGCCCCTTCCAGAGTGCGACGACGATCATGTCGATCGGCGGCAGCACCGCCGCGTTGACCCAGCCGACGCTGCTCGCCACCTGCCAGAGCGCCAGGAAGCCGGCAAGCACGCCGTAGCGCTTCAGGAAGCGAACAGCCGCCTTGCTGCCGAGGTTCAGGAAGTCGGTGCCGAGCCCAGTTTCGCCACCACTGCGGCGAACCGTGATCTGCCGATCGATGTGCTGCAGCGTCATTGCTTCACCCCTTCGATGCCAAGGTCATTCGGCGGCAAGGACGGTCGAGCGGGCGACGGTCCATGGATTTTCCGGGCGCCTGAGGCCGAGATTCTCGCGCAGCGTGCGGCCTTCGTAAGCCGTGCGGAACAGGCCGCGCCGTTGCAGTTCGGGAATGACCAGGTCGACGAAATCGTCGAGCGCGCCGGGCAGCCAAGGCGGCAGGATGTTGAAGCCGTCGGCCGCCTCGCTGGTGAACCATTCCTCCAGCTGATCGGCGACCTGCGTGACGCTGCCGACGATGGTGTAGTGGCCGCGCGCCGTCGCTACCCATTGGTAAAGCTGGCGGATGCTGAAATTGTGCTCGTCGGCAATCTGCCGGATCAGCGCCTGGCGGCTCTTCATGCCTTCGGTTTCCTTGCTCGGCGGCAACGGGCCGTCGAGCGGATAGCCCCTGATGTCGAGCGTCTGGCCGGCAAGACCGTTGAGGAGCGCAACACCGTCCTCGGGCAGGATAAGGTCGTTGAGCTGTTGGTATTTGGCGCGGGCCTCGTCCTCGGTGCGGCCGACGAAGGGCGCGACGCCCGGCATGATCAGCACTTGGTCGGGATCGCGGCCGACTTCAGCCACGCGCGCCTTGATGTCGCGGTAGAATTCCTGCGCCGTCTCGAGCTTCTGATGGGCGGTGAAGATGACCTCGGCCGAGTGCGCGGCAAGCCCGCGTCCGTCTTCCGACTGCCCGGCTTGTACGACAACCGGATGCCCCTGCACCGGGCGCGGCACGTTGAGCGGACCCTTGACGCTGAAATGCTCGCCCTTGTGGTCGATGTCGTGCAATCTGTCCTTGTCGTAGAAACGGCCCGACTGCTTGTCGCGGATGAAGGCGTCATCCTCCCAGCTGTCCCACAGCGCCTTGACCGTCTCGACATGCTCATGCGCCCTGGCATAGCGCTCGGCATGGCTGGGCTGGACGTCGCGGTTGAAATTGCGTGCCGTTTCGTCGCCGGCCGAGGTCACCACGTTCCAGCCGGCGCGGCCGTTCGACAACAGGTCGAGCGAAGCGAATTTGCGCGCCAGCGTGTAAGGCTCCTCATAAGTGGTGGACGCCGTTGCGATGAAGCCGAGATGCGTCGTCAGCGGCGCCAGCGCCGCAAACAGCGTCACCGGCTCGAAGCCGGCGATCTTGGCGTTGCCGCCCTCGCGGGCGCCGAGGCCGACGGTCAGGTTGTCGGCCAGGAAATAGGCGTCGAACAGGCCGCGCTCGGCGGTCAGCGCCAGCTGCTTGTGGAACTCGAAATTGGTGGCGCCGTCGGCCGGCGCATCGGGATGACGCCAGGCGGCGATATGCTGCCCGCCGCCGGGCAGGAAAGCGCCTAGCTTGATCTGCCGCGGCCTGCTATCGGACTTGCTGGCTCGAGTCATTGCAGGCGTCCTTCTGGTCTATGCGGGATGGAATATTGCGTCGCGGATCGTGGTTTCAGGCGGCAAGGACGACGCTGTAGGGCACGCCGGCCACCCGGCATGCCTCGGCGACCGCCTGCCGGGCTCGCGCCTTGACTGCCTCTGACACCAGCACGCCATCTGCAAAGTCCTTGTCCGAGGCGTAGATCGCGGTCGGCAGGGTCTGCGCCTCGAAGAAGCCGAACAACGGCCGCAACTGGTGTTCGACGACAAGCGAATGACGCTCGCCGCCGCCTGTTGCCGCCAGGATGATCGGCTTGCCGCGCAGTGACGACGGGTCGAGCAGGTCGAAGAGGTGCTTGAACAGCCCGGTGTAGCTGCCCTTGAAGGTCGGGGAGCCGACCACCAGCACGTCGGCGCCGAGCAGCTGCTCGATAATACCGCGCGCCGCCGGATCGAGATCGCCAAGCTGTCTTGCAGGCGCAAAGGACGGGCCGAGATCCTCGATGTCGAAAACGCTCAAAGCCGAGCCGGCTCGGCTCGCCACCTCACCGGCGATGTGGCTGACGAATGCCTTCGTCTTGGACGGACGGGTCAGGTTGCCGGACAACCCCACCACCAGCTTTTTTGACATCCGAGGCTCCTTCTCGCAAACGCACTATCCGCATTAAGCCTACCGATTTTGTAGAATTAAATGAGCGAGAAGATTTCAAAACCGGGCTCTGAAGCGAATGGAGTTTGCGGTACATCGCCTTTGGTTGGTTCATTTGGCCCCAAAAGCGCCGTGGCAGATGCTGACGCGACCGCACAAGGCATCGCCGGGGGCCATGGCCTTGGTCCTTTGCGCACTGATGGGTATCGTCGCGAAACCGTCAAGGGCCGGCCGCATTGACACTGCGTTGTGTGAGTGTCGATTGAACCCGATCGCGTGGGCGACGAAGTAGGCAACTGGAATCAAAGAACAGGATGCGCGCATGAAGAAGATCGGCTTTCTTTCCTTCGGCCATTGGTCGCCCTCGACGCAATCGCAGACGCGCTCGGCGTCCGACGCGCTGCTGCAGTCGATCGACCTGGCCGTCGCCGCCGAGGAGCTGGGCGCGGACGGCGCCTATTTCCGCGTCCATCATTTTGCCCGCCAGCTCGCTTCGCCGTTTCCGCTTCTGGCCGCGGTCGGCGCCCGCACCAGCCGCATCGAGATCGGCACCGCCGTCATCGACATGCGCTATGAGAATCCGCTGTATATGGCCGAGGATGCGGGTGCTGCCGACCTGATCGCCGGTGGCCGGCTGCAGCTTGGCATCAGCCGCGGTTCGCCGGAGCAGGTGATCGACGGCTGGCGCTACTTCGGCTACGTGCCGCAGGACGGCAAAAGCGATGCCGACATGGCGCGCAACCATGCCGAGGTGTTTCTGGACGTGCTGCGCGGCGAAGGTTTCGCGCAACCCAATCCGCGGCCGATGTTCCCCAATCCTCCGGGAATGCTGCGGCTCGAGCCATTCTCGGCCGGCCTGCGCGACCGGATCTGGTGGGGTGCCGCTACCAACGCCACCGCCGAATGGGCGGGCAAGCTCGGCATGAACCTGCAAAGTTCAACGCTGAAGTTCGATGAGAGCGGCCAGCCGCTCCACATCCAGCAGGCCGAACAGATCCGCGCTTATCGCGCGGCGTGGAAGGAGGCCGGCCATGCGCGCGAGCCGCGCGTGTCGGTCAGCCGCAGCATCTTTGCGCTGGTGAACGACCGCGACCGCGCCTATTTCGGCGGCGGCAGCAGCGAAGATCATTTCGGCTATATCGAGCCTGAGAAGCTTGCCGTCTTCGGCCGCTCCTATGCCGCCGAGCCCGATGTGCTGATCGATCAGCTGAAAGAGGACGAAGCGATCGCCGAGGCCGACACGCTGCTTCTGACCGTCCCCAACCAGCTCGGCGTCGAGTACAACGCCCACGTCATCGGGGCGATCCTGAAGCACGTCGCGCCGGCTCTCGGCTGGCGCTGACAAGAGGCGCCAGCCGCCGGGGAAACAAAGAGATTGAGCGTTTCGCCGCCGAACGGTGAAACGCTCAAGAGAAGAGATGGCTAAACATCCGCCTTGAAGGTCTGCTTCTGCTGGCCGAGCCCCTCGATGCCCAGTTCCACCACATCGCCAGCCTTCAAGAACACCGGCGGCTTCATGCCCAGCCCAACGCCGGGCGGGGTGCCGGTGGAGATGATGTCGCCAGGATGCAGCGACATGAACTGGCTGAGATAGGAAACGAGATAGGCGACGCCGTAGACCATGGTCCTGGTCGAGCCGTTCTGCATCGTCTTGCCGTTGACCGTCAGCCACATTTTGAGGTTCTGCGGATCGGCAACCTCGTCCTTGGTGACAAGCCACGGCCCGGTCGGACCGAACGTGTCGCAGCTCTTGCCCTTGGTCCACTGGCCCTGGCGCTCGGCCTGGAAGGCTCGCTCGGACACGTCATGGGCAATGGCATAGCCGGCGACATAATCCAGCGCCTCGGCTTCGCTGACATATTTGGCTTTTCTGCCGATGACCACGGCGAGTTCAACCTCCCAGTCGGTCTTTTCCGAACCGCGCGGGATCAGCACGTCATCGTCGGGACCGACAATGGCCGAGCTTGCCTTCATGAAGATGATCGGCTCCGGCGGCACGGTGGCGCCGGTTTCGGCGGCATGGTCGGAATAATTCAGGCCGATGCAGATGAACTTGCCCGTGCCGGCGACGCAGGCGCCGAGGCGCGGCTTGCCGGAAACCGCCGGCAGCGAGTTCGGATCGAGCTTCGACAATGTCTCGAGCGACGCCGGATCGAGCGCCTTGCCGGCAATGTCGGTGACATGACCCGAAAGATCGCGGATCGTTCCATCCGCATCGAGCAGGCCGGGGCGTTCGCTCCCTATCTCGCCATAGCGCAGCAGTTTCATCTTGCTCTCCAAATTGCGGCCCAAGGCCGTTTCAAAACTCGTTCCGCCAAGCGATGACTGGGTGGACTCTGGCTATCGGACCCGACCTAGGGCAAGCCGGACTTTAGAACTGTTCGAGCCTGGACCTGCGGATCGAGGCTATTGCTCAGATCGACCAGCCGCCGTCGATATTATAGGCTTGGCCTGAGGTGTACGTGGCGCCGGCGAGGTAGACGGCAAGGTCGGCGATTTCCTCGGGCGTGCCGAGACGGCCCATCGGCTGGCGGGCAATGAAGGCCGCCCGGGCGGCGTCATAGTCGCCCTGCGCATGCATGCGGTCCTGCAGCGACGGGCTCTCGACGGTGCCGGGGCAGATGGCGTTGCAGCGAATGCCCTTGGCGACATAGTCGGCCGCGACCGCCTTGGTCAGGCCGATCACGGCCGCCTTGGAGACGCCATAGGCGAAACGGTTGGGCACACCCTTGCCGGCGCCGGCGACGGACGACATGTTGATGATCGAGCCGTCGCCGCGCTCCAGCATGCCGGGCAGCACGGCCCGAATGGTGCGGATCATGGCGCGGACATTGAGATTGAAGGCGAAGTCGAGATCGGCATCCTTCATCTCGAGGATCGAGCCGGAATGAACGAAGCCGGCGCAGTTGAACAGCACGTCGACGCGGCCGATTTCGGCGAAGCCCGACGTGACGGCATCATCGTTGAGGACGTCGAGCCTGCGGGTCTTGATGCCGGAGGTCTTGGCGAGTTCGGCCAGCAGCGCCTCGTTGATGTCGGTGGCGTGCACGACGGCACCTGCCTTGGCGAAGGCCAGAGCGCTCGCTCTGCCGATGCCTTGCGCCGCCGCCGTGACGACAACGACCTTGCCTGCCAGATCCGCCATGCGTTTCTCCTCGCCCTCTTTGGCCACTTCTCGGCCCGATTTACTGCCGGCTAACCGGGGCGTCCTGTGCCACACAGGCGCGACTATGCGGCCTGCACAATCCATCAGTCCATAAACAACAAATGTTTTTTCTGGTTAAAGAACACATGTCCGGGCGTCAAGCCCGAACGCGATCACCTTCGCGACGGCCGATGTAATGCACATCGCTTGCTCTGATGCAACAACATGTATGACAACCGGGCAACGAGTCACGTTGCCATGGTTCGCTCAAGCACAGCGCGTTTCAGGCGGCATTAGTCGCCGTATGGCACCCAGACGTTCTTCACTTCGACGGCGCGGCGCAGCAGGGCATCGCCGGCGGCCTCGTCGGACGCCCAGTCGAGGCTGCGGCCGTTGCCGGTCCAGACGCGCTTGAGATTGCCGATGGAATCGGCCTCCGCCTTGGCGCAAGTGTCGGCATCGGCAAACAGCCAGAGCCCGTCGACATCGTCATGCTTGGCCAGCACGCCGGCAAGCTCCGCCGTGCGGCCGGTGACGATGTTGATGGCGCCGGCCGGAACGTCGGAATATTCGATCACCTGGTAGAGATCGGTGGCGAGCAGCGGGTATTTTTCCGACGGCACGGCCACCACGGTATTGCCCATGGCAAGCGCAGGTGCGGTCAGGGAGATGAAGCCAAGCAGCGGCGCGCTGTCCGGGGCGACGATGCCGAGGACGCCGACCGGCTCGTGCAAAGCGAGCGTGACGGCGCGGGCCGGTGGCTGATGCACCCTGCCCTCATACTTGTCGGCAAGGCCGGCATAGAGGAACAGGCGCTCGATCGATTGTTCCACTTCCTCCCGCGCGGCCTTGGCGTTGGCGCCGGTCAGTTCGGACAAGCGTGCGGTAAATTCGCCGGTGCGGCCGGACAGGTTTTCGGCGAGATAAAAGAGCACCTGGGAACGGTTGTAGGCGGTCGCTTCCGTCCAGGCCTTGCAGGCGCGGGCGGCGGCAACGGCGTCGCGGATGTCCTTGCGGCTGCCGAGACCGACTTCGCCGGCCAGCTTGCCCCTGGCAGTGGCGACAGAAAGCGAATAATTACCATCGGGCCGCACCTGCTTGCCGCCGATGAACAGTTTGGCCGTACGATCGATGGCGCCGCCATCCGATTGCTCGACGGGCTGCGCCGAAGAGGTCGCCGGCTTGATCACGGGACCAAGCGGCAGTTTTGCCGAGAGATATTCGAACATGCCCTCGCGCCCGCCCTCGCGGCCAAAGCCGCTTTCGCGATAGCCGCCGAAGCCGCAGGCGGCGTCGAACATGTTGGTGCCGTTGACCCAGACGACGCCGGCCTTCAATTGCGGCGCGACATGCAGCGCGAGATTGATGTTTTCGCTCCACACCGAGGCGGCCAGCCCATAGCGCGTGTTGTTGGCAAGCTCGATCGCTTCCTCGGTGTTGCGGAAGGTCATGGTAGCCAGAACCGGACCGAACACCTCTTCCTGCGCCAATATATTTGCCGGCGAAACACCGGTGGCGAGCGTCGGCAGGTGGTAGTAGCCGGAAGACGGCAGCACTGCGTCGGGCTGCCAGCAGACGGCGCCCTGTCTGGCGCCTTCTGCGACCAGGCCCTTGACGCGGTCGAGCTGTGTGGCGTCGACCAGCGGGCCGATATCGGTGTTCTTGTCGAGCGGGCTGCCGACGCGAAGCCGGCTCATCCTGACCTTGACCTTGGCGATCAAGGCATCGGCAATGCCTTCCTGCACCAGAAGCCGTGACCCGGCGCAGCAGACCTGGCCCTGGTTGAACCAGATGCCGTCGACCAGTCCTTCGACGGCGCTGTCGAGATCGGCGTCCTCGAAGACGATGAAGGCCGATTTGCCGCCAAGCTCCAATGACAGCTTCTTGCCCGATCCAGCCGTGGCTTTCCTGATGATCTTGCCGACCTCCGAAGAGCCGGTGAAGGCGATCTTCTGGATGCCGGGATGGTTGACGATGGCGACGCCCGCTTCCGGCCCGCCCTGGACGATGTTGACGACGCCCTTGGGCACGCCGGCACGCTCGCAGATCTCGGCAAACAGGATGGCGGTGAGCGGCGTGAACTCGGCCGGCTTCAGCACCACCGTGCAGCCGGCGGCGAGCGCCGGCGCAATCTTCCAGGCCAGCATCAGCAGCGGGAAATTCCATGGGATGATCTGGCCGACGACGCCGACACCCTTGTGGCCTGGGAAATCCTTGTCCAGCGCCTGTGCCCAGCCGGTATGATGGATGAAATGGCGGATGGCCAGCGGCACGTCGATGTCGCGGCTTTCGCGGATCGGCTTGCCGTTGTCGATTGACTCAAGCACTGCGAACAGGCGCTGATGACGCTGCATCGCGCGGCCAATGGCGTAAAGCACTTTTGCGCGCTGGTAGCCCGAGGATGCCGACCATTTCGGTAAGGCCCTGGTGGCTGCGGCGACGGCTGCGTCGATATCGGCGGCGCCGGCATCGGAGATCTTGGCCAGCAGCTTGCCGGATGAGGGTTCGCTGGTCTCGAAGGTCTTGCCGCCGCCTGCTGCCTTCCAGCCGCCGTCGATGAACAGCGCCTTGCCGAAATCGCGTCCGGCAAGCCAGGCATCGGCCTCGGTGCGGGCTTCCGGCGCCGGGCCGTATTCCATGGCGTGATAGCGTTCGAGAATGTTCATGACGCGCTCCAGATAATCGTCTTGGCAGGCGCTCTGTGGCGCCCCCCTCTGTCCTGCCGGACATCTCCCCCACAAGGAGGGAGATTAGCCTTCGCGCCTGTCGGCTCTGAAACGTCGACAATTGGCGAAATCGCCGACGTTAGCCAATCTCTCCCCAATCGGGGGAGATGTCCGGCAGGACAGAGGGAGGCGCGAAGGAACTCGACGTTCAAGGCCTTCTCCGCCTCACGCCATCGCGTGGCGGTGATTGGCCGAATAATGCCCGGTCAGATGGTGCTCGAGCTGGCGCTCGATGTCGGTGAGCAGGCTCGAGGCGCCGAAGCGGAACAGGTCTGGCTCCAGCCATGGCCGGCCGAGCTCCTCCTTCATCAGCACCAGCCAGTCGAGCGAAGCCTTGGCTGTAGAGATGCCGCCGGCCGGCTTGAAGCCGATGAGAAAGCCGGTCTCCTCGAAATAGGCTCGGATGGCGCGCACCATGGCGAGGCCGACGGGCAGCGTGGCGTTGACGCTTTCCTTGCCGGTCGAGGTCTTGATGAAATCGGCGCCCGCCATCATCGCCACCATCGAGGCCAGCATGACATTTCGCAGCGTGGCGAGGTCGCCGGTGCCGAGGATAACCTTGAGATGCGCATCACTGCAGGCTTCGCGCATCGAGACGATCTCGTTGTAGAGCTCCTGCCATTTGGCGCCGAAGACCAAGCCGCGCGGGATGACGACATCGATCTCGTCGGCGCCGTCGCGCACCGAAGCCTCGATCTCCTGCAGGCGGGTCGACAGCGGCGCAAGGCCGTGCGGGAAAGCGGTGGAGACGGCGGCGACATGGATGCCGGTGCCGCGCACGGCATCAACAGCCGTCGCGACGAAGGGATGATAGACGCAGACCGCCGCCGGCCGGATTTTCTCGCCCTCGATGCCAAGCCCCTCGACGATGTCGCGACGGAACGGGTTGATCGCCTTGGCGCATAGGCGGCGCACCCGCTCTTCGGTGTCGTTGGAATTCAGAGTCGTCAAATCCATGCAGGAGACCGCGCGCAGCAGCCAGGCAGCCTGGTTGTCAGCCTTGATCGAGCGCCGCTTTGTGAGGCTGGCGACCCTGCGTTCCAGCGCTGAGCGGTTGACCGAGCGCACCGATTCCATGAAGCCGAGATCGAGCCGCATGCCGGTGTTGCGGGCAATACCGTGGCTTTGCGGCACGGGCGTGTTGGCGGCCGCACGTGCCGGCAGCGGCGTGACCTTGGACGCGCCGAGATCGGCTTCGCGGATTGTGCTGCTCATCTCCTGCCCTTTCGCTCGACGATTTTACGTCGTGGTGCGTGTCGTTGCTCCCGGACTTGGGCGACACACACCGAAGATAGCCCGTGAATCGATGCTTCACGAGTCCTTCAAGGGCTCATAACGGAAAAAGGCGGCAAAAGCAGCTGAATTTTGACCACATGGTCAAAAACGTCAATTCAAGACGTGGCGCCGAGGCGCCGGCTGATGTCAGCCGACGAAAGCGCGCTCGACGACGAAGGTCGAGGGATGGCTGAGCGAGCCCTCATGGAAGCCGAGGCTTTCGGCCATTTCCTTGACGTCCTTCAGCATATGCATCGAGCCGCAGATCATGATGCGGTCCGTCTCCGGATTGAGCTTCTCGATGCCGAGGTCGGCGTAGAACTTGCCCGAGCCGATCAGCGCCGTGATGCGGCCCATGCGCGCCGATTCTTCGCGGGTCGTCGAATTGTAGAGGGTGACGCGGCCGCCGGTCAGTTCGCCGATCAGGGGATCGTTCTCGAGCGCGGCCACCAGTTCCTGGCCATAGGTCAGTTCGGCATTGTCGCGGCAGGTGTGGGTCAGGATGACCTGATCGAATTTTTCGTAGGTATCGGGGTCGCGCAGCAGGCTGGCGAAGGGCGCGATACCGGTGCCGGTCGAGATCATGAACAGGCGCTTTGCCGGGGTCAGCGCGTCGACGACCAGCGTGCCGGTCGACTTCTGGCGCATGATGACGGTGTCGCCGACCTGGATCTTCTGCAGCTCGGAAGTCAGCGGGCCGTCCGGCACCTTGATCGAGAAGAATTCCAGCTCTTCGTCCCAGGCCGGGCTGGCGACCGAATAGGCGCGGTACACCGGCTTTTCGGCATTGGGCAGCCCGATCATGACGAACTCGCCGGAGCGGAAGCGCAGCGACTGCGGACGGGTGATGCGGAACGAGAACAGGCGGTCGGTGTAATGCTTCACCGAGACGACGGTTTCGGCATAGACATTGGCCGGAATCGGAAACTGCAGCGGACGGGCGCCGGCTGTGTTGAGTGCGGATGTGGTGTTCATCAAATCCAACTCTGTCTTGCCCACGCCTGTGCGGGCGCCAAACCGTTTCCTGCGCGCCCAGACCATTCAGGTCCCGGCGAGCCGTTCACACACTCCAAAGCAGTGAGCTCTTGTGTCCCAAATTTATTAGTATACAAACGATATTTGTGTCAAGATACCGCGCTAAAACAGCTTTCCAAACTGCGGCATATTCGTAGTTCCGCCATTTCGGATTTCGACAATGAAAGAGAATTTTTCGGTGCAACAACCGAATTCCCTGGGTCACGTCGTTGCCGGCATCGATGTTGGCGGAACCTTCACCGACCTCATTTTGATCGACGGAAATGACGGCGGAAAGGTGCATATCGCCAAGACGCCGACGACGGTCGACAATCAGGCGTTCGGCGTGGTTTCAGCGCTGGGCGCCACAGGCTTTGCCATAGACGGCATCGACCTCATCGTGCATGGCACGACCACCACGACCAATGCGGTTCTGGAACGCAGGCTGGCGAAAACCGGCATGATCACCACGCGCGGTTTTCGCGACGTGATCGAGCTTGGCCGCCGCACACGGCCGCAGCCCTATGGCATGACCGGAAGCTTCGTTCCTATCATCCCGCGTGATCTCAGGCTGGAAGTTTCGGAGCGCGTCGAGGCGTCGGGCGCGGTGCGCACGCCGCTCGACGAGGCCGAGATGCGCGACGCCGTGAAGACGCTGATCGCGGCCGGCTGCGAGTCCCTCGTCATCCATTTCCTGCATTCCTACGCCAACCCTGGACATGAGCGGCGCGCGGCCGAAATCGCCGCCGAGCTTTGGCCGAACGGCTACATCACGACTGGCCATGCGCTGCTGTCGGAAGCCCGCGAATTCGAGCGCGGCGTTACCGCCGCGGTCAACGCCTCGGTGCAGCCGATCCTCGAGCGTTATGTCGAGCGGCTGCGCAAGGAATTGGCCGCCAAGGGCTATGCCCGCGACTTCCTGATCATGAACGGCAATGGCGGCATGATCTCGGCCCGTTTCGTCACGCGCGAGTCGGCCAAGACCGTGATGTCCGGCCCGGCCTCCGGCGTCATCGCCGCCGCCTATACGGGCAAGCGCGCCGGCTTTGAAAACCTCGTCACCTACGACATGGGCGGCACCTCGACCGACGTGGCGCTGATCCGGAATGCGGAGCCCGCCGTCTCGAACGAGATCGAGATCGAATATGCGATGCCGATCCATGTGCCGATGGTGGCGGTGCATACGGTCGGTGCCGGCGGCGGCTCCATCGCCCGGGTCGATGCCGCCGGGCTGATCCAGATCGGCCCGGAAAGTGCCGGCGCCAATCCCGGCCCGATCTGCTACGGCCGCGGCGGCCTGGAGCCGACCATCACCGACGCCAATCTGGTGCTCGGGCGGCTGGCGCCGAAGAAGCTGCTGGCGGTCGAAAATCCGGTCACCGTCGAGCGCGTCACCGGCATCTTCGAAGACAGAATAGGCAAGGCCGCCGGCCTCTCCGGCGTCGAGGCGGCGGGCGCGGTGCTGCGCCTCGGCAACATGAAGATGGCCGGCGCCATCCGCATGGTCTCGGTGTCGCGCGGCCATGATCCGCGCGATTTCGCGCTGTTCGCCTTCGGTGGCGCCGGACCGTTGCATGCCTCCGCGCTGGCGCGCGAACTCGGCCTGCCCCGCGTGCTGGTGCCGGCCCGTCCGGGCATCACCAATGCGCTCGGCTGCGTCGTGGCCGATCTGCGTCACGACTTCGTCAACACCATCAACCAGCCGGTCGCCGTGCTCGATGAAGCCCGGCTTCGCGAGGTGCTGGAACGTCACCGCGGGGAAGGCGAGGAACTGATCGGCAAGGAAGCGGTGAAGCCGGAAACGATCCGCGTTACGCACTCTGCCGACATGCAGTTTGTCGGCCAGACCCACATCATCAACGTGCCGTTGCCGTCTTCATCGGTGACAAGGCAGGAGTTGCAGGCGCTGTTCGAAAAAGCCTATTTCGCCCGCTTCAAGGTCGAGCTGCCGGAGATCCGCGCCAATCTGGTCAACCTCAACACGTCGGTGACGGGCGTGCGGCCGGCGATCGACCTGTCACGGCTGATCGACCCGGCCGGACGTACAGAGACGCTAGACGAGGCGCTGCGCGAAACAAGGCCTGTCTGGTACGCAGGACGCTGGCACGATACGCCGATATACGCACGCGAAAAGCTGCCGTCCGATGCCGTCATCGAAGGGCCGGCTATCCTCGAACAGATGGACGCCACCACCGTGCTCGAACCCGGCGACCGCGCAAGATCGGACGCCGACGGCAACATCATCATCGATATCGGCGAGGCCTGAGATGCAAAAGCTCGACGCCATCACGCTTTCGGTCCTGCAGGCTGCCCTCCAGCAGGTCTGCGACGAGATGGATCTCACTTTCTCCCGCGCGGCCTTCTCGCCTGTCATCGCCGAAGCCAATGACCGCTCCGACGGCATCTACTCGGCCGTCGACGGCTCGCTGATCGCACAAGGCAGCCAGGGCCTGCCGGTGTTCGTCGGCGTCATGCAGTATTCGACCAGGACGGTGATCGAGATGATCGCCGACGGCCGCTGCCTGCCACCTGAGCCGGGCGACATCTACATCGTCAACGATCCCTATCTCGGCGGCACACATCTGATGGACGTGCGCTTCGCCATGCCGGTCTACCGCGACGGCAAGATATTTTGCTGGCTATCGAATACCGGCCACTGGCCCGATATCGGTGGCTCGGTGCCGGGCGGCTTCTCCGCTTCCGCCACAGCCGTCGAGCAGGAAGGCCTGCGGCTGCCGCCGGTCAAGCTGTTCAAGAAGGGCGTGCTGGACACGGAAATCTACGCCATCATCTGCTCCAACATCCGCGTCGCCGACCAGCGCATCGGCGATATAAGAGCGCAAGCCGCGGCACTGTTGATCGGTCAGGACCGGCTCAATGGAATCCTCGATCGTTACGGGGACGAAACCGTCGTCGGGGCGATCGCCGAACTGCGTCGCCGCGCCGCCGAGCAGATGCGCGCCAACATCTCCGCCATTCCCGACGGCACCTACAGCTCGAAGGCCTTTGTCGACTCGGACGGCGTGGTCAACGAGCCGCTGACCATCGCGCTCGCGGTGGAGAAGAAGGGCGACACGCTGACCTTCGATTTCACCGGTTCGTCAAAACCCTGTGCCGGGCCGATGAACAGCGTGCTGGCGACGACTTTGTCGTCGGTCTATCTCGCCATGCGCCATATTTTCCCGGATGTACCGATCAGCGCCGGCGCCTTCGAGCCCCTGATCGTCAAGCGGCCGGAAGGCACGTTCCTCGACGCGAAATACCCACGGCCGGTCTCGGGCTGCGCGGCTGAAGTCTCGCAGCGCATCGCCGAGGCGGTGTTCGCGGCGATGGTGCAGGCGCTGCCGGAAAAGGTGACGGCTGCACCCGCCGGCTCCAGCGGCAATTTCGCGCTGGGCGGCAACGATCCGGCGCGCGGCCGCGACTATGTGATGTATCAGATCTCCGGCGGCGGCTATGGCGGCAATTCAGGCCATGACGGGCTGACCAATGGCTGCTCTACCATCGGCATTTCCAAATCGCCGCCGGTCGAGATCATGGAGCAGGCGTTTCCTGTGCTCTACCGCCACTATGCCTTGCGCGAAGGCTCGGGCGGCGCCGGCAAGCAGCGCGGCGGCTTCGGCCTCGCCTATGAGGTCGAGATCTTGCGAGGCGAAGCGCGCGCGTCCTTCGTCATGGACCATGGCCGTTTCGGCCCGCAAGGCGCGCTCGGCGGCAGGGACGGCGCGGTCAACACGGTGACCGTGTTCCGCGCCGGCGAGGCACATGTGCCGCCGCATCTGTCCAAGGAGCAGGACATCGCGCTCAAGGCCGGCGACCGCGTGCGCGTCGGCACGCCGGGCGGTGGCGGCTATGGCGATCCGCGTCAGCGCGACCCGAAACTGGTCGCCGAAGACATCAGGCTTGGTTACTACACCGATGAACAAGCCAAAGAGCTGTTCGGAACCTGACAGCCGACACGCCCGAGCCGCGTCAGGTCTGCAGCTTGGCCTTCAGCGCATCGGCGAATTTTTGCGCGATCTTCTTGAAGCCGGCGGGATCGGGATGCAGTTCGTTGGCCCAGTCGGCCACCTTCAACGTTCCCTGCGTGTCGACCAGATGGAAATTGTTGTTGGGATCGTCGGCCAGGCGCTTTACCACATCGCGGAACGCCGCCAGCGCGTCGTGAACGATGACCGTGCCCTTGGCGACCGTCCAGTTGCAGAAATCGAGCGACGGTTTCAGCCACGGGCCGACACAGGACGGATGCGCTCCGTTCGGGATCGGGAAATCATAGCAATGGCCAAAGATCGGCACGCCTGGCGCGACGCGGTCGCGCAGCGCGAACAAATCGAGATAGCAGGCCTCGACCATGCCGAGCGCCTTGGTGAAGCGGTTCTTGTTCAGCCCGGGGGCGTGGCCGTCATTGAAGTCGAGGAAGATGCAGAACTGGTCGCCGGCAATGTCGTTGCCACCGGCAGAGAACAGGATGGCATCGGGCTTGCCGTCCAGCCAGTTGGCCTTGTTGCGCAGGGCGGCGATCATGCGCTGCTGCTTGGGCAGCGACATCTCGTCGGTCGCCGCATCGCCATGATGGGCAAGGTTGAGGATGGTCGGCGGCATCGAGCCGATGCGGCGCAGCTGCGCGATCACGTCGGTGTCGACGAACGGAAAGCCGTTGCCGGTGAGCGGATAGTCGAACCAGGAATCGCCCTGCGCTAGCATCACCAGCGGCCGGTTGGCGACGGCCGCCTCGAGATTGCCGGCGCTTTCCCTTGCGGTTTCGAGCCGCTCGATGTTGGCCTGGTGAACCTTGATGCGCTTGGCGATGTCGTCGTCTATGCGCCGCTGCGCGGCTTCCTGCACGAATTCCTGCTGGTCCATCCCCAGGTCCCTCCCACGACCGTCTACTTCCAGCTGAGCATGCGCCCATGTCCATGATCGGTCTGTAATTTAGATCACAGTAAGATTCCTGGGGAAGGACGGCTTGCCGCGCCGTGATCGCCGCAGAGCATGTCGTTTCCGTCTCCGTGGGGCCTGCAAAAGACCATAGACTTCTATCCTTGTTTTCGCGCAATTCCGGACGGGAAACCGCCAACACCTTCCCTGGAATTGCTTAGTCAACGGAGATCAGGAACATGCGTCTTTTCGGTCGTTTCGTGCTTGCCGCTTCCGCCGCCCTGCTGCTTGGGACCGGTGCTGCCTCCGCCGAGAAACTCAGGATCGGGACCGAGGGCGCCTATCCGCCCTTCAACTATGCCAATTCGGACGGCACGCTGGGCGGCTTCGACATCGACCTCGGCAAGGCGCTGTGTGCCGAGATGAAGGCCGAGTGCGAATTCTCCGTGCAGGATTTCGATGGTTCCATTCCGGCGCTGCAGGCCGGCAAGTTCGACGCCATCATCAACATCACCATCACGCCGGAACGGGCCGAGAAGGTCGAGTTCACCCACAAATATTACCAGACGCCGCCGGCCATCGCCGTGCCGAAGGATTCGACCATCGCCGGCACATCGCCGGACGATCTGAAGGGCAAGGTGCTGGGCGTGCAGAGCGCAACCATCCACCAGAATTTCGCCGAGCAGAAATACTCCGGCTCGACCGTGAAAGCGTATCCGACCGGCGACGACGCCCGCACCGACATGGCCAATGGCCGGCTCGACGCGATGATGGATGGCTCGATCATCCTGACCGAATGGCTGAAGAAGCCCGATGGCGCCTGCTGCAAATTGCTCGGCACGCTGACCGCCGATCCGGCCATTCATGGACCCGGCGTCGGCATCGCCCTGCAAAAGGGCAACAAGGAACTGGCCGACAAGTTCAATGCCGCCATCGACGCCCTGCGTGCCAACGGCAAGTACAAGGAAATCAACGACAAATACTTCTCGTTCGACGTTTACGGAAGTTAACCCCTTCACCGCTCCTACCTCGGCAGCGCCATCAGGCGCTGCCGTTTTCATGAGATGACGGAGAAGTTTCTTGGTTGAGCGGCGCTCCCCTTTCTACACCAGCATCGTTGGCCTCGGCGCCACGATGGGCCGGGTCGGCGGCGACTTCGTCTCGGCCAAAACTTATTCCGGCATCGCCGACGAGCATCTGAACACGCGCAAGAATGTCGGCGTGCAGGATCTCAGCACCATGGGCAAGATGGACATCAAGGGGGCGGAAGCCGAGGCGCTGGTCAACCACATAATCGCCAACGATGCGGCCGCGATGAGCCCCGGCCAGGTGCGCTATTCCACCGTCTGCCGCGACGATGGCGGCATCATGGACGACCTCACCGTGTTCCGGCTGGCGCCTGAGCATTTCATGCTGGTGACCGGCTCGGTCAACCGGCTGAAGATGCTGCCCTGGCTGCAACATCATGCTGAAGCGCGAAAGGCCTATGTCACCGACATCACGGCGGCCGTCGCCTTTCCGACGATACAGGGGCCGCGTTCACGCGAGCTGCTGAAAGCACTGGTTTCGGATGCCGATCTCGATGAGTTGAAACGCTGGGCGTTCACTTCAGGGCGCGTCGGCGAGACCAAAGTCCTGATCTCACGCACCGGGGTGACCGGCGAGCTCGGCTTCGAACTGTTCGTGCCGGCGGACGAGGCCACTTCCGTCTGGGACGCGCTGATGCGGACCGGTAGCGATTTCGGCCTGAAGCCATACGGCGTGCTGGCCATGTTCACGCTCGGGCTGGAAAAGGCCTATCCGGCGCATGGCATCGACATGGACGAGAGCCGTACGCCCTTCCATGTCGGGCTCGATCGCTGGATCAAGTTCGACAAGGGCGAGTTCATCGGCCGCGAGGCATTGCGCACAATTCGCGACAAGGGGCTCGACGAACGCTGGACCGGGCTGATTCTCGACGGTGACAAGCCGGCCGCGACGGATGCCAGGGTTTTCGCCGACGGCGAGGATGCCGGCGTCGTCACCTACAGCGATCACGGCTATTCCTTAGGCAAAGTTCTGGCGACGGCGCATTTGCGGCTGCCGTTCACCGCCATCGGGACCGAACTCAGCATCGACATTGACGGCAAGCCGACCCGCGCGGTGGTGGCGCCGATGCCATTCTTCGATCCTGAAGGCGCTCGGCTGCGGGCCTAAATCAGGCTAACTTCGCTAGCAGCCGCATAAACGTGGCCGCTTCCTTGGCCGTCAGCGGCGCCAGTGTCTCCTGGGTGATGGCGCGGGCCAACGGGATCAGCCGTTCGATCGCCTCGCGTCCCTCTGGCGTGAGACTGACCAGCAGGCGCCTTTTGTCGACCTCATGCTTGGTCAGGTCGACCAGGCCACGCGCCTTCAGCCGATCGATCACGCCCTTGACGGTCGCCGCATCCATGGCGATCAGCGTTCCCAACTGGTTCTGCGAGGTCTCGCCGACATCGTGCAATTTGGCGAGCGCTGCGAATTGCGGCGGCGTCAGGTCGCTGATCTGGGCGGCAAAGATCGAGACATGGCGCTGATGCGCCTTGCGCAGGATGAAGCCGACCTGCTCCTGCAGGCGGTAGTCATGATCGTCAGGCTCTTCGGCCTCGACCAGTTTCAGAAGATTGTCACCGCCGCTCATCGCAAGCCGTCCCAAGCCTTGATATCGCCAACCGCGAGGCCGCCCATACGGTCGTGCACGCGCGGGCCGCAGCTCATCGCGAGGCAGAACAGGATTTCGTCGGCACGCGGCCCGTCGCTGATGCCGACTTCCATGGCGTCGAAATGGCTGCGGACATAGGCAGCGTTGGTGTGGCCGAGCGGCACGTCAAGCCGCGAGCCGAAGGCGCCGACCTTGGTTGCCGACGGCACGATCGCCTTGGCGTCGCCGAGCCGCTCGCGCATGGCGTAGCCGCCAGGAACGTGCCACAGCGCGCCGTGCTCCAGCTCCCCCGACGAGCCGACAATGGTGCCCTTGCCGTAGGCGTCGATCTGCTTGATGTCGCCGCCCAATGCGGCAATGAGCTTGCCGGTGAGCAGCAGGCCGAGCGGCTTCAGATCGTCCATGGCGCTCTGCAGTTCTTCGACGTAGCGGCCGGCGAACGGGTTCTTCACCAAGGCCACGGCTGCAGCGCGGCGGCGCGGCAGAGCAGCGACCGGCCCGCCATCGTGAAAGATCTCTTCGGTCAGAACCGCGATTTTGCGGATCGGAAACTCAAGCATGGGCAACTTCCTTCCCTGGATTTTTGTTGGGCGCGGCAAGCGCCATGGAACCACTGATGCGCGCTTCCCCACCTAGAAACAGCGCCGATGCGGCAATCAGGCCGCGCCGGCGAAAATCTTCGGCGACGGCAAGGCCATTGTCCAGCGCCCGCTCCACATCGCCACGCACGAGCATGCCGACGGCTTGTGTCACCAGCCGTGCACCGAGATCGCTGTCGGGCGCCAGTTCTTGCGCGGCAATGCGCTTGATGGCGGGATTGCCGGGCAGGTCGACGGCGTTGGCGATGAGTGTCGCCGCCGCATCGGCCTCGGCGCCGGTGCGGGCCAGCACGGTGACGGCGTCGGCAATGCCAAGCGAGAACGAACGGCCGCGCCAGCCGCTGGTGGCGACGCCGCGCACGCCGTCCGCCGAGCGAATGGTGAGGCGGTCGGCCATGCCGTTGCCGGTGCCGGCGATCGCCAGGTTCATCGACTGGCCCTTGCCGATATGGAGGGCGCTGTCGCCGCCATTGTTGACATAGGCCCGGTCGAGCTTGCGACCGGCAAGCAATGCCGAGAGCATTTCGTCGGCTACCGATCCGGCGACGGCGGCCATCGGCGTGATGAAGCATTCCGCCAAGGGCATGACGGCTGCTTCCATGCGCCGCGCCGTCGGGCCGGCGAAGGTGCGCGGCGCCAGGAAAAATGCCGGCAGCCGCAATTCGGGAAGCTCCTCGACCAACTCGATCAGGATCGTCTGGAAGCGCTCGATCGCCTGCTCGTAGGCGGCACGACACTCATCCGCCTCGCCAAAGGCCTGGACGATCAGGTCGATCGGCCCGTGGTTGAGATGCAGCCGCTTGCCGTCCTGCAGCCAGTTGACCTGCGGGCGTTGCATCACCCGGCCCCATTCGAGCCGGCGCGGCGCAATTGCGCCAGCGGCGGCCATGGGTTTTGAGCCTCGGCGGCTGAACCGCGACGCGGGTTGAGATACTCGCCGCCTTTGGCAACGATATCCTCGACGCTGCGTATCTCGGCCTCGTAGCCGCCCAGCCGGACATAGTCGTCGCGGCGTAGCGTGAATTCGATCGGCGCCACCAGCGCCGGCGTCGGCACATAGCCGAAGGCGCCTTCCGGCACGCGCATGACGTCGACCATCAGCGTGATGCCGCCGCCCGGCCAGACATAGACCGGCGCGCCGCCAACGGTAACATAGGTATTCAAGCCCTGCACCGAGCGGGTGAGATTGACCGGGTTTTCGGTGACGCCGGCGCGCAGCGAACCGCCGGCGCCGCCAACGAACAGCACGGTGCAGAGCGCCGGCTCGCAATTGTCCTCGATCAGGCCGACCGACTTCTGCAGCCGTTCCGGGAACGGTTTTTCCACCGGCTTCAACTCGTCGTCGAGCTCGTAATAGGCGAACTGCTCGCCGGTGGTCGACACCATCAGCAGCGACAGGCCGGGGCGGGCGCCCTTCTTGGCGTTCCATTCGCCGAGGATCGACAGCGGGTCGGAAATCGAGGTGCCGCCCCAGCCGAGGCCGGGCTCGGAAACCTTGAAATAGCGGCCCGGCGTCGAACGGCGGCCGATGATCTTGATGCCGGTATCCTGCCAGCCCAGCACCTTGCCGGCCTGATGCTCGGAGACGACGCCGGTGATATGGTCGTCGACCACCACCACCTCGTCGACAAGGCCGCGCCATTGCGTGGCGAACATGCCGATGGTGGCCGAGCCGCAGCCGACCCGCATGCGGTGTTCCTGCTTGCCGTCGATGACAGGTGGTTTGCCGGCTTCGACGATGATGGTGGCGCCACCGTCGATGGTCAGTTCGACAGGCTTGCGGTTGCACAGATTGAGCATCGCGTCACAGGTTGCGCGGCCTTCCGCCTTGGAGCCGCCGGTCAGATGATGCACGCCGCCCAGCGACAGCATCTGCGAACCGTATTCGCCTGTCGTGACGTGGCCGATCGGCTCGCCTTGCGCGCGCACGATTGCCGTTTCGGGACCGAAATGGCGGTCGGTATCGATCTTCACCTTGACGCCGCAGTACGAAAAAATGCCTTCGGTGACCACGGTCACCAGATCGACCCCCTCGACCTCCTGGCTGACGATGAAGGGGGCCGGCTTGTAGTCGGGATATGTGGTGCCGGCGCCGATCGCAGTGACGAAGCGGCGGCCGGTGTTGACCAGTTCGCCGTCCCATTGCTCGCCCTCGGCGGTGAAGGGCACGACCGCGGCGCCGCTCTCTGCCGCATGGTCGAGGATGGTCAGCGGGTCCATACGCACGATGCGGCCACCGACATTGCCGTAGCGGTCGCAGGCGCCGGTGCGGCCATCGGCGATGTAGCACATCACCGGACAGGCATCGCAGCGGATCTTTTCCGCCACCAGCTTTTCGCCCGGATCGTGGGTTTCGAAGCGTTCGGCAAGCTCGCTCATCGGCGTGCCTCCTTGTCGCGGATGCCATCTTTTTCGCGGATGGCGGCGCGGAGGCGCGTCGGCGTCGCCGGAACCTTGGTGATGAGAACGCCGGTGGCGTGGCGTATGGCGTTGAGGATGGCGGGTGCGGTCGGGATCAGCACATGCTCGCCCAGGCCCTTGGCGCCGAACGGTCCCTCCGGATCGGGAACCTCGATCAATATGTGCTCGATCTCAGGCACATCGCCGATGGTCGGGATGAGATAGTCGTGCAAATTCTCGGTGCGACCGGGGATGTATTCCTCCATCAGCGCCATGCCGATGCCTTGCGCGATGCCGCCTTCGATCTGGCCTTCGACCAGCAGCGGGTTGATAGCCTTGCCGACATCGTGCGCGGCGGTGATTTTCAAGAGCTTCACCGTGCCGAGCTTGAGGTCGACTTCGAGTTCGGCGATCTGCGCGCCATAGCCGTAGACGGCGTAAGGCTTGCCCTGGCCCTTGGCATCGAGCGGCAGCGTCGGCGGATCGTAGGTCTCCTCGGCGCGAAAGACGAAACTGTCCGCATCGACATCGAGCGCGGCGAGATCGATGCGCCGAGTGGCTTCGCCCTCACGAATGACGATCGCCGGGCCGTCCAATTGCAGGGCCGCGTTCTCCGAGACATTGGCAAAGCGCAGGATCTTTTCGCGCAAGGCGCGGCCGGCTTTTTCGGCCGCCTTGCCGGTGACAAAAGTCTGGCGCGAGGCCGATGTTTTGCCGGCGTCGGGGCTGATCGCAGTGTCGGCGCTCTTCAGCTTGAATTTTTCCAGCGGCAGGCCGAGTGCGTCGGCGCAGATCTGGGCGATGACGGTGTTGGAGCCCTGGCCGATATCGACGGCGCCCTGGTGCAGGATGACCTCGCCCTCTGGCGAGATACCGACCCTTATGGTCGACGGATTGGGCAGCGAGGTGTTGCCGCAGCCATACCAGCAGGACGCGATGCCGACGCCGCGCTTTTTGCTCGTATTGGCATTGTTGAATGTATCTGCGTCGGCCTTCGCGCGAGCCCAATGCGGTCGCAAGGAGTCGAGGCACTCGAAAATGCCGACGCCCGACTCCAGTCGCTGTCCGGTAACCGTTTCGGATCCGTTCCGAAGGCAGTTCTTCAGCCGAAAATCGAGCCGGTCCATGCCAAGCTTGCCCGCAAGCTCATCGTAAAGCGTCTCCTGCATGATCGTCGCCTGCGGCACGCCGAAGCCACGGAAGGCGCCGGAGATCGGCCCGTGGGTGTGGATGGCGCGGCCTTCGGCGCGGTAATTCGGCGTCGCATAGGGACCGGAGGCATGCACCGGCACGCGGTTGGCGACAGTCGGCCCCCAACTGGCATAGGCGCCGGTGTTGAAATCGCCTGTGAAGACCATGCCGGTGACATGGCCCTCGGCATCTACGCCGATGGTCGCCTTCATCTCGGCGGGATGTCGCTTGGTGGTCGACATCATGGATTCGTTGCGGGTGTAGGCCAGTGCTGCCGGCCGGCCGGTCTTCAGCGCCACAAGGCCGATGAGCGGCTGCAGTGAAACGTCCAGTTTCGAGCCGAAGCCGCCGCCGGTCGCGGTCGGCACGATGCGCACCTTGTCGACGGCAAGACCGAGCACCTTCGCCGTTTCGTCGCGGTCCATGTAGGGAGCCTGGGTGCAGGCGACGACGACCAGCGTGTCGCCGTCCATGTAGGCATGGCCGGCTTCCGGCTCGATGTAGGCGTGCTCGACATAGGAGGTGTCGATGGCACCGGACACTGTGAAGGCAGCCTCGCCAAGCGACGCCTCGGGGTCGCCGCGCTCGACAAAGCCCTTGGTCAACAAATTGGCCGGGCGGTTCGCGTGGATGAGCGCCCCCCCTTCTGCCTGCGCGTCGCCGGGCTGCAGAAAATGCGGCAGCTCGGTCCAGCGGACCGGGAAATCCTGGAGGTCGAGATCGAGCATGGCCTCGCGCTCGCCGGCGACCAGCGCCACTGCCTCGCCGCGCAGCCGCGCAAAGCCTTCGGCCAGCGCCGGCTGGTCGGCAAACGGACCGATGACGCCGAAACAGTTTTTTCCCGGAATGTCGGCGGCGGTGAAGACGCCGACGATGCCGGGATGCGACTTCACCCAGCCCTCCAGGTCGCCGAAGGCGAAGCCGGCATGATAATGCGGCGAGCGGACCACCAGCACGGCCAGCGCATCGGCGGGAAAGGCATCGGCGCCGAATTTTTCAGCGCCGGTGACTTTTGGCACGCCGTCGAGCCGGACCGGGGAGGCGCCTACAGCATTCCCTGTGGTTGGCATTCTACGTTCAAAGTTGAATTCCAACGAATGACGTTGGCGCTGCCCCTCACCCTTACCCTCTCCCCGTGAAGAACGGGGAGAGGGGAGCGTCGGCGCTGGAGCACTTCCCTTCTCCCCGTCACTATACGGGGTGAAGGTGCCGGCAGGCGGATGAGGGGCAGCGCCGTCGGTCGACGTCTCGAACCGTCCCGCATCCATCACTGCCGCGATGATCTTTCTGTAGCCGGTGCAACGGCACAGGATGCCACCCAGCGCATCCTGCACCTCGGTCTCGGTCGGATTCGGCGTGCCATCCAGCAGCGCCGTCGCAGCGACCAGCAGCGCCGGCGTGCAGATGCCGCATTGCGCAGCGCCATGCGCCAGGAAAGACGCCTGCAGCGCCGACAGAAGGCCATTGGCGAGGCCTTCGACGGTCGTTATGGACGTCCCGGCTGCGGAGGCCGCCGACATCAGGCAGGCGCAGACGGCGTCGCCGTCGACCAGCACCGTGCAGGCGCCGCAATCGCCGGCATCGCAGCCAACCTTGGTGCCCGTCAGCTGCAATTCGTCGCGCAAAACCTGCGACAGACGGCGCAGCGGCGGCACATTGACCGAGACGGCGGCGCCATTGACGGCGAAGGCGATCTCGGCGCGATCGAGGCCGACGCCCGGCACGAGGGCGGGCAGAGCTTCAAACATCTCGGAGTGGCTCATGCCGCCACCATGCTGTTGTCGTTCGTCAACCCGCAAGCTCCCAGCACGGCGCGGGCGACAAGCTCGCGCGCTGCGTCGAGCCGGTATTCGGCGCTGCCGCGCACGTCGGCAATCGGCGAGAGCTCGGCCATCGGCGCGGACAGGAGAGCATCGGCGAGTGCCGGGCCGACAGGCTTGCCCACCAGCACGGCTTCGACAGCGGCGAGCCGCTTGGCGACGGCCGAGCAGGACCCGACCGCGACAGCGGCTTCCATGACCATGCCATTCTCGGCAACGAGGCGCGCCGCCACCATGGCGATGGAGATGACGAGGTAGCGCCGCGCACCGAGCTTGACGAAGGCCGACGTGCCGGTGGCCCTGGGCTTCAGCACCCGGATGGCGGTAACCAGCTCGCCCGGTAGCAGCGCGGTGCGGCGGTTGCCGAGAATGAACTCCTGCAGCGGCAGATGACGCGTCGCGGCTGCAGAGCGCAGCTCGACCTCGGCGTCCAGCACCAGCAGTCCCGGAACGCCATCGGCAGCAGGCGAAGCATTGCAGAGATTGCCGGCGATCGAGGCGACATTCTGGATCTGCAGGGAGCCCACTTCGCGCGCGGCCTGCTTCAGCGCATCGAAAGCCGCCGGCACTGGATGGCGGACAAGGTCGGCCCAGGTGGTGCGGGCGCCCAAAACCCAATGGGTTTCGGTCTCGGCAATGCCGCGCAGCGAGTGCAGGTCGTTAATATCGAGAACATTGTCGCGGAACGGTTTGGCGCCCTGCGCCGGATAGAAATCGGTGCCGCCGGCAAGCACGCGCCAGGCGCCCTCGCCCAGCAGAGCGAGCGCCTCGTCGAGCGTGGTGGGTTTCGCGTAACGGATCACGCTTTGCCTTCCAAAAAAATCGGCCTTCCCATTGGGACCTTCAAAAGGTGGGGTCTTCCCGAACCCCGCCAATGTCTGATCAGGCCAAATTCATTCGTATGCAAATGATATCAAGCTGGCGGAAATTGTCAAAGCCGGAGTTTAAGGGAACCCGGCCGCCACGCATTTGTTACGTCCGCGCACGATCCCCAAAAATCGGAATCGATTTTCGGAAAGGATCCTGCGCAATGTAAAGTGCTACAGCGTCCTTTGCGCGTCCGAAGGGGACGCGCGGCGCTGTAGGAGGTTGACGCAGGCGGCCATCCGGTCAAGTTTCAGCATCCGGTCGCATCAGCGGCGTGTTTCACTCGATCCCCCGTTCGAGACGTAGAAGAGGAGAGGCGCCATGGCCGACGAAGCGCTTGTTGTCATCGACCTGCAAAACGACTTCTGCCCCGGCGGCGCACTGGCGGTTGCCGGCGGCGACGAAATCGTGCCGCTGGTCAACGATCTGATTCGGCATGCCGAGCATGTCGTGCTGACGCAGGACTGGCACCCGGCCGGACATTCGAGCTTTGCCTCCAGCCATCCGGGGGCGCAGCCCTTTAGCGCGATCGAGATGCCCTATGGGCCGCAGACGCTGTGGCCGGACCATTGCATCCAGGGCAGCCTCGGCTCGGATTTTCACTCGGGGCTCGCCTGGACCAAGGCCGAGTTGGTGATCCGCAAGGGATTTCGCCCTGATATCGACAGCTACTCCGCCTTCTTCGAGAACGACCACAAGACGCCGACCGGGCTCGCCGGCTACCTCAAGGAGCGCGGCATCGGCACCGTGACCCTGGTTGGCCTGGCGACCGACTTCTGCGTCGCCTTCTCGGCCCTCGACGCGATCAAGCAAGGCTTCAAGACGACGGTGCGGCTCGACGCGTGCCGCGGCATCGATCTCAACGGTTCGGTCGAGGCGATGCTGAAGAGGATGCGCGATGCCGGGGTGAGGCTCGAAGACCCGATCTCGGAGTGACTGGATCGTGACGCATCGAGGGGGCTGCACACAGTTGGGGAAGGCTTTCGCGGCAGGTGTACTCGCTTCCGCTGTGTCTCCGCAAATGGCCTTCGCGGCCGAGGCCCGCGGTCTGCCCGATGCTGCCATGTCGCTGTCGTGGGCGCTGCCTTTCGCCGGCCTGCTGCTGTCGATCGCCACCGGACCGCTGCTGTTCCACCATGTCTGGGAGCATCATTACGGCAAGATCGCCGCCGGCTGGGCAGCGCTGGCGATCATCCCCCTGATGGTTGCATTCGGCGTTCCGGTAGCCGGCGAAGCCGTGCTGCACACGCTGCTCACCGAATACATGTCGTTCATTATCCTGCTGTTCGCGCTCTACACCATTTCGGGCGGCATCCTTGTGGCCGGCAACATCCATGGCACGCCGCTGGTCAATGCCGGGCTGCTGCTCGTCGGGGCAATGCTGGCCTCGGTGATCGGCACCACCGGCGCCTCGATGATCCTGATCCGGCCGATGCTGCGCGCCAACGACAACCGGCAGTTCAACGCCCATGTCGTCATCTTCTTCATCTTCCTGGTGTCCAACATCGGCGGCTCGCTGACGCCCTTGGGCGACCCGCCATTGTTCGTCGGCTTCCTGCGCGGCGTCGACTTCTTCTGGACGACGGCGAACCTCTGGCGCGAGACGCTGTTCACCGGCGGCTTGGTGCTGCTTGTCTTCCTGGCCATCGACATCATGCTGCATCGCCGTGAAGGCGGCGCGCCGAAGATCAAGGATCCGACGCCGGATACAAAGGTGCGCCTTCGCGGCCTGGCCAATCTGCCGCTGCTGGCTGGCGTCATCGCGGCCATCCTGCTGTCCGCAGCATGGAAGCCGGGCGTGAGCTTTTCAGTGCTGGGCGTCAGCCTCGAACTGCAGAACCTGGCGCGCGACGCCATTATCCTGGGGCTCGCCGGACTGTCGCTTGTCGTGTCACTCAAGAGCCATCGCGAGGCCAACGGCTTCACCTGGGGCCCGATCGCGGAGGTGGCGAAACTGTTTGCCGGCATCTTCATCTGCATCGTGCCGGTCATTGCCATCCTTCGCGCCGGCCATGACGGCGCGCTGGCGCCGCTGGTGGCGCTGGTGACGTCACCCACCGGCCAGCCGAATGATCTCACCTATTTCTGGCTGACCGGCGGGCTGTCGTCCTTCCTCGACAATGCGCCGACCTATCTGGTGTTTTTCGAACTCGCAGGCGGCGACGCGCGGCACCTGATGACGGAGGCGGCCTCGACGCTGGCCGCGATCTCGGCCGGCGCGGTGTTCATGGGCGCCAACACCTATATCGGCAATGCACCCAACTTCATGGTCTACGCCATTGCCCGACACCGCGGTGTGAAGATGCCGGGCTTCTTCGGCTACATGGCATGGTCAGGGCTGGTGCTGATCCCGATCTTTTTGATCGCCGGGTTCCTGTTTTTCGGCTGATCAGCCGACGCCGACATAGCGCCTGACTGCCGATGGGTCGGCGCGCAATTGCTCGACATCGACGGTCTCGCGGTTGCGGCCGTTCTCGATGAAGCAGACGCGGTCGGCGACGGACAGCACGGCGTCGACGCGCTGTTCGACCAGAATGGTGGAGACACCTAGCTCACGCAGCTTCACCACCGTCTCGCGGATCTTGGCGATCATCGACGGCATCAGCCCCTCCGTCGGCTCGTCTAGCAACAGCACCTGCGGCTCAAGGCAAAGCGCACGGGCCATGGCCAGCATCTGCTGCTCGCCGCCGGACAAAGTGCCGGAGCGCTGGCGCAGCCGCTGGCGCAGCAGCGGGAAGAGATCGAGCACGCTCTCGCGCGTCGCTCTTCCCTTGCCGCGCGCCATCAGGCCGATCTCGATGTTTTCCGCCACCGTCATCTCGGCGAACAGCCGCCTGCCTTGCGGCACATAGGCGACGCCGGCCTTGGGCACCTCATGCGCCGGCAGGCCTGTCAATTCCTTGCCGGCGAGCCGGATCGAGCCGGCGCTCGACGGAACCAGCCCCATGATTGCTTTCAGCGCCGTCGTCTTGCCGGCGCCGTTGCGACCGAACAGGCACAGCACCTCGCCCTTGTTGAGCACGAGATCAAGCTCGTAGAGCACCTGAACCTCGCCATAGAAGCAATCGAGCCTGGAGATGGTCAGCGCTTCAGTCTTGTGGGCTTCAGTCTTGGGGGCCTCAGTCTTGGGGGCTTCGCTCATGGCGCCGTCCCCAGATAGGCTTCCTGCACCTGTGTGTTGGCGCGAACCTGTTCGGGCGTGCCTTCGGCCAGGATCCTGCCGGCGTTGAAGACCGTGATGCGGTCGGCCAGCTGCATGACGACCGGCATGTTGTGCTCGATCAGGAGCACGGTGGCGCTCTTGGCAATCTCGCGCACCAGTCCGATGAAATTGTCGATCTCGCTGTCGGCCAGCCCCTGCGTCGGCTCGTCGAGGATCAAAAGCCGCGGCTTAAGCGCCAGGCCCATCGCGACTTCCAGCAGGCGCTGGTGGCCGTAGGAAAGCTGGCCGGCCGGCATATGGGCGCGGCCGGCAAGTCCGGTGCGTTCCAGCGCGGCCATGACGCCGTTGCGCACCGCACCTTTCGAGCGGCCATCGGTCAGCGTGCGCTGCACCGGCAACGCGACATTATCGTAGGCAGAGAGGTTGGCGAAGACGCTGGTGATCTGGAAGGTGTAGGCGATGCCCCGGCGCACCCTGAGATAGGCCGGCTGGCTGGTGATGTCGGCGCCGTCGAAGACGATCATGCCGGACGATGGCTGAATGCGGCCGCTGACCAGGCTGACGAAGGTGGTTTTGCCGGCGCCATTGGGGCCGATGACGGCGCGGATCTCGCCCGGCATCAGCTGAAAATCGACACCGTCGACGGCGCGCAGGCCGCCGAAACTGCGCGCCAGGCCTTTGGTGGTCAGCAACGGCATCATGGGAGCCACCCGAGCCAGCGCTGGCGGATGGTGCCCAGAATGCCTTTGGGGAAAAACAGCACCAGCAGGATGAGCGCAATACCGACGATCAGGAGATAGGCGGAGGTGTAGCCGCTGGCGGTGTCGATGACATAGTACATGAACACCGTGCCGAGCAGCGCGCCCAGCGTCGTGGCGGCGCCGCCGAGCAGCACCCAGAGCAGCGGCAGGATGGAATACTGCACCGAGGCAAAGCTCGAGCCGACATAGCCGAACAGCAGCGCATAGGCCGCACCCGAGGCGGCGCAGATGGTGCCGGAGACGACGACGGCGATCAGCTTGTTGGAGAAGGTGTCGTAGCCCAGCATTTTCGTGCGCTCCTCGTTCTCGCGCACCGCGACCAGCACGCGGCCATAGCGGGAGCGGACGATGGCGAGGGTGATCAGCAGCACGACCGAGAACAGCGCCAGCGCGCTCATGTAGCGCACGGTCGGGTTGGTTAGGTCGAGCGATGTCGCGCCGAAGGCCAGAACCCGCGCCGGCTGCGGCACGACCAGACCCTGGTCGCCGCCGGTCCAGGCGGCGAAATAGAGGATGACGAGGTAAAACACCTGCGCGAACATCATGGTGACGATCATGAAGGCGACGCCGGTGGTGCGCAGCGCCAGCAGGCCGATCACCAGTGCCAGCAGCGCGCCGCAGGCGATGCCGGCGAGGAAAGCCAAAGGCACGCTCCAGCCGAGATGGATGACCGCGAGACCAGCGCCATAGAGCCCGGCGGCGAAGAACATGGCGTGGCCGAGGCTGAGCAGGCCGACATAGCCGAACAGCATGTTGTAGCCCATGGCGAACACCGCCAGCACCATGATGCGGGCGACGAGGCCGTGATGATAATCCGGCAGGACGAAGCTCAGGGCGAACAGCAGCGCGATGGCGCCGATGTGCAGAGCATAGGCTTTTGCCGGCGAAGCTTCGCTCATCGCGACGCCTGCCCGAACAGGCCCTGCGGCCGGAATACCAGCACCATGGCCACCAGCAGCGTGGCGATGATCTTGGCCAAAGTCGGCGAAAAGAACACCGAGATGATGCCGTCGGACAGGCCGATCAGCACGGCGGCGACGACGGTGCCGCGCAGCGAGCCGAGGCCGCCGATGATGACGACGATGAAGGACAACAGCAGCGGGTCCTGTCCCATCAGATAATGCGCCTGACTGATCGGCACGATCAGCACGGCGGCGATGGCCGCCAGCATGGCGCCGAGCCCGAACACGCCGGCATAGACGCGGTCGACCGGAATGCCGAAGGCCTGCGCCGTCTCGCTGTCATATTGGGTGGCGCGCATGATGAGGCCGATCTTGGTGCGCGTCAGCACCAGCCAGGTGGCGATGAGCAGAAGGGCCGAAGCGGCAATGATCGACAGCTTGTAGCCGGAATAGCCGAACCAGGGCAAAAGGATGCGGTAGCTGAAGGGCGGCTCCACCGGGCGCGCTTCCGGGCCATAGAAGCTCAACGCCAGCTGCTGGATGATGTAAAGCATGCCGATCGTGGCGACGATGGTGGCTTCCGGATTGTAATTGAGCCGGCGCAGCACAAGCCGCTCGGCTACCAGCGCAATGGCGCCGACGATCAGCGGCGCAATCACCAGCGCCGCCAGGAAGCCGAGCGTGGGATGGCCGGGTATCGCCGTCGAGATCGCCCAGGCCAGCACCGCGCCCAGCATGAAGAACTCGCCATGGGCGACGTTGACGACGCGCATGACGCCGAACACCAGCGACAGCCCAAGCGCCGTCAGCGCCAACACGGCGGAGGTGACAAGGCCTTCGAGGGCGGCGAGGAGGAGGTGGGGTCCGAAATGCATTCAGGGCGCCCTTACCCTCCCCTTGTGGGGAGGGTGACCGCGCAGCGGTCGGGTGGGGGTTGGGCACGGGCCGTCGCGACCCCCACCCCGTCTCGCAAGCTTCGCAAAGTGCGAAGCTTGCGTGCCGACCCTCCCCACAAGGGGGAGGGTAAGGCGCCTCACAGCGCCTGCGTCGTATAATCCCCTTCGGCCTCGTAAAGCCCGTCCTCGATCTTGGTCTTGTGGACGACCTTCATCTTGCCGCCTTCGACCTTGGAGATGTTCTGGATGCCAAAACACTGGTGGATCTTGCCGTTGAAGGTCTTGGGGCCTTGCGGATGCTCCGGGCCTTCGGCGAATTCGGTCAGAGCCTCGGTCGCCTCGACCAGCTTGGCGCGGTCTTCCGGGCCCTTGTAGCCGGCGTCTTCCATCGCCTTCTTGACGACATAGAGCGTCTCCCAGCAGCCGAACATGTGGGCGGCGGTGGAGACGTCCTTGGGGTCGCCAACGGCAGCGCCATTTTCGTCGATGCCGACGGCGGCGCGGTAGGCTTTCTGCGCGGCCGAGTCATTGGCCTGCGCATAGCGCGGCGAACCTTCCCAGAAATGGCTGCCGTCCAAAAATTCGAGGCCGGGGCTATTTATGTCGGTGGCTTCGAGCGAATCGATGAAGCCGAACAGTTGCGGCCGATTGGAGCCGTAGAACTCGCCGAGTTCCTTGACGAAGGTGAGCACGGCCGGGCCGACCATCACGTGGTAGATGACTTCGGTCTCGGCGGGTATCTGCGGGAAGTATTTCGTGAAAGATGACTCTGTCGGCGGGATGGCGATCTGGGCGATGACCTCGGCGCCTTGCGCCTTCAGCGCCGGCGGCAGGTAGTCGCGATGGTCGTAGCCGAAGGCGAAATCGGGGAAGATCTGCGTCACCTTCTTGCCGGCATTGGCCGCGATCCATGGCGCCATCGACTGGATCTGGCTCTTCACATCGGTGATGCCAGGCTGGAAGACATAGCGGTTGAGCTTGGTCGAAGCGACGTGGTGGCCTTCGCTGACGACGAAATACGGGATCTTGTTTTCGCCGGCGGCCGGCGCCGAGCCGATCACCACATGCGAGAACAGCGTGCCGAAGACGATGTCGGTCTTGTGCTGGGTGGCGAACTTGCCGACCACCTCGGCGCCACGGCCGGGATCGGTGCCGTCATCCTCGATCACCAGTTCGACAGGTCGGCCATTGATGCCGCCGGCGTCGTTGATCGCCTTGACCGCGGCGGCACTGGTCTTTTCATACCAGCGGCCATAGGCGGCGCCGATGCCGGTGCGGTGCGACTGGAAGCCGATCTTGATTGGCGCCGAACTCTGCGCCTGGCTGTAGCGGACGAAGCCGGGCGCGAGCGTCAGCCCGGCGCCGGCGGCGAGACCTTTCAGCGCGGTGCGGCGGCTAAGGGTGGATTTGGAGAGATCGAAAAACCCATTCTTGTCAGTCACGGCAGTTCCCCTGTTTTTGAGTTTTGACTGTCTGTAACGAGGCAAGGCCACTCCCTTGCAGGAGGGGCAGAAATTGCATGTGTACAAACTAAATCACCAAAGCACAGAGCTTGCAAGCGGGCTTTCCGCAAAGGCATGTGGATCAGCTTGTCTCATCCGGCCGTCGGCGTGGCAAGCAACCACAGGCCGAAGATCGTGTAGGCAATCATCAGCATGCTGAGCGGCAACTGGCTGAGGGCGGCGCGCGATGGCGCCTGGTGCAGTCGCCAGGCCAGTCCATGGGCAACGAGCACCGCCAGCATGTGCCCGGCGATGATGATGCCGGCCTGCAGGTTCCACAGCCACCAGGCGGAGTGGGACCCGGCGACGAGGCCGGCCTCGATCTGCATGTCGGCGGCGCCGAACAGGTTCCATCCCAGCGCGAACGGGTCGGACAAAGCGGCAATCGCATACTGGCCGTCGACCAGCAGCGCCGTCAGATAGTGCGCGACATGATAGGCGAGCGCGATCGGTACGATCGACCAGACCAGCAGCCCGGCGGCCTCGCCGTGGGAATGTCGGCTGCCGGCAAGGCGCTGGCCGAGTATGACGGCCAGCAGGAATGCCGCCGCGAGCAGGACGAAGGTCAGCACGAGGCCAAAGCTGCTTATGCCGATGAGCGCCGTGCGGCCGGGATATTCCAGCGGGTTGATGCCGAACAGGCCGAGCCAGAAGAAGGTTTTCGACAGGCCGTCGAAGGACACCGATGACAGGCTGAGCAGCAGGACGGCCATACCGCTTGCCGGCAGGGGCGCTGCGTCGAGCAGTTTTGAGCCCGGCCAGCAGAGAGTGAGGCGACCGTGTTCATCGCGCTCGACGATGGCGAAACGAGCCACCATGGCGAAAAAGATCGTCAGGAATTCGCCGCGCCGGCTCCAATCGCGGTAGCCAAAGGCGAGCATGGCGATGAAGGTAAGCAACCAGTAGAGGCCGGCGGCATAGGCCAGCCGCGCCGGGTCGTCGGGCGCCGGGTCGATCAGCTCGAACCAGGCGAAGGCGAAGAACAGGATAACGGCCGGCCAGCAGCCGAGCCATGAAGGCAAACGCGATTCCTGTCCCTCACCGCCACGAAGCTTGAACAGGCGGCTTACGATCCGCCACGGGCCATACCATGGGTTCAGCCACGACCAGAGATCGCCGAACAGGCCTTGGGCGATGGCAAGGCCGACCCAGAGCAGCGTCCAGATGGTCAGGGGCAGCGGATTGGAGAGCGGATCGCGGCTGCCGAACAGGCCGGCGGCGATGAGGGTTGCGAAGCCGGCAAAGGAGATGAGGCTGATGATTATGCGGGCGGTGTCGGCGAATGGGAAGAGCGGCAGGCGGCGGCGCCAGAAGCGGTCGAGGGTTGCGGGTGGCAGCAGGGCGAGGACGAGGAAGCTGACGGCGACGGCGAGCGCGCCGCCGGCGATGTAGTAGCCGGTCGGGAGGAGGAGGACGTGGCCGCGGTCGGAGGCGTGGGCGAAGGCAGGGGTGGGGAGGAGTGTGAGGGTGGGGGAGCAGGCGACATATGTCAGCCTGACGCGATCCTTCACACCCCCCTCTGGCCTGCCGGCCATATCCCCCGCAAGGGGGGAGATTGGATGTCGCCGGGGCTTTCGCCAACTTTCAAGGGTGAAGAAAGAGGCGCGGTACTCGACGCTGCCAATCTCCCCCCTTGCGGGGGAGATGTCCGGCAGGACAGAGGGGGGTGGGCGGGAACTCACGCTATCGCGATTTCCATTTCGTCCAGCAAGGCACCCGCCGACCCTCAAACCTTGACCAGCTGCTCCACGCGGTCCTTCGCCCCAAAAATCCGGAGATAGCGCTCGATCTCCTTCTTGTCGCCCGTCGCTTTCGCCGGATTGTCCGACAGCTTCACCGCCGGCCTGCCATTGGCCTCCGTCACCTTGCAGACCAGCGATATCGCATCGAGGCTGTTGGTTTCGGTCGGCGCGCAGCCTTCGAAATCGTTGGTGAGGTTGGTGCCCCAGCCGAAGGACATGCGCACCTTGCCCTTGAAGTGCCTGTAGGTCTCCTCGATGGTTTCGACCTCGAGACCGTCGGAGAAGATCAGCAGCTTCTGCCTGGGGTCCTTGCCCTTCTCGCGCCACCAGTCGATGATTTTTTCGCCGCCTTCGATCGGCGGCGCGCTGTCGGGGCGGAAGCCGGTCCAGTCGGCGACCCAGTCCGGGGCGTCGCGCAGGAAGGATGCGGTGCCGAAAGCGTCGGGCAGCACGATCAGCAGGTTGCCGCCATAATAGCGCTGCCAGTCCTGCAGCACCTTGTAGGGCGATTCCTTCAATTCCTTTTCCGACTTGGCAAGGGCGGCAAACACCATCGGCAATTCATGCGCGTTGGTGCCGAGCGCTTCGAGGTCGTTGTCCATCGCCAGCAGCACGTTGGAGGTGCCGGTGAAGGCTTCGCCAATACCTTCTTTGAGCGCCTCGACGCACCAGCGCTGCCACAGGAAGGAATGGCGGCGGCGGGTGCCGAAATCGGAGATGCGGATGCCGGGCAGCGCCTTCAAGCGTTCGGTCTTGGCCCACATCTTCCCCTTGGCGCGTGCATAGAGCACGTCAAGCGCGAAGGGACCGAAGGCGCGCATGGCGGCGCGGGAACGAAGCTCATTGATGATCGCCAGCGCCGGGATTTCCCACAGGGTGGTGTACATCCAGGGACCGCTGAAGGAGAGCTCGTACTGACCGTCGCGCTTGGAGAGCTCGTAGTCGGGCAGCCGAAAACCTTCCAGCCAGGCGAGGAATTCCGGCTCGAAGATCTGCTTGCGGCCATAGAAATTGTTACCGCCAAGCCAGATCATCTCCTTTTTGGAGAAGCGCAGCGTGCGGGCATGGTCGAGCTGGTCGCGCAATTCGCCTTCGTCGATGTCGTCGGCCAGGCGCACCGAGGTGGTGCGGTTGATCAGCGAAAAGGTGGCGTCGACCTTGGGGTACATGCCCCAGATCATCTGCAGCATCAGAAGCTTGTAGAAATCGGTGTCGAGCAGGCTGCGGACGATCGGGTCCAGCTTCCAGGTGTGGTTGTAGACGCGCCGCGCTATATCGGTTCTTGCCATGTCCTGCCGTCGCCTTCGCTGCTCACGTCTTTCTTACGCAATTCCGGACGGGAAACCGCCGCACAGTTTTCCTGGAATTGCCGGGCAAGAGCTTATTAGCATTGAATTTTTGAAAGCGCCTCCCGCTTTCCGGGCTGGCCCGACAAAAAGCAGCCGCTCAGGTCCAGCCTCAACTCTTGGCGCCCACCACCCGCAGCGCCGGACGCTTCCGGCGGCTGCTGATGCGGCCGGCCACCGGCGCGTCGGCCCGGCTGTCGGCCTGTTCCTTTTCGGCAAACAGCCAGTCGACGAACAATTGCACGATAGGCGCCGAACGCATCTCGTTGCGGCAGACGACGTAGAAATCATCGACCGCCGGCACCGACAGGCTGAACGGCGCCACCAGCAGGCCCCTGGCGAGCAGCATGCTGGCGGTGACGGAATCGCCGAGCGCCACGCCATGTCCGTGCACCGCGGCTTCGATCGCGGTGCGGGCGTCGCCGAGATGGTGGCGGCGGCCACGTTCGAGGTCGAGCCCATCGGCGGCGGCCAGCCAGGTGTGCCATTCGCGGCCATCATCGCCATGCAGGATGACATGGCCAGCAAGATCCCGGCAGATGCGGAGCGGCCGGTTGTTGATCAGCGTCGGGCTGACCACCGGGAACAGTTCGAGGCCCGACCATTTGCGCATCCAGCAATCGGTCCAGCTGCCGTCGCCATAGAGCACGCAGACATCGACCTGTGGGGCGCGGATGTCCTTGGGGTCGTTGGACGGGATCAGCGTCAACCTGATATCAGGATATTGCGCCATGAAGCTGCCGAGCCGCGGCGTCATCCACAGAAGCAGCAGCGCCGGCACGCAGGAGACCGACAGCGTACCGGCGCTGGCTGGCCTGGTCATGCGCTGGGTGGCGGCGGCGATGCCGTCGAAGGCGGTCGAGACCGCCGGCAGCAATTCGGCGCCGTGCGGGGTGAGCTTTACCCGCTGTCCGGTGCGTTCGAACAGTTTTACGCCGAGTGATTGCTCGAGCGCCTTGATCTGGTGGCTGATTGCGCCGTGGGTGACGTTGAGCTCACTCGCCGCCTTGGTCAGCGAGGCATGCCGCGCCGTCGCCTCGAAGGCGCGCAAGGGATTCAAGGGGGGCAGACGCTTGGCCATGAGCAACCGGATACTCTGTGAGATTTTCTCACAATCAGCACCGTAACAATATCAATTGATTTTTCAATGCGGCTGCCGGACACTTTGGCAGGTCAACAGTATCAATGACGTGAAATCTACAGGCAGCCAGCGGGACAGCGACCCGGCCGGATGATGGTCAGTTTGCAGACGCTGCCGCATGCACCAGCCCGGCAGGAGGAGACCGACATGGGTTATGACAGAGGCAAGCTCGACGCGTTGCGCCGCAAATATGGCGAGAGCCATGGCGGCGAGATGTTCGACCCGAAGTTCCGCAAGGTCGCCGACAAGATCTTCTCCAAGAGCGGCACCCGACTCGCGCCCTATGCCGGCATCCCGACCTTCCTCGCCGCGCCCTATCGCGAAATCGCAGCCGACAATCCCGATTTCGGCGATTTGCAGGTGGCGATCATCGGCGTGCCGATGGATCTCGGCGTCACCAACCGGCCCGGCTCGCGCTTCGGGCCCAGGGCGCTGCGCGCCATCGAGCGCATAGGCCCCTACAATCATGTGCTGGAATGCGCGCCGACGCATGAGCTTCGCGTCGCCGACATCGGCGATACGCCGTTCCGCAGCCGTTACCGGCTGGAGATCAGCCACGAGGATATCGAGCGCCGCACCAACCAGATCGTCGATGCCGGCGTGCTGCCGCTCTCGGTCGGAGGCGACCACTCGATCAGCCATCCGATCCTGAAGGCGGTCGGCAAGAAGGCGCCGGTCGGCATGATCCACATCGACGCTCATTGCGACACAAGCGGGCTGTTCGACATGACCAAGTTCCATCATGGCGGACCGTTCCGCAACGCGGTGCTGGACGGCGTGCTCGACCCCACCCGCACCATCCAGATCGGCATCCGCGGCTCAGCGGAGTATCTGTGGGAGTTCACCTATGAATCCGGCATGACGGTCGTGCATGCCGAAGAGGTGACGGGTCTCGGCATTCCGGCCATCATCGAGAAGGCGCGCAGAATAGTCGGCGACGGCCCGACCTACATTTCCTTCGACGTCGACAGTGTCGATCCGGCCTTCGCGCCGGGTACCGGCACGCCGGAAATAGGCGGCCTGACGACGCGCGAGGTGCTCGAACTGCTGCGCGGCTTGAAAGGCCTCAACATTGTCGGCGGCGATGTCGTCGAGGTGGCGCCGCAATATGACGCGACCACCAACACCGCCCATGTCGGCGCCCAGGTCCTGTTCGAGATCCTGAGCCTGATGGTGTTCAGCCCGGCGATCACCGGCAAGGGGGCCTGACGGATTTCACATGCAAAGGCGGCCGCCGCGCTGGAGCCGGCGGCCGTTTCCAAAACAAACAAGCTTCCAGAAGGGGAATACCAATGACAATCCATATGAAATCAACCATCGCCGCTGCGCTGATGCTCGCCGGCCTCGGCTTCGCCTCCCAGGCCAATGCCGACGCCGTCGACGACATCACCAAGGCCGGCGCCATCAATGTCGGCATCTTCTCCGACTTTCCGCCCTTCTCCTCGGCCAGCGCCGATATGAGCATCAAGGGTTACGACGTCGACGTCGCGCAGGCGATCGCCGATTCACTCAAGGTGAAGCTCAATCTGGTCAGCGTCACCGGCCAGAACCGCATCCCGTATCTCACCGACAAGCGCGTCGATATCCTGATGAGCGTCGGCTATTCCAAGGAGCGCGAGGAGGTCATCGATTTCGCCGCCGCCTATGCGCCCTATTACATCGCCGTCATCGGTCCGGCAGCGCTTTCGATCAAAGGCAAGGAAGATCTCGCCGACAAGTCGATCGCCGTCAATCGCGGCACGCTGGAGGATACGTCGCTGACCGAAGCGGCGCCGGCATCGGCCGACATCAAGCGCTTCGACAACTACAATTCCGTCATCCAGGCCTTCATCTCGGGCCAGACCCAGCTGATGGTGGTCGGCAATGATGTCGGCGCCCAGGTGCTGGCCAAGCAGGACGCGCTGAAGCCGGAGCAGAAGTTCCAGCTTCTGACCTCGCCTTCGCATATCGGCCTCAACAAGAAAGAGGACCGGCTGAAGACGGCGGTCAATGATGCGGTTGCCAAGATGCTGGCCGACGGCAAGCTCGATGAGAGCTCGAAGGCCTGGCTGAAGACGCCGCTCAATCCCGACAACCTCAAGGATTGAGTTCTCGTGGCCTTTGCCTGGCTCCCAGGCGCTGTGGGCGACATCGCGCGCGGCGCGGCCACGACGATCCTGTTGATCGTCGTGACCACGCTCGTGGGCACGCTGCTCAGCATCATGGGCGCTGCCGGCCGGCGCAACGGCCCGGTATTCGTGAAGCGCGCCATCGCGGTGTATGTCGAGGTGATGCGCAACACGCCGTTCCTGGTGCAGCTGTTCTTCATCTTCTTCGGACTGCCCAGCCTCGGCATAAGGCTCGATCCGATCCTGGCAGCCATGTTGGCAATGACGCTCAACATGGCGGCCTACACCATTGAAATCGTCGGCGCCGGTCTCGATGCCGTGCCCGGCGGACAGACGGAAGCCGCCTTGGCACTCGGGCTTCGGTCACGCCAGGTGTTTGTCAAGATCGTGCTGCCGCAGGCGCTCAAGGTGATCTATCCGGCGCTGACCAGCCAGATCGTCATCATGATGCTGGAATCGGCCGTGGTGTCGCAGATCGCCGTGCGCGAGCTGACCTATGAGGCCGACATGCTGCAAGCCCGCACCTTCCGCTCCTTCGAAACCTATTTCGTCGTGACCCTGGTCTACCTCGTCCTGTCCATGGCCTTGCGCCGGCTGCTGGTCACAGGCGGGCGCCGCGTATTGGGGGCAGGTGTCACATGATCGAATTCACCCTCTGGGACATCGTTCGCAATCTGCTGCTCGCCGCCCGCTGGACGGTGCTGTTGTCGCTGGCCGCCTTCGTCGGCGGGGCGCTGGTCGGGCTGATCGTGCTGTTCTTCAGGATCGCAGAGAATAAATGGAGCCAGCGGGTCGCTTCCGGCTACATCGCCCTGTTCCAGGGAACGCCGCTGTTGATGCAGCTGTTCCTGATGTTCTTCGGCCTGCCGATGCTCGGCCTGCGCATCGAGCCATGGACGGCAGCGGTGCTCGGCCTGACCTTCTTCGCCAGCGCCTATCTGGCCGAGATCTGGCGCAGCGGCGTCGATGCGCTGCCGCTGGGACAGTGGGATGCCGGCGCCAGCCTCGGCCTGCACCGCCTGCAGGAGCTCAGGCTGATCATCCTGCCGCAGGCGTTCTCGATCACAAGGGCGCCGATCGTCGGCTTCCTGGTGCAGTTGATCAAATCGACGGCGCTGACCTCGATCATCGGCTTCGAGGAGCTGGTCAGAACCTCCAACGCCATCAACAACGCCACCTTCGAACCGTTCAAGGTCTACGGGCTGGTGGCGCTGATCTTCTTCGTCATGTGCTTTCCACTGACGCAATACGCCCGTACGCTCGAACAACGAGCGGCGGCCCACTGACGCCAGGGGGCGACAGTGCGTGAAGGGAACCTGCCGGGAACGGCATCAACTGAGGAGAAACCAGATGAACAGACTGATCGGAAAATCCCTGACACGGCGCGGCGTGCTTGGTGCGGGCCTCGCTACAGCCGGCGTGCTCGCCATGCCGTCGATCCTGCGCGCGCAGGACAAGTCGCTGAAGGTCGGCGTCTATGGCGGCTATTTCAAGAAATCCTTTGACGAGCACGTCTTCCCAGATTTTACCAAGGCCACCGGCATTGCAGTGGAATCGGTCGCCGAGCCGACCGGCGAAGCCTGGCTGGTGCAGCTCGAACAGGCGTCCAAGGCAGGCCAGGCGCCGGCCGACCTTTCGATGATGTCGCAGACCTCGACGCTGAAGGGCCAGTCGACCGAATTATGGACGCCGCTCGATACGTCGAAGTTCAAGCACTACAACGACCTCTTGCCGCGCTTCGTCAACAAATATCCGGATGGCCGGGTCGCCGGCATCGGCGCCGTCGCCTGGTGGATCACGCTGGTCTCCAACACCGATGTCTACAAAGATGCGCCGACCTCATGGGAGACGCTGTGGGACAAGGCCAATGAGGACAAGCTTGGCCTTCTGGCACTTGCCTCGAACTCGTTCCTGCTCGAAGTGACGGCAAAGACCTTCATGGGCGGCACCAATGCGCTCGACACCGAGGACGGACTGAACAAGGCATTCGAAAAGCTCGCCGAGCTCAAGCCGAATGTCCGGCTGTGGTATCGCGACGAGGCGCAGTTCGAGCAGGCGCTGAAGTCGGGCGAGATCCCGATGGGCCAGTATTATCACGACGTCACCGGCCTCGCGGTCGCCGACGGCTTCCATGTCCGCTCGACCTTCCCGAAGGAAGGCGGCATCCAGGATTCCGGCAATTGGGTGCTGTCGCGCGCCTCGACCAAGGTCGACGAGGCGCATGCCTTCATCGACTATATGAGCCAGCCGTCGATGCAGGGCCTGATGTCGCGCAAGGTCGGAACCACGCCGACGCTGAAGAAAGAGGTGCTCGACCTCAAGCCGGAAGAGTTCGCAGCCGTGTCGTCGGATATCGATCCGATCATCCCGCGCTACGACCTCTATACGTCGAAGGCCGACTGGATCAACCAGAAGTGGACCGAGCTGATCGTCGGCTGAGCCGTTCGATCCGTCTGAACCACAGCGGCCGCCGGCATAGTCCGGCGGCCCCTTAGCAAACCCTCCAAGGGATGAGCATGTCCGGACTAGACATCAACGCCGTCACCAAAAAATTCGGCAACTTCGCCGCCGTCGACAATGTCCAGCTCAACGTGCCGCATGGCACGTTCGTGTGTCTGCTCGGCCCGTCGGGCTGCGGCAAGACCACGCTGCTGCGCATGATTGCCGGACTGGAGGAGCCGACCAGCGGCGCCATCGTGCTCGACGGCGAGGACATCACGCCTTTGCCGACGCACAAGCGCAATCTCGGCATGGTGTTCCAGTCGCTGGCGCTGTTTCCGCATCTCTCCGTCGGCGACAACATCGCCTATGCGCTGCGCATTCGCGGCGCCTCGAAGGAGGAGCAGAAGAAACGCGTCGACGAGTTGCTGGGCCTCATCCATCTGACCGGCTTTGCCGACCGTCCGGTGGCCAAACTATCGGGCGGTCAGCGCCAGCGCGTGGCAATTGCGCGGGCCTTGGCGCTGTCGCCGAAACTGTTCCTGCTCGACGAGCCGCTGTCGGCGCTCGACGCCAAACTGCGCGAGGCCATGCAGGTAGAACTGCGCCAGTTGCAGCAGCGGTTGGGCATCACCACCATCGTCGTCACCCACGACCAGCGCGAAGCCATGACCATGGCCGACCTGGTCGTCGTCATGGGCCACGGCAGGATCCTGCAGGCGGCGCCGCCAATCGAGATCTACCGCAAGCCGGCCGACGCCTTCGTCGCGGACTTCATCGGCATCACCAATCTGCTGCCGGCCGAGATCGACAGCACCGGGCGCACCACCATTCTGGGCACAGCCATTCCAGGTCTTGCCATGCCGGCGGGTCAGACTAAAGCGTCTGTATCGGTCCGCCCCGAGGATGTGCATCTCGGCAGCCCCGGCGGCTCGGCCATCACCGGCGAGGTGAGTTTCGTGCGCGATCTCGGCGGCACCATCGAGACCTTCGTCGACGTCGGCGGCACCAGCATCATTGCGGTGACGACGCCGCGCGAGCGGCATGACGTGCCGGTCGGCGCCAAGGTCGGCGTCACACTGCCGCCGGCAAGCTGCGTGGTGCTCGGCGCATGAGACGCGAGGCGCCGAAGTCGATAGCCGACTACACGCCGCTGTTCTTTCCGGCGCTGATGCTGATCGTCTTCTTCGTCGTGCCGTTCTCGACGATGATCGCGGTGAGCTTCTTCAAGCGCAACCCGTCCGGTTTCTACACGCCGGATTTCGTGTTCGACAATTACGCCCGCTTCCTGTCGGTGTTCTTCGGCGGCGTGCTCGGCTTTTCGCTGCTGCTGGCGGTGCTGGTCGCCGTCTGCTGCGTGGCCATCGCCTTCCCCTTCACCTACCTTTTGACCCGTCGGCCGCGCCGCGTGCAGACGCTGTGGCTGGTCGGCCTCCTGTCGGTGCTGTCGCTGTCGGAAGTCATTATCGGCTTTGCCTGGTCGACGCTGTTTTCGCGCACCGCCGGCATCACCAATCTGTTCGTGGCGATCGGGCTGATGGACAAGCCGGTGGCGCTGCTGCCGACCTTTGGCGCGGTGCTGACCGGCATGGTCTACCAGGCGCTGCCCTATACGATCCTGGTGCTGTACCCCGCCCTCGTGCGCCTCGACCCGACATTGCTCGAGGCAGCGCGCACGCTCGGCGCCTCGCCGATCCGCGCCTTCTTCAACGTCGTCGCGCCGGCATTGCGCAACACCATTGTGGCGACGCTGATCATGGTCTTCGTGTTCGCCCTCGGCTCCTATCTTTTGCCGCAGATTCTGGGACGGCCGCAGCACTGGACGCTGTCGGTGCTGATCACCGACCAGGCGATCTACCAGTCCAACATGCCGTTCGCGGCCGCAATGGCGGTGTTCCTGGTGCTGATCTCGCTGGCGCTGGTCGGACTGACGCTGCTCGTCGGACGAAGGGAGAACGCCCTGTGACCGCGACCTTGCTGCGCCGTGTCTATTTCACCATCGTCGCGCTGTTCCTGGCGGCGCCGCTGATCGTCGTCGCCGGCGTGTCGGTGAATTCGCGGCAGGAGCTCAGCTTCCCGCCGGTCGGCTTCTCGCTCGCCTGGTACGCCCAGATCTTCACCGATCCGGAATGGCGTCTGGCGCTGATCCATTCTGTGACGCTGGCCGTCTGTTCGGCCGCGATTGCCGTGGCGGTGGCGCTGCCGCTGGCCTGGTTCCTGTGGCGGCGCATCGCGCCATGGGCGAACATTTTCCAGGTGCTGGGGCTTGCCCCCTTCATCCTGCCGCCGGTCATCACCGCGCTCGGCTTCCTCTCCTTCTGGGCGACGGTCGGGCTGTTCGGCCAGTTCTTCACCGCCATCATCAGCCACGCCATCTTCTTCGTGACGCTGCCGCTGGTGACCCTGTCGCTCGGCTTTGCCTCGATCGACCGCTCATTGGTCGAGGCTGCGGCGACCATGGGCGCCGATGATCGCACGGTGCTGAAGACCGTGGTGCTGCCGCTGATCCTGCCCTACCTCGTCTCGGGCTACGCCTTCGCCTTCGTCTTGTCGCTCAACGAATACATCGTCGCCTACATGACGATCGGCTTCACCACCGAGACGCTGCCGATCAAGATCTTCAACGCGCTGCGCTACGGCTACACGCCGACCATGGCTTCGGTGTCGGTGTTCTTCGTCGCGGTGGCGGCACTGGTGTTCGGCTCGATCGCGCGATTTGGCGATATACGCAGGCTGCTCGGCGCGATGTCGTCGGACGGGAGCTGAGCGAGCCACGCCAAACGAGAACGGCCGCCGAACCCGGCGGCCGTTTTGCTTTTAATGGCTGAAGACGAGCGGCGGCGCTATCCGATCCCGCCGCAGCCAGCGAGCCAGGAGCAGCACCGCCACCACGGCCAGACCCGACGCAAGGCCGATCCAGATGCCGACGCCGTGCAGGCCGAAATGGAAGGCGAGCAGCACGCCGAGCGGCAGGCCGATGCCCCAATAGCCGATGGCGGCATAGATCATCGGCACCTTGGTGTCGTGCAGGCCGCGCAGCATGCCGGCGGCAACGGCCTGCGCGCCGTCGAAGATCTGGAACAGTGCGGCAAAGGCCAGGAACGACACGGCCAGCGCGATCACCCTGGCATTGGCCGGATCGGTCATGTCGATGAAGGCGCTGATCAACAGATGCGGCCACAGCACCATCACCAGCGCCATCAGCGCCATGGACGAGACGCCGATGACGAAGGCGGTCCAGCCGGCGCGCGAAACGCCTGCCGAATTGCCGGCGCCATGGGCCAGCCCGACGCGCACGGTGACGGCCTGGTTGAGGCCGAGCGGCGCCATGAAGGAGATCGAGGCGATCTGGATGGCGATAGCGTGCGCGGCAAGCGAATCCGCATCGATCAGGCCCATCAGCAGGGCTGCCGCGTTGAAGATCGTCACCTCGAAGGCGAGGATGCCGGCGATCGGCATGCCGAGCCGCAGCAGACCCTTGAAACGCGGCCAGTCGGAGCGCCAGAAGCGGCCGAACAGGCGGTAGCGGCGGAATTTCTTCTCCAGCATCACCACGGCTGCCAGGCCGCAGAACATCAGCGTGCTCGACAGCGTGGTCGCCAGCCCCGAACCGGCAATGCCCATTGAGGTGACGCCGAGATTGCCAAACATGAACACCCAGTTGAAGAAGGCGTTGCAGGCGACGGCGACGAAGACGATGATCAGCGCCCAGCCCGGCCGCTCCAGTGCCGAGATGAACGAGCGCAGCACGATATAGCCGTAGAAAGGCAGCACCGCCCATTCCAGCCAGCGCAGATAGATGCCGGCCTGATGCGCCAATGCCGGCTCCTGGCCCATGGCCAGCAGAATGGCCTCGCCATGCCACAGCACGATCCAGATCGGGATCGAGATCAGGATCGCCAGCCACAGGCCCTGGCGCACGGTGCGACGCAGATCGCGCACCGAATAGCGGCGGCGGCCAAGCTCGGTGGCGATCATCGGCGAGGTCGCCAGCATCAGGCCGAGGCCGAAGATCAGCGGCATGAAATAGAGATTGGCGCCAAGCGCGCCGCTGGCCAGCGTGTCCGCGCCCAGACGCCCCATCATCATGACGTCGGTGGCGGTCATCGCGGTCTGGCCGAGATTGGTCAGCACCATCGGCCAGGCCAGCGCCAGCGTCGCCCTGATTTCCTGACGCCAAAGATTTTCCGGCGCACGAGCGCCGGCTTCGATCGCAGACATTGTCCTGCTCTTTCCGATTGCGGCGCGTCGGCAACGAGGCCGGAAGCCGCACTTCCAAACGGCAAAACCTTCGGTTTCGCAGCGTTTGCGTCGTTCTATTGGACGAAATGCGGCATGAAGGCAAGGGAGGACGGGCAGCCGGCGATTGAGCCAGAGGCGGGAACCCTCCTATCCGGCTGCCCTTGGATCAACCGATGCTTTCGCCGCCGTCGATCACCAGCGCCTGGCCGGTCATGAAGGATGAGCGGTCGGAGACGAGGAACAGGATCGCTTCGGCGATCTCTTCGGCGCTCGCCCAGCGCCCCATCGGGATCCTGGTGCGGACATAGGTCTCGATCGCCTCGCGCCCGCCCATCTGGGCGATGAACGGCTCGTTGAAAGGCGTGTCGACCCAGCCCGGGCAGAGCGCGTTGACGCGCACATTGTGCCGGGCATAGTCGAGCGACATCTGCCTGGTCATCGCCACCACCGCATGTTTCGACGTCGCGTAGGCGATCATCTCGCGGTCGTAGAACACGCCGGAGTTCGAGGCCGTGTTGAGGATGACGCCGCCGCCTTGCGCGACCATCGCCGGCATGGCCAGCCGCGCGGCCAGGAACTGCGCCCGTACATTGATGCGCCAAGACGCATCCATGCCATCGACCTCGACCTCGGTCAGCGTGCCGCCGACCTGGATGCCGGCGTGATTGTGCAGGATGTCGATGCGGCCATACTTGCCGAGCGTGCCGGTGATGAGCTGCCCGACCGCCGCGTCGTCAGAGACGTCGGTGACAATCGCCTCGGCCTGCCCGCCCACTGCCCGGATGTCCGCCGCTGTCGTCTCGCCGCTGGTCTTATCCCGGTCGGCGATGACCACCACAGCGCCTTCCCTGGCCATGATCATGGCGCCGGCGCGGCCGATGCCGGAACCGGCGCCCGTCACCACGGCGATGCGGTCTCTAAGGATCATGAATTTGTCTTTCAGCTGGATGGCTTGTTCAGTTTGACGGCTGGCGCTGGCGCAGCTGCCATTGGGCAAGCACCACCAGAAGAACCGAGGCGACGAGCACGATGGTGGCGATGGCGTTGATTTCCGGCGTCACGCCGCGCCGGATCGAGGCGAAGACATAGATCGGCAGCGTCGTCTGCGCGCCGGCGACGAAGAAGGCGACGATGAAATCGTCGAAGGAGAAGGTGAAGGCGAGCAGGAAGCCGGCGATCACCGCCGGCATGATCTGCGGCAGCACGATCGAGCGAAACGTCGTCAGCGGCGTGGCGTAGAGATCGCTCGAGGCCTCGACCAGGTTGCGGTCGAGGCTGGCGAGACGCGTGCCGACGATTATCGTCACCAACGCCATCGAAAACAGGCCGTGGGCGGCGATGATCGATCCATAGCCGAGCGACAGGCGCGGCGGCTGGTCGTTTGGCCAGATCGAGGCGAGGAACGGGTTGAGCACGCCAAACAACTGGACCAGCGCGACGAGCGTCGAGATGCCGATGACGACGCCGGGAACGACGATCGCGGCACCCATCAGCGCGTCGAAGACGGCGCGGGTTCTGAGCCCGACCCGCGCCAGGCCGAGTGCGGCTGCCGTGCCGCACACCGCCGCCAGAAGCGCGCTGGTGGTGGCGATGAACAAGCTGTTCTTCAATGCCTCGACCAGGAACGGGTTCGACAGCGCCGTGCCGTACCACTGCACCGAAAAGCCGGTGAACTCGCTGGCATGGCGGCCGGCGTTGAAGGAAAACAGCACGACCAACGCAATCGGCAGATAGAGGAAGGCGAAGACGGCTGTGACGAAGGCGCGCATCAGATCAGATCCACCCTGCGGGCGCCCGACACCCGTGTCGAAATGCGGTTTGCCGCGATCAGCACCACCACCGAAACCGCCACCAGCGTGATGGCGATGGCCGATCCGAACGGCCAGTTGCGCGACTGCAGGAACAGGTCGACCAGCGCATTGCCGATGAAGAACACCTTGCCGCCGCCAAGCAGCGTCGGGATCAGGTATTCTCCGAGCAGCAGGATCATGACCAGCGAGAAGCCGGTCATCACGCCCGGCAGCGACAGCTTCAGCGTCACTCCCAGAAAGGTTGAGAGCGGGGTCGCGCCGAGATCGGCGGAGGCTTCCAGCAGCCTTCGGTCGAGCCGCTCGAGACTGACATAGATCGGCAGGATCATGAGGGGCAAATAGCCATAGACGATACCGAGCAGCACGGCGCCCGGCGTGTTGATCAACCTGACATCCTCGATGCCGACAAAGGCCAGCAGTGCGGGAATGCCGCGTCCGCCCAGAATGTACATCCAGGCATAGGTGCGCATCAAAAGGCTGGTCCAAAAGGGAATGACGACGAGCGCAAGCAGGATCAGTCGCCAGCGTTGCGGCGCCTTCAGGGCGAGATAGTAGGCAACCGGGTAGGCGACGAGCAGGCAGGCAAGCGCGCCCACCGGCGCCAGCATCATCGTGTTCCAGAAGGCGGTCGCCCTTGCCGGGAGATTGGCGTATTGCGCCAGCGTGAAGGCGGCCTGATAGCCGCCCTCCGGCGCCCGCTCGCCGACGCTGAACACGGCAATGGCGATGAACGGCAACACCAAAAACACCACCAGCCACGCTGTAGCCGGAGCGAGCAGCAGCGCTGTCAGGATGTTATACCGAAATCTGTTGCCGTGCATGGAAACCGCCCCGATGCCGGCGGACATAGGCCCGCCGGTTTTCCGTTTGCGTCAGGCCAGCCTCAAGCCGACTTGAAACGCGCCATCAGTTCGGCGCGGCCGGGGTCGGTCAGCGTCGCCGCCGCACCAAACTCCAGCGGTGTCAACAGGTCGGCCGCCGGGTAAAGGATCGGATTGTCGAGCACTTCCTTGGGCAGCAGTTTGTTGACCCGCGCGTCGGTCGAGGGCGCGCCATTGGCGAGATGCTCCTTCACAGCAACCTCCGGGGTCATCAGATAATTGAGCAAGGCATAGCCGGCCGGCTTGTTCGGCGCGTCCTTCGGGATGGCGTAGAAATCGGTCCAGATTTCGCCGCCCTCCTTGCCCAAGACATAGGCGATCTCTGGAATATCGCGATGCAACTGCGCGCCGTCATTCGTCCAGCACATGGTCATCCAGGCGTCGCCCGCCCGCATTCCCGGCTGGTAGTCGGACGAGACCGCGAACAGATGCGGCTTGACCTTGAGCAGCAGCTCCTCGGCCTTGGCGAGCTCGTCCTGCTTCAGCGAGTTGAAGGAATAGCCGTAATATTTCAGCGCGTTGCCGATGGTGGTCAGCTGGTAGTCGTGCACCATGGTGCGGCCATCGCCCTCGGCCATGGCGACGTCCCAGAATTCCTTCCAGCTGGTCATCGGCTTGGCCAGCTTCTTGGTGTTGACGGCAAAGCCCGTGGTGCCCCAGTTCTTCGGCACCGCGTAGGTCGTGCCGTCGATCGTGCCTTCCGAGGTGAAGCGCGGGTCCTCCTGGGAGCTGTCGAAATTCGGCAGCTTGGCCATGTCGAGCGGATCGATGATGCCGAGTTTCTTGTAGGTCGAGATCGTGTAGTTGGTCGGCACGAACAGGCTCCAGCCCGAGGCGCCGGCCTGCAGCTTGGCAAGCATCTCCTCATTGGAGCCGAAGACGTTGACCTCGATGGCGACGCCGGTGTCCTTCTTGAAATTCTCGAAGGTCTGCGGGTCGTGGTAGTTCGGCCAGGTGGCGATCGACATGCGGTCGCCAAGGTTTTCGGCAGCGAAGGCCGGTGTCGGCATGATGCCGAGCTCGCGCGCCATCACCGCGGTTGCGATGCCAAGGCCGGTGAGGCCGAGGAAGTCGCGGCGGCCGATCGAGCCGCGCTTCAGGCGCATCAGCTGGTCGACGAAGTTCTCAGGGCTAATCGGCAGTCCGTCACGATATGATTTCGACATTTTTTGCTACCCTCTGGTTGGTCCCGTTGTTCTTGGTCTCCGGAAACGCCAGCGGCGTCCCGGAGGCAAAGCCGATGGCGACGGGTTCACCCGGCTTGAAGAGGTTGCCATGGCCGATCACATGGTCGGCCTTGGCCAGCAGCGTTCCGATGCCCTGCACCTCGATGGCGTATTCCGCCGTCGAGCCCAAGAAGATCCGGTTGCGCACGATGCCCTTGAAAGGGCTGCCTTTGGTGGCGCCGAGGCTTAGCGATTCAGGACGCAGGCTAACAGAAACGGTCTCGCCCTGCTGCAAGGCGGTTCGTTTGCGCGCGGCAATGACGGTTCCGTCCGCCAGCGCCACATTGACAAGATCGCCTGTATGCCCGGCAACCTTGCCGCTCAACAGATTGGTCTTGCCGACGAAGTCGGCGACGAACAGGTCGGCCGGCTCGTCATAGATCTCGCTTGGTTGCCCGAGCTGTACGATGCGGCCGCCGTTCATGACGCAGGCGAAGTCGCTCATCGACAGCGCCTCCTCCTGGTCGTGGGTGACCAGCACGAAGGTGATGCCGATCTCGCGCTGCAGGTTCTGCAGCTCGATCTGCATGTCGGTGCGCAGCTTTTTGTCGAGCGCTGCCAGCGGCTCGTCGAGCAAAAGCACAGCCGGCTTGTTGACCAGTGCGCGCGCCAGCGCGACGCGCTGCTGCTGGCCGCCGGAGAGTTCGTGGATCTTGCGGCGGCCATAGCCGGCGAGCCGCACCATTTCGAGCGCCTCGCCGGCGCGCCGGCCGATTTCCTGCGACGACAGGCGCGGCCGTGCCTGGCGCAACCCGTAGGACACATTGGCTTCGACATCGAGATGCGGAAACAGCGCGTATTGCTGGAACACCATGTTGACCGGCCGACGATAGGGCGGCGTTCCGGCCATGTCCCGGCCACGGATAAACACCTGGCCTTCGCTCGGCTGCTCGAAGCCGCCGATCATGCGCAGGCATGTGGTCTTGCCGCAGCCGGACGGTCCGAGAAGGGCGACAAAGGCGGAGGGCGGCACAGCCAGATCGATGCCGCTGACTGCGGTCACAGCGCCATAGCGCTTGGTGACGCCGCGAAACTCGATGTCGGGCACTGCGGTCAAAGTGCTGGCTCCAGCAACAGGGCTATTCCAGGACGCTACCAGAGCCAATGGCGTCTAGTATATACCTCGCTGGTGGTATATCTGATCTATTTTCTCGTTTAAGGGGGTATAGATTGAGTGCGTCCCGCAGCGACGAATACAGCCGGCTCGCAGCCCTTGTCGCGGCGACACGGGAGACGAGCGGCGACCTGTTCGGCAAGGCAATGGTCGGCTGGTTGAGCCAGCATGTCGGCTTCGACCACTGCGTGATCTTCGGTTACCGCGGCGCCTCGCGACCGCCGCTGCTGTTCGAAACCTTCTCGCCGGCCGAGAGCCATGTCTTCGTCACGCTCTATCAGGAAGGACCTTATCTGCTCGACCCATTTCATCACGCGGCGGTGGAGCGCAAGGAGGGGTTCTGGCGCATGCGCGAACTGGCGCCCGACCGCTTCTATGCCAGCGAGTATTTTCGCACCTACTATAGCCAGACAAGGCTGGCCGAGGAGGTCGGCTTCTTCGTGCCGCTGCCCGGCAAAGATGCGCTGGTGCTGTCGCTGATGCGATTGCACGCCTCGGGTCCCTTCGGCACCGCCGATGCCAGGCTGCTGCGCGACATGGCGCCGGCGGTCATCAACTTCGCCCGGTTGCGCTGGCCCGCACTTTCGGCCGAGGAGCAGGACGAAGCGGAGCAGGGCGAGACGATCGCCGCAGTCAACGAGTTCGACCGCGCACACATTTGGGAAAGCCTGTCGCTGACCCCGCGCGAAAAGCATGTCGTCGATCTGGTGCTGCAGGGGCATTCCACCGAGTCGGTCGCAAGAGCCATGCGCATCGTGCCGGGAACGGTGAAGGTTCACCGCCGCAACATCCACCGCAAACTCGGCATCAAATCCCAGGCCGGGCTGTTCGCCCGCTTCATCGAGATCATCGAGAGCCGGCGTTGAAATCGCTGAGGCAGACATCGTTCACTTGCGGGCGACAGACTGCTACGGATTACCCGAAACCAGTCGCTTCCTCATACGCCCCGAGAGCAGACGATGGCATTCAGGCGCAGAAAGAACACGGCCGCGATCCCTCGCACGGTGCCGGCTTTCGAGCACATCGTCACCGAGGCGAGCGACAGTTTCCTGTGGCGGCTCGACGACTATCCCTGGGAGCGCAATGTCTGGAATTTTCATCCGGAATACGAGATCCATCTCCTGAGGAAGTCTTCCGGGGTCGCGCTGGTCGGCGATCACATCGGCGAATTCGGGCCGGGCTACCTGAGCATCGTCGGCGGCGGGCTGCCGCATGACTGGGTGACATCGGTGCAACCCGGCGAGCTGATCGAAGGACGCGACATCGTGCTGCAATTCGATCCGCAGCGGCTGCGCGGCTCGGCGGGACTGCTGCCGGAGCTGCGCGAACTAGAACCGTTCCTGGAGCGATCGCTGCGCGGCATCGTCTTCCATGGCCGCGCCGCGCTCGACGGCGCTGCGCTGATGGAACGGATGGGCACCGTGCACGGGCTCGCCCGGTTTTGCCTCTTCCTCGAACTGGCCGATCTGCTGGCCAGGACAGACGAATACGAGCTTTTGTCCTCGCCGGATTTCTCACCCGCGCTCGACGCAACCTCGCTGGACATCATCCAGCGCACGCTGACCTATCTCTTCCAGCACTTCGCCGAGGACCTGAAGCTGCCGGAGGCGGCGGAGCTGGCGGGGATGAGCGAAAGCACGTTTTCGCGCTTCTTCCAGAAAAACACCGGCAACAGTTTCAGCGACCACATCGCCAAGCTCCGGCTCTGGCAAGCCTGCAAGCTGCTGGCGGACACCGATATTCCGATCACCGACGTCTGCTTCCAGGTCGGCTACATGAACATCTCCAACTTCAACCGCGCCTTCCTGCGCAAGCACCGGATGACGCCGTCATCCTACCGCAAGCTGTCGAAGCAGCGGATGACGATGCGCGCCTGAAAACCGGCCTTCCTCACTCCATCGGTACTCATGTGACAGAGGCTGTGCAGGCGGGCCGGATTTTGCAGCGCACAATGCATAAAAGTACAGGTCTGCTGCAACGGGGCTTCTAGCGCGGCCTTTAGCAACTCCTCATTTTGGCGATGGGTGGCTTGTCGCTCGGGCGATGGCGAGGATCGCGCAACCGAAGACTTCCGCTTCCTGCGACTGTTCCTGGAGGAGAAAATCAATGAAACCAATTCGGCTCGCTGCGAGCATAAGCGCAGCTTTCATGCTTACCACGACCCTCTCGACCATGGCGCTGGCGGCGCCGGTCTGCTCGGCGCCGGTTAAGGTGCTGGCGCAACCGCGTGACGGGCTGACGCTGCTGGAAGCGTCCAAGGACGAGTTCCAGAAACTGGCCGGCGCCAGCTTCCAGATCGACTATCTCAACGAGAACGACCGCCGGGCAAAGTCGCGCGCCGATGCGTCCACGGTCGGCAACTACAACGTCTACTATGTCGACGAAGCCAATGTCGCGCTGTTCGCCTCGTCGAAATGGATCGTGCCGCTCACCGACTATTACCCGGCTGACTACGACTACGCCGATTTCGACCCGGGCCGGCAGAAGGTCGCCACCTATGACGGCAAGGTGTGGTTCGCGCCGCTGACCGGCGGCGGCGACCTGATGGTCTACCGCAAGGACATTCTGGAAGCCGCCGGCATCCAGCCGCCGAAGACGCTGGACGAGTTGATCGCCGACGTGCCGAAGCTGACCGATCCCGACAAGGGCATGTACGGCATCGCGCTGCGCGGCGCGCGTGGCTCGGGCGCCAATGTCTGGCGCTGGATGCCGTTCTTCAAGGCCTATGGCGGAAAATGGTTCGACGGTGACAAGCCGGCTTTCAACTCCGAGGCCGCGGTCAAAGCGACCGAGACCTATCTTAAACTGTTCAAGGATTCAGCGCCCGGCACGCAGACCGGCAGCTGGGATGAATCGACCGGCGCCTTCCTGTCGGGCCAGGTTGCCATCTTGGTCGAATCGACGCCGCTGTCGGGCATGGCGGTCGACCCGAAGACCTCGCAAGTGGTCGGCAAGATCGGCTTCCTGCCGCCGCCCTCGCCACTGACCGGCGGCGGCTACGGCCACGGCCTCGCCATCGCCGCCAAGGCCAATGCCGATGACGCCGCGAAGCAATGCGCCGGCCTGTTCATCGCCTGGGCGACGTCGAAGGAGAACGAGAAGCGCCGGCTCGACGCGCACCAGTTCGGCGAGCTCAACCGCACCAGCGTGCTGTCCAGCAAGGAGTTCGCCGACATCTATGGCGCCGATCTCGGCCAGGCGCTTGCCGATACCGGCAAGGTGACGGCGGTGAACTTCTGGCAGGATCCGCGCTGGCCGGATCTCGGCGACCGCTGGGGCATCATCCTGGAAGAGCTGGTCACCGGCACGCGCACCGACGTCAAGGGCGGCCTCGACGAACTCGAGGCCTACGCCAACGAGCTGGTGAAGAAGAAGTAATCCTCCCGCCCGCGGCGCGCGGTCCACGGCATTCGACCGGATGCCGGGACCTGTGCGCCGCGGGTTCTCCCCAAAAAGGCACAGCCCGAGGATAGGCAATGCGCCGACGCTCTTCCCTGCCCGTGACGTTTCTGGTTCCGACGCTCGCCATTCTTCTGGTGCTGTCGATGGTGCCGACGCTGTACGCCATCGTCATTGCGCTGCAGAACCGCGAGCTGAGCTCGTCGGACTATTCCTGGGTCTGGCTGTCGAACTTCATCGACCTGTTCGCCGACCGGCGTTTCCTCAACGCGGTCTGGGTTTCGGTGAAGTGGGAAATCGTCACCGTGGTGGCGACGATGATGGTGGCGATCGGGCTCGGCGTGCTGATGTTCGAAGTAGCGTCGCCGCGGCTGCGCAACATCTACTGCCTGCTGTTCATCATCCCGGTGCTGTTGCCGCGTGTCTCGGCGGCCTTCGTGTGGAAGTTTGCCTATCATCCGCTCTACGGCATCGCCACCTATCCCTACAGGCTGATCACCGGCGGGCTGATCTTCGACCCGCTGTCGAAGCCGTCGACGGCCCTGTTTGCCGTCGCCTCGGTCGATGTCTGGCAGTGGGGACTGTTCTTCGCGGTCATCGTGCTGAAGCTTCTGGAGACCTTGCCGCCGCAGCCGATCGAAGCGGCGCGGCTCGACCACGCCAAACGCTGGCAGATCCATGCCTATGTGACCTTGCCTATGCTGAAGGCGCCGCTGATCAGCCTGATGTTCGTCAAGATGATCGAATCGCTGCGCTCCTTCGACCTGATTTATGTGATGACGCGCGGCGGGCCGGGCGTGGCGACCGAGACGCTCGACATGTACGCCTTCTCGCAAGGCTTCATCGAATCCGGCAAGGTGTCCTATGCCTCGGCCATGGCGGTGCTGATGATGATCGCGACTGTCATCACCTTCACCATGCTGTGGAAGCGGGTGCAGGCATGAGGCCGTATCGCATGAGACCGGGCCGCCTCATCGGCAAGATCATCCTGGCCTTCGCCGGCTTCATGGCGGTGTTTCCGCTCGCCTGGACGGCGGTCAATTCGCTGAAGAACAATGTCGACATCATCACCCGCGTGCCGCGCCTGGTGTTTACCCCGACCTTCGACAATATCAGCTACATCATCGGCCGCGACAGCGTCATGACCGGTCTCTATAACTCGGTCATTTCCTGCGGCGTCGCCGTGCTGATCGGCGTCATGCTCGGCCTTCCGGCAGCCTATGCGGTGGCGCGCTATCCCAATCGCTTCGCTGGCGACATCCAGTTCTTCGTGTTGTCGCTGCGCTTCCTGCCCCCGGTGGCAGTCGCCATTCCGCTGATGGTGATCTGGCTGCAGATCGGGCTCTACGACACCTTGCCGGCGCTGATCGTCACCTATTCGCTGCTCACCATCTCGGTGATCATGTGGCTCGCCATTCCCGCCTTCCAGGCCGTGCCGAAGGAAATCGAGGAAGCCGCTTTCGTCGACGGCTACGGCGCTTACTCGGTGTTCTGGCGCATTGCGCTGCCGGTAGCGGCGCGCTCGCTGATCGGCGCCGTCGCCTTCAGCTTCGTGCTGGTGTGGAACGAATTCCTGATCGCGCTGATGCTGTCCAGTTCCAACGCCAAGACATTGCCGATCGTCGCTTCCGAACTTTCACAGCAAGGCATGAACGTGCCGTGGGGAATCCTCAACGCCTCGGTCGTGCTGTTGTCGCTACCGCCGCTGCTGTTCCTCGGCGTGCTCAGCGGCTTCCTGAATTCCGTTTTCCGGCAAAAAAGACTTGATGCGAGGACTTACCTATGCGGGCACTGGTGCTTGAGAAAAAAGGCGAACTGTCGCTGCGCGAGATCGCGCTGCCGCTCGACGTCGGACCGGGCGATGTCAAGATCGCCATCCACACGGTCGGCGTCTGCGGCAGCGACGTGCACTATTACACCCATGGCGCGATCGGCAGCTATGTCGTGCGGGCCCCGATGGTGCTCGGCCACGAAGCCGCGGGAACGATCGTCGAGATCGGCGCCAATGTCGGCACGCTGAAGGTCGGCGACCGCGTCTGCATGGAGCCGGGCGTGCCGAACCTGTCGTCGCGCGCGACCAGGCTCGGCATCTACAATGTCGACCCTGACGTCTCCTTCTGGGCGACGCCGCCTGTGCATGGCGTGCTGGCGCCCTATGCCGTGCACCCGGCCGCCTTCACCTACAGACTGCCGGACAATGTCACCTTCGCCGAAGGCGCGATGGTCGAACCCTTTGCCATCGGCATGCAGGCGGCGAGCCGCGCCCGCATCGTGCCTGGCGACGTCGCCGTGGTCGTCGGCTGCGGCCCGATCGGCATCATGATCGCGCTGGCGGCGCTGGCCGGCGGCTGCTCGAAGGTGCTGATCTCCGATTTTTCCGCACCCAAGCTCAAGATTGCCGCGCAATATCCCGGCATCGTGCCGGTCAATATAGGTGAGCAATCGCTGGTCGACGCAGTCTCCGCCGCGACCGACAATTGGGGCGCGGATATCGTGTTCGAGGCGAGCGGCAGCCCGAAGGCATTCGCCGACCTGTTCGATGTCGTGCGGCCGGGCGGCGCGGTGGTGCTGGTCGGACTGCCGGTCGAACCGGTCAGCCTCAACGTTCCGGCGGCGATCTCCAAGGAAGTGCGCATCGAGACGGTGTTCCGTTACGCCAACATCTTCGACCGCGCGCTGCAGCTGATCGCCTCGGGGAAGGTCGACCTCAAGCCGCTGATCACCGGCACTTATGATTTCTCGGACAGCATCGAGGCCTTCGAGCGGGCGGCGCAAGGCAAGCCGCAAGACGTCAAGCTGCAAATCCTTCTTACCGGCGAGAAGGGCTGACCATGTCCGCGATCGTTTGCTCCCATGTCGACAAGGCTTACGGCGCCACCACCGTCATCCGCGACCTCAATCTCTCGATCGAGGAGCACGAATTCGTCGTATTCCTCGGCCCGTCCGGCTGCGGCAAGTCGACCTTGCTCAGGATGCTGGCCGGACTGGAAGATATCAGCGGCGGGGAAGTGTCGATCGGCGGCAAAGTGGTCAACGATCTCGAGCCCGGCGAGCGCGGCATTGCCATGGTTTTCCAGAACTATGCGCTCTACCCGCATATGACGATCTTCGACAACATCGCCTTTGGGCTCAAGCGACAGAAAGTGCCCCCGGCCGAGATCCGGAAGCGGGTCGAGGCGGTGGCAAAGACGCTCGGCCTCGAACCTTACCTCGCCCGCAAGCCGACCGAACTTTCCGGCGGCCAGCAGCAGCGCGTGGCGATTGCGCGCGCCATGATCAAGACGCCGAAAGTGTTCCTGTTCGACGAGCCGCTGTCCAATCTCGATGCCAAGCTGCGCAACCACATGCGGGTCGAGATCGCCCGGCTGCATCAGTCGCTGAAGACCACCACCGTCTATGTCACCCACGATCAGTTGGAAGCGATGACGCTGGCCGACCGGATCGTGCTGCTCAGGGATGGCGTTATCGAACAGATCGGCTCGCCTGCGGAGATCTATCGCCAGCCGGGCAATCTGTTCGTCGCCGCCTTCATCGGTACGCCGAACATGAATTTCATCGACGTGGCCGTCGGGCGGAAGGACGAACGCTGGACGCTGACAGGCGGCGGCTCGACCTTCTCCATAGAAGGCTCGGGCTTCGATCTGCGCGGCGTCCAGCGCGCCGTGCTTGGAATCCGACCGCCGGACCTGAAGACCGCCGGCGCTCAGAGCATCAATCTTCTGCAAGGCACCGCCGACCTCATCGAGTTCCATGGCAATGACGCGCTGGTGACGTTCGCCTGCGGCGGCAAGGAGGTCGGCGCGTTGATATCGGCCCGCGAATGCCCGGCGTTGCGCGCGCCTGTGCGCTATACGTTCGAGGAGGAGAGCGTGCATCTGTTCGACGCGGCGACCGGCGCATCCTTGCGCCGGCGAGAGGAGGCCTAGATTTGGTACGCAATTCCGGACGGAAAACCGTTTCACACTTTTCCTGGAATTCCTCTAGCTGATGGCGTCGAGCTCCTGCCGCTGGCGGTGCATTTCGAGGAAAATCTTGTAGTCGCGGTCGAAGCGGCCTGAAGCGGCCGGGTTCGAGGTGCGCGCCCTGCCGCCTTGCTGCATGGCGACGCAAGCGGCATTCAGGTCCGGGAACAGACCGGCCGCGGTGGCGGCGACCATGCCGGTGCCGAGCAGAACGGCTTCGTCGGCCAGCGGCTCGATCACCGCGCAGCCGGTCGCGTCGGCATAAAGCTCCATCAGCAACGGGTTCTTGGTGTGGCCGCCGGTGACGTGCAGCGTGTCGATGAGATAGCCGTTCTCGTTCAGCGCCTCCAGCACATGGCGCACGCCGAGCGCGATGCCGACGGCCGTGCGCCAATAGAGCTTGCACAGGCTGTCGAAGGAGGAATCCAGCGTCAGCCCGCTGACCACGCCGACGGCATGCGGGTCGGCAAGCGGCGAGCGGTTGCCGTGAAAATCCGGCAGCACATGCAGCCTCGCCGCCAGCTTGTCGCCTTCGGTGCTGCGCAGTTCAGCGACGCGCCTGGCGATCTTGGCATGCATGGCCGCATCCGGCTCGCCGCCGGCGCCATGCCAGCGGATGATGTGGTCGAGCAAAGCCCCGGTAGCCGACTGGCCGCCTTCCGACAGCCAGAGCTTTGGCAGTGCGGCGCCATAGTATGGACCCCAGACGCCGGCGAAAGGCTGCGGGTCGGGCGACATCGCCATGACGCAGGACGAGGTGCCGGCGATCAATGCCAGATGGCGGCCGATATTCTGCTCGTCGCCAGCAAAGCCGCCGAGCACGCCAAGCGCGCCGGCATAGGCATCGATGACGCCGGCGCCGACCCGACAGTTTTCGCTCAAGCCCAACTCCGCCGCCGCTTCAGGGGTGAGCGTGCCGATGTCTTCGCCGACAGCACTTGCCTTCTCCGGCAGGCTGCCGTGTTCGAACAGATCGCCAAGCCCGACCCTGTCGAAGAAGTCACGGCGCCAGCCGGTTTCCTCATGCGCCAGATAGGTCCATTTGGCGGTCAGCGTGCATTGCGAGCGCGCCAGCGACCCGGTCGCCTTCCAGGTCAGGAAATCGGTGAGGTCGAACAGGTAGCCGGCTTCATGCCAAGTTCCCGGCAGATTGCGCTTCAGCCACATCAGCTTCGGCGTCGCCATTTCCGGCGACATGACGCCACCGATATAGTCGAGTACGGCGTGGCCGCTATCGGTGCATTCATCTGCCTCGGCGATGGCGCGATGGTCGAGCCAGACGATGGTGTCCCAGCGCCGTTCGCCCGTCACCGAGACGCTGAGCTGGCCGGCATTCCTGTCCAGCACCACCAGCGAGCAGGTGGCGTCGAACGACATGCCGACAATATCGTCGGCTGACACACCGGCCTTTTCGCGCGCGGCACGCACCGCGATGCAGACCGCCGACCAGATATCCTGCGAATTGTGCTCGGCGTGATCGGCCTTCGGCTGGTTCATGACGATCGGATGCTCGGCGCGGCCGAGCAAGGTGCCTGACGTATCGAGAATGCCCGCGCGGGCGCTCCCGGTGCCGACATCGACCGCGCAAACGAAGCTTTTCGTCAAGATGCTTTTACTCTCGCTCCCTAGAGCCGGATGATTTCAGGTCTGTTCGACCTGAAATCTGAATCCGTCTCTAAATCAAAGAAGTAGAGCATGATGTCGTCCGAAAACCGCTTCACACTTTTTGGCATCATGCTCTAGCCTGCAATCAGATCGGGCAATTGCAGCATGTCCGCGAATATAAAGTCCGGTTCACTCGACGCAAGCCGCGCTTTCAAGGCCGGGTTGCCGGCGTGCGAACCGCCGGTGAAAGCAAAGACGCGCATGCCGGCCGCACGCGCCGCCGCGATGCCGGCAGGGCTGTCCTCGATTACGATGCAATTACCGGGATGCGCGCCCATTGCGGCGGCGGCATGGAGAAAAAGATCCGGCGCCGGCTTGCCGCGCGGGACCATGGCGGCGCTGAACAGATGGGGCTCGAGCAGGCCGAGCAGGCCGGTAACGTCGAGCGCATAGCGAATGCGGTCGAGCGTGCCGGAAGAGGCGACGCAGCAGGGAATGCCCAGCCTCGGCAGGATGTCGCTGATGCCGGGAATCGGCTTCAGCTCCTCGCGGAATTTGCGCATCAGTTCGACGCGCATGTCGGTCAGATGCACGTCGGTGATGTCGATGGTGAAATCGCGAAGAAGTATCTCGCGCACGCTCTTCATGCTCTTGCCTAAGAAATGCTCGTAGGCGGTATCTTCGCTGACCGAGCCCCCGGCGGCAGAGATCATGCCGAGCAGAGCCGAAACCGACAGCGCCTCGCTGTCGACCAGCACGCCGTCACAGTCGAAGATGACCAGTTCGGGCGTCATTGCGGCTGGCGTCAGAGCTTGCCGGAGATGTAGCGCGTCAGCGTCGCGCGCGTGCCATTCGCCCACAAGACGTTGAGCGCATGGGCAAAGGCCTCGGCGAACGGCGCCGAGCGGCCGACCCCGCCATAGATATCCTCCATCGCAAGCCAGGCGCCGGGCTTGTCCTTCGCCGCCTTGGCGCTTGCCTGCAGCCGGCCCCAGCTCGGGTCGTTGGCCTCGATGACCGCGCCGCTGTCGGTGGTGCCGAAGCAATAGCGGCACCACAGCGCCGACTCGAGCGCCAGACCCGCGACGCTCTTCCCGGCTTTCAGCCGGTCGGCGATGGTCGGGATGATGAATTTCGGCTGCCGGTTGGAACCGTCGAGGCAAAGCCGGCGGATGGTGTCGCCGATCTTGGGGTTGGAAAAGCGGTGCTCGATGAGCTGGTAATAATCCTCCAGCACGGTGTCCGGCACCGGCGGCACGGTCGGGATGATCTCGTCATGCTCGAGCTTGGCGAGGAAGCCGCGCACCAGCGGCTCCTGCATCGCCTCATGGACGAAATGGATGTCCATCAACCCTGCGGGATAAGCGATCGTGGCATGACCGCCATTGAGGATGCGGATCTTCATCAGTTCATAGGGCGCGACATCCCTCACGAATTGCACACCGACCTTTTCCAGCGGCGGGCGGCCGTCGGTGAAACGGTCTTCCAGCACCCATTGCTTGAACGGCTCGCAGAACACCGGCCAGTTGTCCTCGAGGCCGAACTCGGTGGCGAGAATACCGCGCTCGCGGTCGGAGGTGGCGGGGGTGATGCGGTCGACCATGCCGTTGGGAAAGGCGACATTGTCGCTGACCCAGTTTGCCAGATCCTCATCGATCAGCCGGGCGAGGCCGATGACGCCATCCGAGGTGACATGGCCATTGTGAGGGATGTTGTCGCAGGACATGACGGTGAACGGCACGATGCCGTCGGCCCGGCGGCGCATCAGGCCCGCAAGGATGAGGCCGAACACCGTCTTCGGCGTCGTGCCTGCCTGTGCGTCGGCGACGATGTCGGGGTGGGTCGGGTTGAACTTGCCGGAGGCCGGATCGATGAAATAACCGCCTTCCGTGATGGTCAGCGAGACGATCTTGATCGCCGGATCGGCGAGCTGGTCGATGATGGCATCGGCATCGCCGGGCGTCAGGAAGTCGATCATGACGCCGGTGACGCGGGCGCTCATATGGTCGGAATCCTGCTCGACCACGGTGGTCAGCCAGTCCTGCTCCTGCAGCTTGGAACGGCCGATTTTTTCGCCCTCGAAGACTCCGGCGCCGACCAGCGCCCAGTCATGGCCGATGCCTGCATTGAAGAGATCGTCGAGGTAGACCGCCTGATGCGAGCGATGGAAATTGCCGACGCCGAAATGGACGATACCGGGTTTGAGCCTGGAGCGATCATATCTGGGACCGGCGACCTTGGCGGGGAGTTCCGAGAGGATCGAGGAGGAGAGTTTCACGGTCATTTTTCTACCCTTTTGGCCGGGCTGCGGCCTTCGTGATCCCGGCCCATCAACTCATCCATTGGCCGCCATCGACATTGTAGGTCTGGGCGACGATGTATTCGGCGTCGTCGCTGGCCAGGAACACCGCCATGCCGGTCAGGTCCTCCGGCTTGCCCATGCGGCCATAGGGCACGCCCTCGCCGACCAGCCGCTTCTTCTCGCCCTTCGGCCGGTTCTCATATTTGGCAAACAGCGCATCGACCTCATCCCACATATCGCTGTCGACGACGCCGGGCGCGATGCCATTGACGTTGATGCGGTGCTTGATCAGGTCGAGCCCGGCGGACTGGGTCAGCGAAATCACCGCGGCCTTGGTGGCGCAATAGACGGCGACCAGCGGCTCGCCGCGCCGTCCGGCCTGGCTGGCGATGTTGATGATCCTGCCGCCCTTGCCCCTTGCGATCATCGAACGTGCCGCTGCCTGCAGCATGAACAAAGTGCCGGCGACGTTGACGGAGAACAATTTGTCGTAGCTCGCTTTGGTGATCTCGACGATCGGCGCCAGGTCGAACAAGGCAGCATTGTTGATCAGGATGTCGAGGCCACCGGTCTTTGTTTCGACCGCCTTCACCGCCGCCTCGATCGAAGCGAGGTCGCTGACGTCGAGCCTGACCGGATAGGCGTTGGCGCCGATCTCGGAGGCTGTCTTTTCGGCAGCCGCCAGATTGATATCGGCAATGGCGACGGTCGCACCCTCACGCACATAAGCTTCGGCGAAGGCCTTGCCGATGCCGCGTGCTGATCCGGTGACCAGCGCCGATTTGCCTTTCAGCCTCACTGCGTCAGCGCCTTTCCGTCGGGGCCGAAGCGATGCATCCGGACCTTGTCGGGGGTGAGGTAAATGGTGTCGCCGTGACGGACGGGCATTTCGCCATCGGCGCGCACGGTCAGCGGACCGACGCCGTCAGCCTGGACATGCAGGAAGGTGTCGGATCCAAGATGCTCGGCGACGCCGACAAGGGCTTTCCAGTCGCCCGCCGTGGTCGATATCCCCATGTGCTCGGGACGGATGCCGATGGTCTTGGCGTTGTATTTGGCCGCCGGCGCGCCTTCGATCAGATTCATCTTCGGCGAACCGATGAAGCCGGCGACAAACAGGTTCTTCGGCGACTTGTAGAGTTCCATCGGCGAGCCGACCTGTTCGATGTTGCCGGCGTTGAGCACGACGATCTTGTCGGCCATGGTCATGGCCTCGATCTGGTCGTGGGTGACGTAGACCATCGTCGTCTTGAGCTGGTGGTGCAGCTCGCTGATTTCCAGACGCATGGTGCCGCGCAGTGCGGCATCGAGGTTGGACAGCGGCTCGTCGAACAGGAATGCCGAGGGCTGGCGCACGATGGCGCGGCCGATGGCGACGCGTTGCCGCTGGCCGCCGGAGAGCTGGCCGGGCCGGCGTTCGAGATAGTTGGTGAGGTTGAGGACCCGGGCTGCGTCCTTCACCTTCTTGTCGATCGTCGCCACATCCTCGCCCGCCATCTTCAGCGGGAAGCCGATGTTCTTGGCCACCGTCATATGCGGATAGAGCGCATAGGACTGGAATACCATGGCCAGCTTGCGCTTGGCCGGCGCCTCGCCGGTGACGTCACGGCCATCGATGTTGATGGTGCCCCCGCTGGTGTCCTCGAGCCCGGCGATGAGGCGCAGCAACGTGGACTTGCCGCAACCCGACGGCCCGACGAAGACGACGAACTCGCCATTCTCGATGACGAGGTCGAGGCCTGGAATGATGACCGTCGATCCGAAATGCTTGGAGACGTTCTTGAGCGTGATGTTTCCCATGGTTTCCTCCCCGAGGGGTTATTTGGCCGGATTGCTTCAGGCAACGTCCGTTATTTTACCGCGCCGAATGTCAGGCCGCGCACCAACTGCTTCTGGCTGAACCAGCCCATGATCAGGATGGGGGCGATGGCCAGCGTCGAGGCCGCCGAAAGCTTGGCCCAGAACAGGCCTTGCGGGCTTGAGAACGAACTGATGAAGGCCGTCAGCGGCGCCGCCTCGGTGGTGGTCAGGCGGATGGTCCAGAACGCTTCGTTCCACGCCAGGATGATGTTGAGCAGCATGGTCGAGGCGATGCCCGGCACGGCCATGGGGGTCAGCACATAGACGATCTCGCCCCACAGGGTGGCGCCGTCCATGCGTGCCGCTTCCAGGATCTCGCCGGGGATTTCGCGGAAGTAGGTGTAGAGCATCCAGATCACGATCGGCAGGTTGATCAGCATCAGCATGATCATCAGGCCGATGCGGCTGTCGAGCAGTCCGGCATCGCGGAAGATGAGGTAGATCGGGAACAGCACGGCAACCGCCGGCATCATCTTGGTCGAGAGCATCCACATCAGGATGTCCTTGGTCCACTTGCCCGGCGAGAAGGCCATCGACCAGGCGGCCGGAACCGCGACTATCAGGGCCAGGATGGTCGAGCCGACCGAGAGCAGCACCGAGTTGAAGAAGAACTTGAAGTAGCCGCTCTGCGCCTGGACCTCGGTATAGCTCTCGAACGTCCCCGACGGGATCAGCGCGAAGCCCTGGATGGCCTCCTGCTCCGACTTGAACGAGGTGATGATCGTGTAGAGGATCGGGAAGAAGATCAGCAGCGCGACGATCCAGGCGGCGCCTGTCGCAATGACCTTGTGTTGGGTGGTGACTGCACGTGCCATCGTATCCTCCCTTACTTGTCCAGGTTCTTGCCCACCGCGCGCATGGCGAAGAAGGCGACGATGTTGGCGAGAATGACGGCGATGACACCGCCGGCCGATGCCTGGCCGATTTTGAACTCCAGCAATGCCTTCTGGTAGACGAGGAAGGGCAGGTTGGTGGAGGCATAGCCGGGTCCGCCATTGGTGGTGACCAGGATTTCGGCATAGACCGACAGCAGGAAGATGGTCTGGATCAGGATGACGACGGTGATGGCGCGCGACATGTGCGGCAGCGTCAGATAGATGAAGCGGCTGACGAAGCCGGCGCCGTCCATCTCGGCGGCTTCCTTCTGCTCGCCGTCGAGCGACTGCAATGCGGTCAGCAGGATCAGCGTGGCGAAGGGAAGCCATTGCCAGGCGACGATGATGATGATGGCCAGCATCGGATGCTGCCCGAACCAGTCGATCGGTTGAGCCCCGAAGAAGCGCGCAATGTCGGCAAAGACGCCGTATTGCGGGTGCATGATCATGTTCTTCCAGACAAGTGCAGCCACCGGCGGCATGACGAAGAACGGAGAGATGACGAGGATGCGGACGATCCCCTGTCCCCACATCGGCTGATCGATCAACAGCGCCAGCATGATGCCGCCGATCACGGTGATCAGCAGCACGCTGCCGACCAGGACGAGCGTGTTCAGGATCGATTGCAGGAATGCCGGGTTGGAATAGAACAGCGAGTAGTTCGAGAACCAGACGAAGCCGTCGCGGATCGGGTTCAGCGGATTGTATTGCTGGAAGGAGAACCAGAAGGTGATGACCAGCGGCACGATCATCCAGACGAACAGCAACACGACGGACGGCGCCATCATGAAGCGGGCAAGCGAACGGGTCTGCTGAGTAGCCATGACGGTCACCCTTCACTAGTCGGACTGAATTTTCACAGCGGGGAAAAAGCGGCCGCCCGAACTGGGACTCGGGCGGCCATCGCCGGTCAGGAGGCGACCGGCGTTCGGCACCGGGAGGAGCCTTACTTGATATAACCGCCTTCGGTCATGGTCGCCGTGGCGGCGTCCTGCGCCTGCTTGAGCGCGTCGTCTACGCTGGTCTGGCCGGCGAGCGCCGCCGAGAACAGCTGGCCAACGGTTGTGCCGAGGCCCTGGAACTCAGGAATGGCGACGAACTGCACACCGACATAGGGCACCGGCTTGACCGTCGGATGCGCCGGATCGGCGGCATTGATCGAGTCCAGCGTCATCTTGGCGAACGGGGCCGCCTTCTGGTACTCGGGATTGGCGTAGAGCGAGGAACGCGTTCCCGGAGGAACGTTGGCCCAGCCTTCCTTGGAAGCGACCAGTTCGGCATAGTGCTTGCTGGTCGCCCATGAGACGAACTTCTGGGCGGATTCCGCCTTCTGCGTGCCTGCGGGGATCGCCAGCGACCATGCCCAGAGCCAGTTGGCGCGCTTGCCGAGGCCATTGTCCGGCGCCAAAGCATAACCGACCTTGTCGGCCACCTTCGAGGCCTTCGGATCCGAGACGAAGGACGCCGCCACGGTGGCGTCGATCCACATGCCGCACTTGCCTTGCTGGAACAGAGCCAGATTCTCGTTGAAGCCGTTGGACGAAGCGCCTTCCGGACCGTCGGCCTTCATCAGGTCGACATAGAACTGCAGTGTGTTCTTCCATTCCGGTTGGTCGAACTGCGGCTTCCAGTTCTCGTCGAACCAGCGGGCGCCAAACGAGTTGGACATGGCCGTCAGGAACGCCGTGTTCTCGCCCCAGCCGGCCTTGCCGCGCAGGCATACGCCGTTCACGCCATTGGCGCGGTCGGTCATCTTGTCGGCCGCCTGCTTGATGAAGTCCCACGTCGGGGCATCGGGCATGGTCAGCCCGGCCTTCTCGATCAGGTCCTTGCGGTACATGACGAAGGAGCTTTCGCCGTAGAAGGGCGCGGCATAGAGCTTGCCGTCGACCGAGAGGCCGCCGGCGATGGCCGGGATGATGTCCTTGGCGTCATAGTCGTCGCCGAGCTTGTCGAGCGGCAACAGCCAGCTCTGCTTGGCCCAGATCGGAACCTCGTAGGTGCCGATCGTCATCACGTCATACTGGCCGCCCTTGGTGGCAATGTCGGTGGTGACGCGCTCGCGCAGCACGTTCTCTTCGAGCGTGACCCAGTTGAGCGTGACGTCGGGGTTAGCCTTGGTGAAGTCGTCGGTCAGCTTCTGCATGCGGACCATGTCGCCATTGTTGACGGTGGCGATGGTGATGGATTCGGCATGCGCGGCGAAAGCGAAGGCGCTGGCCGACAACAGGCCCAAAGTGAGCGTGCGCAGTTTCATCAAATTCCTCCCATGAACCAAGATGAGCATTTGCCTTGGTAATGGGCAATTACTCACTTGGCATAAATTATGTCAAGTCAGATTCGATGCTGCAGCGCAGCACGCAAGGCGGAGCGCGGCGTTGCGCGCGTAGAGGATATTGAACGGATTTGGGAAGCTGTTTGCAGGGGATGTGAGAGCGCGTTGATGCCGACCCATCGCAACCCAATCGTCGCGCCAGGGGAGCGATAGGGCCGAGTCCATCAGCCGTGGGACGGGTAGCTTCCCACGGAATATTCGAAAACCCTGCCGTCGCGTGTTTGCTTGGCTCTGGTCAGCACTTCCGTCACCTGGATCCAGCTGGGCTCGTCCTTGCGCAGCCTAACTTCCCGGCCGATTGCCTTCACGGCAGCTTGAAACGGCGTAAATGCTTCGATCACCTGCGTCGTGCGCACGGTGTTGTTTTCGATTTCTTCGACGCGATAGACTTTCATCAGCCGGCTGATCGACCCTGTTTCAATCTGCAGACGATTGATCCTGCTCAATTGGGTCGTCACAAGCACAAGCCTATGCCGGGCGAGTGATATCGACAGCGTTTTTGTCAAGCTTGGTTAACCGGGTGGCCCGATCGCAGCTGTTTGTCCGCGAAAGCGAGCATTCGTCGCGGATCCATGGCTCGCTTTGCATCTCGGAAATCAATCCGCGAGTCGCTCGCCCTCAGGCGCAGGCGATCTCGGCCAGGATCCAGTCCCGGAAGGCTTTTATCTTCGGCACGTTGCGACGCGCCGTCGGGTAGACCAGCCAATAGGCGTGGCCGTCGTCGCCGACCAGGTCGAAGGGCTGGATCAGGCGGCCGGCGGCGAGCTCGGTCTTGAACAATGCGGTGGTCAGGATCGCCACACCATGGCCGGCGATGGCCGCGTTCGCCTCATAGGCCTGCGCGCCCATGCTGGTGCCGGTGCGCCTGGCAAGTTCGTCCGCCGGGACGCCGGCAAGGGCGAACCATTCCCGCCACCAGATGTCGCCGGGATCGAGAATGGGCAGCTTGAACAGGTCGGCGGGTTCGTGGACGCCACCTATGGTGGCAGCGAGTGCCGGGCTCAGCACCGGGGTGAAATCGGCCTTGAACAAAAGATGGGTCTCCACTCCAGGCCACTTGCCGCTGCCGGAGCGGATAGCGATGTCCATGTCCTCGCGGGCAAAATCGATCACCCTGTTCGAGGTATCGACGCGCACCGCCAGCGACGGATGCGCGACCTGGAAGGAGCCGAGATGCTGCGCCAGCCAGTTCGAGGCGAAGGTCAGCAGCGTCGAGACACACAGCACACCATCGGCGCCCCCACGCGCGGCGGAATAGGCGCTTGAGAGCAGGCTGAACGCCTCGCTGACGGCGGGCGCCAGGCGCTGGCCGGGTTCCGTCAGCACAATCTGTCGCGGCTGGCGCAGGAACAGCGGCGAACCGATGCGCTCTTCCAGAAGCTTGATCTGATAGCTGGCGGCGGCCTGCGTCATGCCGAGTTCCTGCGCGGCCTTGGTGAAGGAGAGATGCCGCGCGACGGCTTCGAACACTCTGATGGCCTGCAGCGGCGGCAGCTGGGCGAGCTGCGGTGCCTTGAGATCGGGCATAAGCCCTCCTTATGGGTCTTGATCGACGTTTGATTGGAAGCCGGAGCCGATCAGACTGATATTTGGTGTCGAGGAACAATCCAGTTCAAGCATAGCGGAGGCTGAAGATCATGACCACGGTACAGGAAAAGCTGCATTCGGCCCCGGCGCGAAGCTGGTTTTCCGTGCTGGCGCACGAATTTTCCCTGCTGGTACGCCGCCGCCGCAGCTATGTCGACGTCAGGGAATTGTCGCCGCATCTGCAGCGCGACATGGGTTTCCTCGATGGAAATGATGTTTGCGGACGGCACAAATAGCAGTGCCGATTTTATCACCAGATCAGGCGCCGTCGAGTAGGGCCGTGGCGGTCCGCTCGTCGGTGATGAGGCCATTGACCAGCCGGCGGTTCACCGCAGCCAGGATGCCCGGCAATTTGCGTTCGCCCATGGCGAGTGCAATGACCAGCGACTTTTCGCGTGACGGCAAGGCTGCCGACGATACCCGGTCGTTGGTGATGCCCTCGATCATGCGGCCTTCCCGGTCGAACACCCAGCCGACGATCTCGGCGACGCCGCCAGCCTTTTGCAAAGCCTTCAGCTCGCTTTCCGAGATAAAACCGTCCTCGTAGAGCGGCGCCTTCGGGCCGAGATCGCCGATGCCGACAAAGGTGACGTCGGCTTCCGCGGCCAGCGCCAGCGTCGGTTGGATCATCGGCTGGGCAAGCAGCATCTCGCGCTCTTCCGGCGACGAGGCGATGACCGGCAGCGGCATCGGGAACGAGCGGGCCTTGACCCGGTCGGCCATGGTGAAGATGACGTTGTAGAAGGCGGCCGAACCGTCGGGCGAGATGTTGCCGGTCAAGGACACAACCTTGTGCTGCGAGCATTCCATCGGCGGCAATTGCTCGATCGCCGCCTTCAGCGTGCGGCCGGTGCCGATGGCCAAGACGATGGGCGTCGGTGACCGCAGCCGCCGCTCGATCTCGGCCGCGGCCGCCTCAGCAATGCCGATCGTGGTCGAGGATGAGGTTGGATCGCTCGGCACCACTTCGACGAGGTCGAGCGCGAAGCGTGACTTCAGTCTAGCTGCGAGATCAAGGCAATTGGCGATCGGGTGATCGACGCGAACCTTGATCAGCCCCTCTGACACCGCCAGCGACACCAGCCGCTGCGCCGTCTGCCGGGAAATGCCGAGCGTGGCGGCGATCTGGTCCTGGGTGTTGCCGGCAACATAATAAAGCCAACCGGCGCGCGCTGCCTCGTCCAGCCTGCTGCTGCCGCCGTCTTGCCGCGAATTCAAAATGTGCCTCCAGCCCTGCCCCTTTGCCCGCCCTTGGGCGAAGCGTCATAGTCTTGCAGGGAATGTGTCGGCGCGCAATTGTCTATCGGCAGGGCAATTGCTTGCTGCTTCGATCCGACTGCCGCGCGGCAATCAACCCGCGAAAATCGCCGGCGAACGGGCTCGGCGGTTTATCTCCTGATACAAACGCTTTAAGGGGATCGGCAAAAGGAGCCTCGCATGACGCCGAAAGCGGTTTTCTGGGATATGGACGGCACGCTGGTCGACAGCGAGCCGCTGCATGAGGCGGCCTTGGTGGCGGCGCTGCGCAGCGTCGGTATCACGCCGCCGGCCGACCTGCATGAGCGGGTGCTGGGCGTCGCCGCCGTACCGGTCTACGAGATGCTGCGCAGCGAGTTCGGCCTCGACCTGCCCTTCGACGACTGGATCGTGCGCAAATACGATCACTACATGCCGATGGCAGAGACGCTGAAGCCGCGCCTCGGCGCGATCGAAGTGTATAACGAATTGCGCGCGCTCGGTGTGCAGCAGGCGGTGGTGTCCAATTCCGACCGGGTGATCGTCGATGCAAATCTGAGCGCCGTCGGGCTGATCTATCCCGGCATGCGCACGATCAGCCGAAACGACGTGCGCGAAGGCAAGCCGCATCCCGAACCGTTCCTGCGCGCCGCATGGCTGGCCGGCGTCGATCCTTCAGACGCGGTGGCCGTCGACGACAGCGTTACCGGCGCCACATCAGGCCTGGCCGCGGGGATGCGGACGATCTTCTGGCCGGAAGCGCCGATGGCAGGACCGAAGGGCGCTGTCGTGATCAACAGTGCGGAAGAGTTGCGGGCTCGGTTGGGACTCTGAGTGAGCTATGAACGTCGGCGCTGCCCCTCATCCCCCTGCCGGGACCTTCTCCCCGTGAACGGGGAGAAGGGTGAACTCATTCAGCTGCGGTACACCGGCTCCTCCTCGTCGAGGATCGCCTTCAGCTCGGCAAGGTGACGCTCCGCCTGGCCGGGATAGTCGTCCATTTCGCTGGCGGCCTTTTCGGCAATGGCGTCGGAGAGCGTGCGCAGCGGCCGGCCGGTCCACAGCGCCTTGATGTAGGTCTCGGCGGCGCGTTCGAAATAGAACATGCGGTTGAAGGCGTCGGCGACGGTGTCACCGATGACCATGACGCCGTGATTGCCCATTACCATCACCTTGACCTTAGGGTCGGTGAGCAGTTGCGAGCAGCGCTCGCCCTCTTCCTCGAAGGCCAGCCCGCCATAATGGGCGTCGACGACGTGGCGGTTGAAGAACATGGCCGAGTTCTGATCGATCGGCGGCAGGGTCGAGTCGGCCAGCGATGCAAGCACGGTGGCATGAATGGAATGCACATGCATGGCGCAGCGCGCATGCGGCACATTGCGGTGGATGGCGCCGTGCAGGCCCCAGGCCGTCGGGTCAGGCGCGTCGGGGCCAGTCAGTGTGTCGGGATCATTGGCGTCGATCAGCAGAAGGTCGCTCGCCTTGATGCGCGAGAAATGCACCTGGTTGGGGTTCATCAGGAATTTGCTGCCGGCCTCGTTGACCGACAGCGAGAAGTGGTTGGCCACCGCCTCATGCATGTTGAGCCGCGCCGTCCAGCGGAAGGCGGCGGCCAGATCGACGCGCTCCTCATAATAGGGCAGGTTGGTCAGCGTTTCCTTCTGCAGGCGGGCGATGCTCATCTGAAAAACCTCCGTTTTTAAGAGAATGCCGCGCTCAGCCGTGGCCAGCAACCGCAAACTGGTGGGTCAGGCTGTCTTCGCATTGTCCGTTGTCCCAAAACCGCTACGCACTTTTGGGCGACATGCATTACGCCGCCGAGCGAGCCGACTGCAGCCCGCCATGTTCGACGATGAAGTCGATCACCTCCTGCAGGCCCTTGCCGCGCGACAGGTCGGTGAAGCCGAACGGGCGCTTGCCGCGCATGCGGGCGGCGTCGCTCTCCATGACATCGAGGTTGACGTTCACATAGGGCGCCAGATCGCTCTTGTTGATGACCAGGAAATCGGAACGGGTGATAGCCGGCCCGCCCTTCCTGGGGATTTCCTCGCCCTGGCAAACCGAGATGACATAGAGGGTCAGGTCGGCAAGGTCCGGCGAGAAGGTGGCGGCAAGATTGTCGCCGCCGGATTCGATGAAGACGATGTCGAGATCGGGGAATTTCCTGTTCAGCCCGGCGATCGCCTGCAAATTGATCGAGGCGTCCTCACGGATGGCGGTGTGCGGGCAGCCGCCGGTCTCCACGCCGACGATGCGGTCCTCAGGCAGCGCCTGCAGGCGAGCCAGCATCATGGCGTCTTCCTTGGTGTAGATGTCGTTGGTGACGACGGCGATGGAGAAATCGTCGCGCAGCGCCTTGCAGAGCTTTTCGGTGAGCGTCGTCTTGCCGGAGCCGACGGGACCGCCGATGCCGATACGCAGGGGACCATTGGCCTGAGTCATAGCAAAAAATCCGTCATGCCGAAAACTCCGTAATGCCGAGGATTGCGAAGCTGAGCCCGATCAACAGGCAGAGCGGCGAATAGAAGGTCACATCGAGCCGCGCAAAAGGCTGTTCGGGCGCCAGCCGGCGCCACCACGGCGTGAAGCCGGCAATGCCGCGGCCGAGGAAGACGAGCCCGATAAGCAGCGCTGTGGCGGCAAGGCCCTCCCTTGGAAAGGGGGTGGCGAAGACCCCTGTCAGCGCCAGCGGCCACAGGGTTGCGAGGCACAGGCACGCGGCAACGGCGAAACAGGCAAACGGCGTCGGCATCTCGTCGACGCCGCGAAAGCCGACGACGGCGTGGGCGCAGGAGACGCCGTCCCTGCCCGGCCAGATGCCGCCAAGGCCCCAATAGACATGCAGCGCGGTGATGAGCAGCAGGACGGCCGAGAGGGCGAAGGCGAGGACGATCATGAGCGGAACAGCCTGGAATACTGCGTCTCGTGCTTCATCGCCATGATGTCGGAGATGAAGGCGCAGCCGCCGAGATCGTCCAATGTCGAGCCGGCGGCGCGCGCGGCCGTCGACAGCGCCAACGGCTCGAAGCCGGCGAGCAAGGCCATGGCGTCCGTCTGGCCGACGATGCCGAGTCGGATCGCCGCCTGGACGAGGTTGGAGAAGAAGGCCTGCAGGAAGGCCGACATCGCGTCCTGAAGCGCGAAACCGTTGCCGCCGGCAGCGGCGCCGACGGCGACACAGTAGGCGCATTCGGCCGGCAGGCGGCCCAACACCGGATTCGCCCACGCCGCTGCCGCTTTCAGGAAGGCGGCGCCTTGCAGCATGGTTTCGGTGTGGCGCTCACGCGAGCCGGCCAGCGCTTCGGCGAGATCGGCAATTTCATGGAGATCGCCGCCGTCGCGGGCGCGACGCCAGGCTTCCGTGAAGAGCACGGCGTCGTTCCAGCCCGAGCCCATCTCGACCAGCGTATCCAGCCAGAAGGCGAGGCTGGCGGTATCGGCAACCAGCCCGTCTTGCCCGGCGCGTTCGAGACCATGGCTGTAGGCAAAGCCGCCGACCGGAAAGGCCGGCGACAGCCACGCCATGAGCCGCAGCAAAGCGATGCCGGATGGCTGGTCAGTCATGATCGTGATGATGCCCGTCATGGGAATGGCTGTGCGAATGCGACTCGCTGTGTGCGTGGGAACGTCCATCATGGGAATGCGCCTCGGCGTGCGCATGCGCATGGCCGTGATCGTGACCATGCGCACCTTGGGCGGAATAGGCGCCGCGCACCGGCTTGAACGGTTCGGAGACTTCGCGCACCGTGGCGCCCAGCCCTTCCAGCATAGCCTTGATGACATGGTCGCGCAAAATCAGGATGCGGCCGGGCTCGATCGCTGCCGCCAGATGGCGGTTGCCGATATGCCAGGCGAGTTCGGTCAGATGCACGGCGTGGCGGGCACGGATGTCGTAGACCTCTTCGGGTGCCGCGGTGATCTCGACCTGGCCGCCATCCTCCAGCACCAGCCGGTCGCCATCGTTCAAGGTCACGGGCTCGGGCAGGTCGACCAGCACCTTGCTGCCGTCGGCAAGCTCAATGGCGCGGCGGCGCAAATGACGCTCGTCATGGGGCAGGACGGCACGGCCGGATGGCGGCGTAGTTCCGGCAGTGCCGGCAGGCACCACCGAGACGGCGCGCGGGAACTTGGTGAAGTCGGTGTTCAGGTTGAGTTTCATCGCATGGCTCCACCGTTAGCCTGGGCTCTCGCACGGGCAGGCCGCGCCAGGACGCGGTCGAAATACGCGTTGACGCGCTCGGATTCGATCGGAAATTTTCCGGCGCGGGCCCAGCCGCCCATGTCGCCCAACAGCACGTCGACGGCGGAAAACCGGTCGCCCAGCGCAAACTCCCGATCCCCCAGCCGGCCGTCGAGCGCCTTGGCCTCCGAGGCGAAATCGTAGGCGGCGGCGGGGCCGACATCGACCCGCACGTCCTTCGGCAACAGGAAGCGGTGGCGCAGCTTGTTCCACAGCGGCGCTTCGACCTCGGACTGGGCAAAATGCATCCAGGAATCCATTTCGGCGCGTCCGGCCACACCTGGAGTGGCGCCCATGCCTTTGTCGGCGTGCTTGTCGGCGAGATAGACGCAGATTGCCGCCGAATCAGTCACCGTCAGTTCGCCATCGATCAGGATCGGCACCTTGCCCGACGGGTTGAGCGCATAGGCTTCGGGCGAACGCAATTTGACCTCGACGAATTCATAGGGCTGCCCGAGTTCCTCGAGCATCCACAGAACGCGGCTGACGCGGGATCCACGCGATCCGATGGCCTTGTACATGGTTGAACCCTCTTTCCTGCGACCCTAAACCATAGCCACTGTTCAGACGATGGTGTCGAAGAGCCGCAGGATGAACGATATCTGATAGATCAGCGTGCCGGCGACGAAGGCGGTGTGGAAGCGGCGGTCACGCACCAGTATGGCGGCGATGCACAACACCACGAAAACCGGCGTTCGGAACAGATATTCATTGCCGTAGCGGGCGAAATGCTCGGGACCCTTCAGCAGCGTGTCGACGACGTCGAGCAGATAGGTCGTCGCCAGCAGGCCGAAGAACCAGCCACGGCGTGAATAGAAGAAATCCTCGTAGCTGGTGTAGTCGAGCATCGAATCCGGAAACAGCAGCGCGCACAGCAGGAACAGCGTGATGGCGTAGAAGATCAGGAACAGGTACTTGCCGAAAGTCCAGACCTCTATGGTGTAGAGGCCGAACTCCCACCACCAGAAATGCACCAGCAGCAACAGCATGGAGGCGACCCAGCCGAGGTGCACGGGATAGAGCCTGTACTGGCCGGGATGCTGGACGATTCGCGCCACCCCCGACAGCAGGCGAGCGACGCCAAGTCCGATCACCATGCCCATGACGATGCGGATATGCGGGAAGATGTCGTGGGCGGAGGCTATTTCGGTGGCCATGACCTGCTACGCGGTTTCTTTGAGCCGCATATTGCGGCGGCACCGACCGGCTCGCAACGGAATTTGCCGGGTCGATCAAATCGCCCCTCGCCTCAAAACAGGAAATACCGCTGCGCCATCGGCAGCACGGTTGCCGGCTCGCAAGTCAAGAGTTCGCCATCGGCGCGAACCTCATAGGTTTCGGGATCGACCTCGATATGCGGCGTGGCGTCGTTGAGGATCATCGAGTGCTTGCCGATGCCGCCGCGGGTATTTTCGACCGCGACGAACTGCTTGTCGACGCCGAGCCTGCCATGCAGGCCGGACTCCAGCGCCGCCTTCGAAACGAAGGTCACCGACGAGTTGGTCCTGGCCTTGCCATAGGCGCCGAACATCGGGCGGTAGTGCATCGGCTGCGGTGTCGGGATAGAGGCGTTTGGGTCGCCCATCGGGGCTGCGGCTATCATGCCGCCGATCAGCACCATGTCGGGCTTGACGCCGAAGAAGGCTGGGTTCCACAGCACCAGATCGGCGCGCTTGCCGACCGCGATCGAACCGATGTCCCTGGAAAGGCCATGCGCGATTGCCGGGTTGATGGTGTATTTGGCGATGTAGCGGCGGACGCGGAAATTGTCGTTGTTGCCGGTCTCCTGCGGCAATGACCCGCGCTGGCGCTTCATCTTGTCGGCGGTCTGCCAGGTGCGGATCGCCACCTCGCCGACGCGGCCCATTGCCTGCGAGTCCGACGAGATGATCGAGAAGGCGCCGATGTCATGCAGAATGTCTTCCGCCGCGATGGTTTCCTTGCGGATGCGGCTTTCGGCAAAGGCGATGTCTTCGGGGATCGACGGCGACAGATGATGGCAGACCATCAGCATGTCGAGATGCTCGGCCAGCGTGTTGACGGTGTAGGGCCGGGTCGGGTTGGTCGAGGACGGGATGACGTTGGGCAGGCCGCAAACCTTGATGATGTCAGGCGCATGGCCGCCGCCGGCACCCTCGGTGTGGAAGGCGTGGATGGTGCGGCCCTTGATGGCGGCGACGGTGTTCTCGACGAAGCCGGATTCGTTCAGCGTGTCGGTGTGGATCATCACCTGCACGTCGTAATCGTCGGCAACCGACAGGCAGCAGTCGATGGCCGCCGGCGTCGTGCCCCAGTCCTCGTGCAGCTTCAGCGAGCAGGCGCCGCCCAGCACCATTTCCTCGAGCGCCGCCGGCAGCGAGGCATTGCCCTTGCCGGACAGGCCGATGTTCATCGGGAAAGCGTCGAAGGACTGGATCATGCGCGCCATGTGCCAGGGTCCCGGCGTGCAGGTGGTGGCCAGCGTGCCATGCGCCGGGCCGGTGCCGCCGCCGAGCATGGTGGTGATGCCCGACATCAGCGCTTCGTCGATCTGCTGCGGGCAGATGAAGTGGATGTGCGCGTCGAAGCCGCCGGCGGTCAGGATCTTGCCCTCGCCGGCGATGATCTCGGTACCGGGGCCGATGATGATGGTGACACCGTCCTGCGTGTCGGGATTGCCGGCCTTGCCGATCGCCGCGATGCGGCCGTCCCTGAGACCTATATCGGCCTTGAAGATGCCGGCAGTGGCATCGACCACCAGCGCGTTGGTGATGACCGTGTCGACCGCGCCGCCGGCGCGCGACACCTGGCTCTGGCCCATGCCGTCGCGGATGACCTTGCCGCCGCCGAATTTCACCTCCTCGCCATGGACGGTGAGGTCCTTTTCGACCTCGATAAACAGCTCGGTATCGGCCAGGCGCACTCTGTCGCCGACCGTCGGGCCATACATCTGCGCGTAGGCGGCGCGGGTAATTCTAGCCATCAGTCAATGCTCCCCAAACGAGAGTCCGGCCGCAGCCGAACTCCACATCGTCGCCATCCAATGGTCATGCAATGACCCGCTCGGCGACACCTTCTGATCCCATTTGGCCGTTGAGGTGGCCGTGCCACCCCAAACCGCCCGTTTGCCAAACCCTTGGCCAAATCGATGAAAGGAAAATACATGCGCAAAATCATCGTTCTTGCAGCCGCCGCCACGCTGGCCTCCGCAACCGTAGCCGGCGCCCAGCAACAGCCCACGCCGCAACCGAAGCCGGCGGCGCCCAGCGCTCAGCCGGCGGCGCCGGCGATCCAGAAGGTCAACATCGTCGATATCAGCGAATTGCCCAAGGCCACCCAGACGCAGGTCAATCAGGTGATCGCCCAGCGTGGCGATGCCGGGCTCCAGAAACTGCGCTCTTCGATCGACGCGACGCCGCAGATCAAGTCGGCGCTCGAAGCCAAGGGGCTCACCTCGGCACAGGTGGTCGCCGCCAGCATGACCACCGATGGCGCGCTGACCCTTGTCACCAAGAAGGCAAGCTGAAAGAAGCGCTTGGCGGGCCGGCACCCGGCCCGCCAGCCCACAGGGAACCTTCGCCCGACAGGAGGCGTTTCGTTCCTTTGGCGCCGAACGGCGTTGCACAGAAAAGTCCACCAGGAGCGAGCAATGCCTGTCTTTGCCGACACCAGATGGCTCCAGAGCCTTGCTGCCTGCACATTTCTCGCAGCTTTCGGCCCGCAAGCCGCGCAAGGTCTTGAAAGCGCTGACGCCGTCAACCGGGCCGACACCGTCAACAGGATCGTCGGCTCCGATGTCCGGCAGGAGGAGGCGCGGACGGAACCACAGACCAACAAGATCATCACCGCGATCGAGCGGACGCGTGAGAACATCGGCGCCGTGCGCAAGACGTCCAAGCTCGATACTGTGGATATCGTCTTCCTCACCGACGCGGCGCGCAGCGAAGGCGGCCCGCCGCCGGCGGTCGAGAGCAAGGTCGAACAGCATCAGGATGACATTGCGGAACTGCGCAAGGAGATCGACGCCAACGCCTTGCTGTTCAACGCCATCGATTCGCGGCGCGTGCTTACGGAAGACGTCCTTGCGGTGGAATTCGACGGCTCGGCAAGAATCGTCATCTACGCGGCGGCCAGGCCGTCGAACTGACCTCAGGGCGCCCGACCCCGTCGATCTCACAGCCTGCCCATGATCTTCTGCTGAAAACCGTAGACCTCGCGTTTTCCTCCGAACGGCACCAGCGTGACGTCCCGCTCTTGTCCCGGTTCGAAGCGCATCGCGGTGCCGGCGGCAATGTCCAGACGCATGCCGCGCGCTTTGTCGCGATCGAATTTCAACCCCTCATTGGTCTCGAAGAAATGGTAGTGGCTGCCGACCTGGATCGGCCGGTCGCCGCTGTTGGCCACCTTCAGCGTCACCGTCGGCAGCCCCTTGTTGAGCTCGATGTCGCCGCTTGCCGTGATGATTTCGCCGGGAATCATCGTTAGCCTCACAAAACGCCGAAGACCAGGCCGACGGCGACTGCAGCACAAGCGGCGCCAGCGGCGCGGGCAAGCCCGCGAAAGCGCATGCCGAGGCCAAGGCCGGCAGCGATGCCCATGGCATGGAGAAGTGCGGTGGCAACGGCAAAGCCGGCCATATAGTCAAGTCCACCGGCATTTTCCGGCACTTCGGTGCCGTGGGCATGGCCATGGAACAGCGCGAACAGGCCGATGATGGCGACTCCGGCCGAGACCGGCAGATCGACCGCCAACGCCACCAGCAAGCCAAGCGCGACGACGGAGGCAAGGATGCCCGGTTCGACGAAAGGCACCGGCACGTGGAGCATGCCGAGCGCGCCGCCGACCAGCATGACGCCGACAAAGGCCAGCGGCCAGGCCCAGATTGCCTTGCCGCCCTTGAGCGCCGCCCACAGGCCGACGGCTACCATGACGGTCATATGGTCGAGGCCGGACAGCGGATGCGCGAAGCCCGCCGCGAAGGACGAGGTCGTGCCGATGCCGACATGGGCATAGGCGGGCATCGCCGCCGCCAGCAGCAGGATCGCTGCAAGCGTGGTGCGTTTGGTTGAAGCAGAGATCATCGGTCTTCCCTTCGAAGTCACGAAAATAATCACGCAGCCTTGCGCGGGCCGCAGCCCTCGGCCTTGAGCACGCGTTGGGTCGAGGCCGGATATTTCACCAGTTTCTCCACTGGGCGGATCGGGCGTGCGGAAAAATTGCCGCCGCAGTTCGGGCAGACGCCGCCCAGCACATGTTCAGCGCAGTCAGCGCAGAAGGTGCATTCAAAGGTGCAGATCAGCGCGTCCGCCGCTTCCGGCGGCAGGTCCTTGTCGCAGCATTCGCAATTCGGTCGCAGCTCCAGCATCGTTTTTCTCCTCACCTGATCGGTTCGTGAACGGTCACCAGCTTGGTGCCGTCGGGAAAGGTCGCCTCGACCTGCACGTCGTGGATCATCTCGGCGATGCCTTCCATCACCTGCGCGCGGGTGATGACATGGGCGCCGGCCTCCATCAGTTCGGCGACCGGGCGGCCGTCGCGGGCGCCCTCGACGACGAAATCGGTGATCAGCGCGATCGCTTCGGGGTGATTGAGCTTGACGCCGCGTTCCAGCCGCTTGCGCGCCACGATCGCCGCCATGGCGATGAGCAGCTTGTCCTTTTCACGCGGCGTCAGGTTCATGCGCTTTCCTGGATTTGGCCTGGATTTGGCTCAGAGTGACCATAATTTGGGCAGACCCGCCCGCCCGTTGAGCAGTTCGACGAGCGGAACCAGCCGCTTGCGCAGCTGGTAGCCGTCCTCGGCAAACAGCCTCGCAAGAAGCTTGCCAGATTTTTTGACGCTCCAGGCGCTGGCATCGCCGTCGGCGCCGATGATGTCGCGGGCCGCATCGAGCAAGCCTTCGGCCTGCGGCGAAACCATCAGCAGCGTCGCAGCGGCAATGGCGCCGCCGGCGACCGCCGGGCGGCCAAGTGCCGCCGCGATAGCCGGCCCGATGCGGGAATCCTCGGCATGAACGAGCGCACCATCCTGGCGGACACGCCAACGGTCGTGGAAATGGCCGTGCGCGGCCTCTTCGCCCATCGCGAGGCGGCCGAATATGGTGGCTTCAAGCAGCAATGCCTCGGCGCCTGCGGCAAGCTCGACCTCGAGCGTGCGGGCAAAGGCCGAGCGGTCGAAGACGATGGTTTCCTGGGGCAGCCAGGCGATACGCCCGCCCGCGCCGACGCTGAGCTTCACCCGAACTTCGGCGCAGTCGCTAGCGGCACGATAGATCTTTTCGCAGGCCTGGGTGGTTATCGAGGCGGAGGCACCTGGCCCGACATCGATTTCCCAGCCGAGCCGATCGCCGCCGGTCAGACCGCCGGCGGTGTTGATGAGCACGGCTTCGAGCGGATCGGCCGCAACGGCCGGCATGCGGATTTTGGCCGAGCCGTCCTGATAGAGGCGCAAAAGCCGGGTGCGTCCATCCCTGACGCCGCACGCAAGCCGGGCCGCCCCGGCCGCGCGCTGGGCCGGAAGAGCTGAGATCAAGACATGCTGCAACGTATCCACGGCGCTAACGTTAAGCACTCCCGGCGCTTTGTCGATATGGTGCTTGTTGATATAGCTTGTTGCTTGACAGCGTTTCCGTTTCTATAGAGGGAGCCTCTTTGGAACGGTCATGCTGCGCCTGGCGGGTTTTTGAAGGCGACGGCGATTTCAGTCCAGGCAACAGGGGCGCCAACCAATCGGCACCGCGACGTTATAAAATTGGGGAAGGAATCGAATGGCTGACGAGCTGGCAACGGAAATCATCGCCAAGATCAGGGCACATGCGGAGCCCGGTGGCGAAGAGATCACCACCAATACGGAATTGACCGCGCTTGGCATCCATTCCCTGGAACTGACCGAGATCATCTTCGATCTCGAGGAGCAGTACGGCATCGAGATCGAGATGAACACGGTCGATGCCTGGAGCAATCTCAAGAATGTCGGCGATATGGTTGAGGCTGTTCGCGCGCTGATTGCGAAAAAAGCCTGAGCTGAATGCAAAAGCGCGTCGTCATTACCGGCATCGGCGGCATATGCGGGCTCGGCGCCAATGCGCCTGCAATCTGGAACGAAATGCGGGCCGGCCGATCGGCCATCGGTCAAATCAGCAATCCCGGTTTGCATGATTTGAAGGTCAAGGTCGGCTGCGAAATCAAGACGCTGCCCGACCATGGCATCAGCCACAAGCAGACCGTGTCGATGGACCGCTTCAGCCTTTTGGCGACGATTGCCGCGCGCGAAGCCATGCAGCATGCCGGCCTGACATCGAATGAAGCAACCACCTACCGGATGGGCGCGGTTGTCGGCGTCGGCGTCTGCGGCTGGGAGGCGATCGAGGAGAACTACCGCGCCATCCTGGTCGACGGCAAGAACCGGGCCGGCATCTTCACCGTGCCAAAAGTGATGCCGAGTGCGGCGTCCGGCCATGTCAGTATGAATCTCGGCCTGCGCGGGCCGGTGTTCGGCGTCACTTCGGCCTGCTCCTCGTCCAATCACGCCTTTGCCTCGGCGGTCGACCAGATCCGGCTCGGCCGCGCCGATGTCATGGTCGCCGGCGGCACCGACGCGCCGCTGCTCTGGGGCATCCTGAAAGGCTGGGAAGCCCTGCGGGTGCTGGCGCCCGATACCTGCCGGCCGTTCTCAGCCGATCGCCAGGGCCTGTCGCTCGGCGAAGGTGCTGGAATGGCGGTGCTGGAAACCTATGAACACGCCATGGCGCGAGGCGCTACCATTCTGGCCGAATTTGCCGGAGCCGGCCTTTCCGCCGACGCTTCCGATATCGTCGCGCCGACTGTCGAGGGACCGACGGCGGCGATGCGCGCCTGCCTGGCGGACGCCGGGCTCAATCCCGAGGACGTCGACTATCTCAACGCCCACGGCACCGGCACCAAGGCCAACGACCAGATCGAGACGGCGGCAATCAAGCGCGTCTTCGGCGACCATGCCTTTAAGCTGTCGGTGTCGTCGACCAAGTCGATGCATGCCCATTGCCTCGGCGCCTCGGGCGGCCTGGAAATGATCGCCTGCGTGATGGCGATCCGCGAAGGCATCGTGCCGCCGACGGCCAATTTCCGGCAGGCCGACCCCGACTGCGATCTCGACATCACGCCGAATGTGGCGCGCGAGCGCAAGGTGCGCGCGGCGATCAGCAACGGTTTTGCCTTCGGCGGCACCAATGCCGTGGTGGCGTTCAAGGCGGTCTGACGGCAAGCGACTGACCCTGAGCGACTGGCCCTGAATGACTGCGAAGACGGTGTGTGCACCGTCGGCCGGTTGATCGGCAAAGACGCCGAGGATAATCCTTCGCAACACGCCAGATGGCGCGATACCGCGCCAAATTCCCGACCGGAGCTTTCGATGACCGACCTGTCCGCCTTTCCGATCACCAAGCGCTGGCCGGCCAGCCACCCCGACCGCCTGCAGCTCTATTCCGCGACGACGCCGAATGGCGTGAAAGTCTCGATCGCGCTGGAAGAACTCGGCCTGCCCTACGAGGCGCATCTGGTGGATATCGGCAAGGACCAGAGCTGGACGCAGGAATTCCTGTCGCTGAACCCGAACGGCAAGATACCCGCGATCATCGACCCCGACGGGCCGGGCGGCAAGCCGCTCGGCCTGTTCGAATCCGGCGCCATCCTGCTTTACCTCACCGACAAGACCGGCAAGCTGATCCCGGTCGATCCCGCGCGGCGCTACGAGACCATCCAATGGGTGTTCTTCCAGATGGCGGCGATCGGACCGATTTTCGGACAGGTCGGGTTTTTCAATAAATTCGCCGGGCGCGAGATCGCCGACAAGCGGCCGCTGGATCGCTACCGCAATGAATCGCGGCGGCTGATCGGGGTGCTGGAGACGCGGCTGAAGGGTCGAACCTGGATCATGGACGACGACTATACGATCGCCGACATTTCGATGCTGGGCTGGGTGCGCAATCTGATCGGCTTCTACGAGGCGCGCGAACTCGTCGGCTTCGACGACTTCCCCACCGTCGCGGCATGGCTGGAGCGCGGGCTGGCGCGGCCCGCGGTGCAACGCGGCCTGACCATCCCCGCCAGGAATTGACCTCGGCCGGCCGAAGCAACCAGGTCTATTTCGCCTTGGCCTTGCTTTTCGAGCCGCCCTTGCCGATGACGGACGCAGCGAGCGACGCGGCGCCCCTGGCTGTCGCCGCCACCGCACCAGCGGCGACATTGGCGGTCGCCTTGACCGTGCGCATGGCCCCGCCGGCCACCGAGCCGCGGCTTGCCGGCTTCTTGGGTTTGGCGGTTTTCGCCGCCACCTTCGCCGTCGCGACCGGTTCTACCTTCTTTGGCGCCGCTTTGCCGAAAGCCGGCTTTGCGTCCTTGGACCGCTCGGCGATCGCCGGGCCGGCGCCTGCCTTGGCCTGCGTGGCCTTTGCCTGCCTGGCTTTGGGTTGAGCGGTCTTGCTCTTGGCGGGTGTTTTTGCCTTGGTTGCCATCTGACGGTTCCCTCACGGCGGCACGATTGCCGATGAGGGATAACGGCCTGAAAGTCTTAAGGTTCCCGTTCCGAAGTCCAGCGAACTATGCGGGATCGCCAACAACCAGGTCGGCGGACCTGCGACGGCCGAGCACGCGATCGATGTTGGGCATGTCGTTGGAAGCGATCCAGGCGCGGGCGTCTTCGTCGGAGCGGCCATGCTCGTGCCAGCGCACCAGAAGGCGGCGCTCGAGTTCGGCCCGCGGCACATCGACAAAGATGGTGAAGTCGAACAGCGGCGCCAGCCGCGACCACGGCTCCTCGTCGAGCAGGAGGTAATTGCCCTCAACCAGGATGAACTTGGTCTCGGCGGCAACGATGGAGGCGGCGGCGCGCGACAATTCCATGCTGCGGTCGAACACCGGAATGGCGATGTCTGGCTCGCCCGAACGGATGCGCTTCAACAGCGTCTCGAAGCCGGCGAAGTCGAAAGTCTCCGGCGCGCCCTTTCTTGACCGCAGGCCGCGCTGGTCGAGCACGATGTCGTCATAGTGGAAGCCGTCCATCGGCACGACTTCAGCCGCGCCATCCGGCAGCAGATCATGCAGGCCGGCCGAGAGCGTCGACTTGCCGGCGCCGGGCGGGCCGGCAATGGCGACGATGAAGCGTTTCGCCTTGCCGGCGCGCTTGAAGATGGTGGCGGCGAGATGGGCGATTTCGGACATTGGGCGCTTCCAGTTATGCTTCAGCATCTTGTCGGCAGTTTGAGGAAATTTCAAACCGCGATTTGGGCAATCTCACGACATCCGCCACGTCAGCGCCGCCCCTCGTCGCCCTGCCGGTGTCCAGCCGATAGATGGGTAACACTTCTCCCCCTATGCGTCCGCCGCAGCGCCAAGCAGATTGGTTGGCGCGGCGGTGCGGCGGACAAGCTCCATGTGCCGTGTGTCGAGGATGCCGGCAGGCAGGTGAGGGGCAGGGCCAGCGTTCGAAAATCAGCCGGGCTGGCCGATCCGCAGGAAATCGCTGTCGAACCTGACATCGCGGGTCGAACCATCGGCTCCGGTGAGACGCATGTGACCTGAGGCTGTCCCGATAGCGCGCGGCGGCTCGCCGTTTGCCTGCGGCAGCGCGCCGATGACATGGCGGAAGGAGACTTCGCCGCCGAGGGTAAAAGCGGTCGCGACCCCTTCGCGCTTCAGCCAATTGTCGTCGATCGATGCGGCATGGCCGATGGCGGCGCGGCCGTCCTCGATGCCGAGCACGCCGCGATGGCGGCTGCTCCACGGCGCGTAGTCGCGGCCGCCATTGCTGAACCACAGCATGGTGACCGGAAGCTCCGCCGGGTTCTTCAGCACCAGCACCAGATCCAGTTCGGCCCGGCGCGCCAGCGCCGTCCAGCCCGGACCGTCATGATCGGCTTCGACCAGGGTGATGAAATCCTCGCGCTCATCCTCCATGCGGTAGTCGGTGAGATCGAGCGTGCCGCCGCCAGTGGCTGGAAAGCGCGTCAGATCGGTCGAGCGGGCGGGATAGGAAAGCTTGAAGCGGCCGCGGGCCGGATCGGGCTCCAGCGGTGCGTCCAGTGTCCCGGCAAAGCGCTTCGGCGAAAAGGCCAGCCGGCCGCCATCGCGCATCGCCGCCATCGGATGGTGGGCGGCGGAGACAGCGCCGGAACCGCCGGAAAAGACATGCTCCTGATAGAGGAAGGGATGACTGTTGCGGAGCGTGAAGATCTTGTCGACCGTCGCGCCCATCACCGTGCGGCGCAACCGGAAGACGGCCCGCCAGCCGTCGGATGTCGCTTCGCTGGCGGTGACATCCCAGGCGCTGTTGGCCGGCCAGCCATGCAGCGGGGCGGCCTCGATGTCGCTGGCCGAAAACGGTGCGCATAGAAAATCGCCAGACAGCCGCACCGTGCCTTGAGGCAGATCCGGCGGCAGCGTCTCGCCGGCATCGATCCAGGGCGCGCGGTGCAGCGGCTTCAGCTGGCGGCCATCGCTGTCGACCGTCATGTCGGCGATATGGCCGACAGTGAGATCGAGCGTGACCGAAATGCCCTTTGCCTTGATCGTGACCGTATCCATCCGCGCACCTGCTGATTCTGATGGCAGCGAACAAACCCGCTCCGCGAGGGATGCGCAAGCACAGCGACCGGCATTTTGCATCAGGGCGATTTTTACCCTCCCCCTTGTGGGGAGGGTCGGCGAGCGCTCGGAGCGAAGCGGAGATCGTTCGACGGGGTGGGGGTAGCGCCCTACGAGGCCCCCCACCCCGATCCGCTACGCGGATCGGGTAGTGTGCTGAGAGTTCTGCAAATTCGCTGAGAGAGGGCGGTCATGGCAGGCTGGTGATGTTCAACGTCACCGATTCCCTGGAAGGAACGCCACCATGACCAAGACAGAAGGTAAATCGG
>NZ_AYXE01000015.1:135000-137824 GCF_000502235.1 Mesorhizobium sp. L103C119B0 | reverse complement strand
GCACCGCCCTCGTTCGTGAGGCGTATATAGTCGCCACCAACCAGAACTGTCAACAGTCATCGACGATGTTTTTGCGATTTCTCGTAGAGATATCCACGGGGCGGAAATTCGTGAGCTGGCTTGGCTGAAATTGTGAGTGGTGTTCCGCTGAGGATCACTCTTCTACCAAGCTCCCACCTAGGCGGCGGCAGGTGCGTGCCATCGGCCTGAGAATCGCCTCCTGGCGAGTGTCGATCCCCACGCCAGCCTAAGCAGCGCTTCAGAGCCGGCCTTCCAGCAATTCCGCCGTGATGTTGCGGCCGACGAAAAAATACCCAGGACCAGACCCGTTCGGCATCGACTGCGAAAGCAATGCTGACGGCACGTCGCCAGCTGATGATCCGCGGACCAGGCATGATCTCGACCCGCTCTGTGCCGCACTGTGGAAAAGTCGACACGCTCAGGCAATGGTCGCGCATGCCGACAACGAAATTCCAAGCGATCGCCGGCGACGCACGGGTCGGCTACGTGGTCATAGAACTGGCCGAGTTCAGTTCCGCCTTGGGGTGGAAGACAATGCGGTACTGCATTGCCTATTTGGCTTTCGCCTGCTTCGCGTGATGACGCGCCTCGAGTCGCGAAAAAACCGTCTCGACAGGGATGCCCTTAGCCGGATCCTGCCGGAGCTCGGTCAGGCGCGCCGGAACCTCCTCGCGCAGCCATCTCTCCTGCTCCGCCTCGAAATCCTCGAGCATACGTAGGCCGGCGCGAACATCTCAGGCATTGTTGTAGCGGCCTGATTCGAGCTGCTTCCTGATGAAGCTCTCATAGTGGTTCGTTCAGAGCGTAGTCGGGCACGGCAACCTCCTGGAAGATTATGGCGCCGATCAAGCCCGGTAGCAATAATAGCAATGATTGGAAGCGCACGATCACGGTTCGTTTTCCAAGATCTGATGGCGAGAGAATGGTTCGTCGCCTGGTTCTGCAGTATCCAAAGCGCCCAGTCACGATCGCGCGGGCGCGTGGCGGTTGCCGCGCTGACAGAGGCGGGAGTCAACCGGCTTCGCGTGGGCAAAGGTGCCGAATACAAAAAGGCTTGCGAGCTACGGGCGGTTGGGGGTCATGATTTGGCTTTTCTGTCCCACGGCGTCGGCTTCGCCTGCTTCCGACCCCTGGTGCAGGTTAAAATCGCCATCGATCACGGTCCGAACGCAAAAAGCCCGCGTGAAGCGGGCTTTTTTTGTTGGTTGCGGGGACAGGATTTGAACCTGTGACCTTCAGGTTATGAGCCTGACGAGCTACCGGGCTGCTCCACCCCGCGTCACCTCCAGGGCAAGCTCTTGCTTGCTCCGGACTCTCCAGGGCAAGCTCTTGCTTGCTCCGGACTCTCCAGGGCAAGCTCTTGCCTGCTCCGGATCTGAAGCAAGCGTTTGCTTGCTTATCTGGACGTAAGCCTGGGCCTATGAACAGGATGGCTTACAGATAGGTATATGGCTGACCAAATGAAAGGGCCGCTTGCGCGGCCCGTGATCCCTTGGCGGGCCTTTTCGTAGAGAGAAGATTTCAGTTTCATCCGGTTTGCGGATGAGAGTTCAACGTGCGTTTTGCAGACCTGGCAGCGACCTACTCTCCCGCGTCTTGAGACGAAGTACCATCAGCGCTGGAGCGTTTCACGGCCGAGTTCGGAATGGGATCGGGTGCAGCCGCTCCGCCATAACCACCAGGTCGGCAAAACGCACGTTATATCGAGAAGCTGTTTTTTCGTGCCAAGGCGACGTTTGTGTTTTGCTTTCGGGCGCAAGCCCGCAAGCGCGACTGCGCGTCGCCGGTTTTCCGGCGCCCTCGCGGAGCATAGGCCCTGTAAGGGCCGCTCATGCGTGAGCGCTGGTCAGATCATCGTGTTCACGATGAGCATAAGGAATGAGAACGATCAAGCCGATCGAACTATTAGTACCGGTAAGCTTCAAGCGTTGCCGCTCTTCCACACCCGGCCTATCAACGTGGTCGTCTTCCACGGTTCTCAGGGAATACTCGTTTTAAGGTGGGTTTCCCGCTTAGATGCCTTCAGCGGTTATCCCGTCCGGATATAGCTACCCTGCTATGCGGCTGGCGCCACAACAGGTCCACCAGAGATCCGTCCATCCCGGTCCTCTCGTACTAGGGACAGATCCTTTCAATATTCCTACACCCACGGCAGATAGGGACCGAACTGTCTCACGACGTTCTGAACCCAACTCACGTACCGCTTTAAATGGCGAACAGCCATACCCTTGGGACCTGCTCCAGCCCCAGGATGCGATGAGTCGACATCGAGGTGCCAAACAACCCCGTCGATATGGACTCTTGGGGGTCATCAGCCTGTTATCCCCGGCGTACCTTTTATCCGTTGAGCGATGGCCCTTCCACGCGGGACCACCGGATCACTATGACCGACTTTCGTCTCTGCTCGACTTGTCAGTCTCGCAGTCAGGCAGGCTTATGCCATTGCACTCAGCGAACGATTTCCGACCGTTCTGAGCCCACCATCGCGCGCCTCCGTTACTCTTTAGGAGGCGACCGCCCCAGTCAAACTACCCACCATACATTGTCCCGGACCCGGATAACGGGCCGCGGTTAGACATCCATAGTAATAAGGGTGGTATTTCAAGGGTGGCTCCACCTGAGCTGGCGCCCAGGTTTCAAAGCCTACCACCTATCCTACACATGCCACTACGAATGCCAATGTAAAGCTATAGTAAAGGTGCACGGGGTCTTTCCGTCTAACCGCAGGAACCCCGCATCTTCACGGGGAATTCAATTTCACTGAGTCTATGCTGGAGACAGCGGGGAAGTCGTTACGCCATTC
>NZ_AYXE01000015.1:0-130000 GCF_000502235.1 Mesorhizobium sp. L103C119B0 | reverse complement strand
CCTATAAGAGCCAAAGCGGGGTCTGCGCATCACCGGTTCGGACCCTCCTACAAGAGGATTAGGAGGCTCCTATAAGAGGATAAAGTCGCCTCTCTGTAAGGGGCTGTAAAACAGAGCGTGTGCGTGGGGATTTCGCCGCTTCGTTGACTTCACTCGCCGTGACAGGCAAATGTCATGGCCCAACAGAAGCGAAAAGCCGTTCCGCCCGGGGAAGAAGCAGCCTTTCTGGATGCCAGACACGGAAGATGTCATAGCCGAACTCGGCAATGAGCCGCCGCTGATCGCGGATGGCCGCAGCGGCCCGCCCGACCGGCGCGAGGTTTCGGCGCGCTGGCTGTCGGGCACCTTTCTTACCGGCGTGACCTCGAGTGTGCTGATGGGCGTGGCGTTGTTTGCCGCCCTTGACGGCCGCCAGCAGCTGGCAACCCCGCCCGAAATCGCCGAACTGGCCCAGCTCGAAAGCGGCGGCGATTCCGGCGAGGTCGCCAAGACCACCAGGCTGGTGGCGCCGCGCCAGATCGCCAAGGCCAAGGACCGCCGGCGCATGGAAGTGTCGATGGTGACCAAGGTCGGCGACCGCGACGTTATCCACACCATGCCGTTCGTGCAGATCAAGATGGCGCTGGCAGCCGGCCACACCACCAACCGCGCCTATCCGCCTTTCGACCCGATGCAGGTGTTCGGCGACGATGGCGACTCGACGCCGGCGCAGCCGGCGACGGCCTCCGCAGTTGGCGGCCAGATCTACGGCGCCAAGGTCGAAAGCGAGATGAGCCTCAAGACGGTCGATTTCCCGGTTGAGACGGCCTCCTTCGACGAAAAAAGCGACCTGTCCGCCGACGAGGTTGAAAAAGTGGTGCGCGAAGCCGGCACCGACCTCAGCGACGGCGCCGTGCAGGTCGCCTCCCTGCATTATGTCGACCCGCAGCGATTCGGCGATGCCTTCGCCGAATCGATGGCCGGCTCCTACGACGTCAAGATCGTGCCGGAAAATGTCTCGGTGGCGCCGCGCGTCGCGCTCGACGACCAGACCCCGGCTTTCGCCGAGGAAATCATTCCCTTCACCAGGGACCGCGACATTGCCGAGGCTTTCGCTGATTCGGGCTATACGGGCGATGACGCCACCGGCATGGCGGAGGCGATCGGCAAGCTGCTCAACGCACCGGCGCTGAAGACCGGAACCGTGCTGCGCGTCGGGCTCGAGGTACATGGCGACGCCGCCAAGGTCGTTCGCACCAGCGTCTATGACAAGACAACGCACATCGTCACCATCGCGCTCGACGACCGCGGCCAGTATGTGCCGGCGCAGGAACCGGAGCCGAACCCCGAATTGCTGACCGCGTTCGATGATTCGTCGGCGCCGGTGGTGGTGCGCGGCAATCTGCCGAACGTCTATGACGGCATCTACCGCGCCGCCTATTCCTATGGCATGTCGAAGAAGCTGACCCAGCAATTGGTCAAGCTCCTGGCCTCCGGCGTCGACTTCCAGTCCAGGCTCAATCCATCGGACCGCATCGACGTGCTGTTCTCGCAGCCGGACGGCGACGACCAGGCCTCCGACGAATCGGAACTGCTCTATGTCTCGTCGACCTTCGGCGGCCAGACACGCAATTTCTACCGCTTCCAGATGCAGGACGGCTCGACCGACTATTTCGACGAGGACGGATCGAGCGCCGAGCAGTTCCTGCTGCGCAATCCCCTGCCGGCCGGGAAATTCCGCTCCGGCTTCGGCGCCCGCCGGCATCCGATCCTCGGTTATGTCCGCATGCATACCGGCGTCGACTGGGCGGCGCCGATCGGAACGCCGATCATCGCCGCCGGCAACGGCACCATCGAAAAGGCCGGCTGGGCCGGCGGCTACGGCAAGCAGATCATCATCCGCCATGCCAATGGCTACGAGACCTCCTACAATCACCAGAGCGCCTTTGCCAAAGGCATCGAACCGGGCGTTCATGTCCGCCAGGGCCAGACCATCGGCTTCCTCGGTCAGACCGGCCTCTCCACCGGTCCGCATCTTCACTACGAGCTGATCGTCAACGGCACCAAGGTCGACCCGATGCGCGTGCGCCTGCCGGTCGGCAAGGTGCTGAAGGGCGACGACCTGGTCGCTTTCAAGCGCGAGCGCGAGCGCATCGATGAACTGCTCAAGCAGGAAGACAGCAATCCGCTGAAGGTCGCGAGCGCCAAGATCGAAGGCTAATGCATGTCGCCCAGAAGTGTGCCGCGGTTCTGGGACAACGACATGCCTCAAAACAAACACTTAAAGCGCGTCGTATGAATCCGTTTCAGCGCGACGCGCTTTAAGCCGTCACACTCGACGCCGGCGAATCATAATCGCCCCATCAGAGCATTCCGAATCGGGTCGGCTCCGAATCAGGTCGACTGCTCCTCTTCGGCTCGTGACCAAGGCAGCTTTTGCCCCGAAACGGTGACCCAGGCGATAATAGCGGCAAGCAGGCAAAGCACGGCCGTCACTGTCGACACGGCCGCGAACGCCGCATCGCTGGCGGCGAGCCGTGTTGCATCAAGGTCTGGCGCCAGGCCGGCCAATGCCGGTTCGCCGAATCCCGGAATGCCCGGCCTAGCGCTGGTATCGAGCATCGTCGAATAGACCCAGGCCGCGAGCGAGCCCATCGCCGCCACAGCAATCAGCCCGCCAATGCGCGAAACCGCATTGTTGATGCCGGAAGCGGCGCCGGTATCCTTGTCCTCGACCGCGGTCATGACCGCCGTCGACAGCGGCGACACCACCAGCGCCATGCCGAGCCCCATCACGGCCATCAGCGGAAAGATACCGGTCCAGAAATTGTGCATGCCGGCATGAGTGAGCAAAGCCAGCCCGGCAAAGGCGATGGCAACTACCAGGCAGCCGCTGGCGATCGGAAAACGCGGACCGATGCGATCCGACCACTGGCCGACGAGACCCGACAGCAGCGCGATCGACGCCGACAGCGGCAGGAAGATGAAACCGACCTCTTTGGTGCTCAGCCCCCATCCGGCGATCAACAGCATCGGCAGGTAGAACAGATTGGCCGACAGGGCGAAATACAGGAAGAAGGTGGCGAGGTTGGCGCCGGCAAAGGCGCCGATCCGAAACAGCTTGAGATCGATCATCGGCTCGCGCTGCCGAAGCTCGAAGACGATGAAGATGATAAGCAGCACGGCGCCTGCGGCGATGCTCGGCCCCGACATCAGCCCGCTGCCTTCGGCGCTCATCGAGGTCAGTCCGTAGGCAAGCGCCCCGAAGGCAAGCGTGGCGAGAGCGGCGCCGCCGAGATCGAGGCTTCGCTTCTCCGTCGGCGCGTCGGCGGGAATCTTGGCCAGCAGGAGATAGATCGAGATCAGCCCGAGCGGCAGGTTGACGGCGAAGATCGCCCGCCAGATACCGCCGCCAAAGGCCGACAGAACGAAGCCGCCGAGCACCGGACCGAGCGCAGTCGTCAGCGCCGAGGCGGCGGCCCAGATGCCGATCGCCCGGCCGCGCTCCTTCTTCGGATAGGCCTTGGCGATGATGGCGAGGCTGCCCGGCACCATGATCGCCGCACCAATGCCCTGAATGGCGCGAAAGGCGATGAGCACCAGCGCATTCGGCGCCACCGCGCAGGCCAGCGAAGCGACGATGAACAGCGCAATGCCGGCAACGAAGGCGCGCCTGAGGCCAAACCGGTCGCCGGCGGCGCCGCCGGCCAGAATCAGCGCCGACAGCGTCAGCGCATAGGCGTTGGAAATCCACTGGACCTCGGCCAGGCTGGCGCCGAGGTCGACGCGCATTGCCGGCATGGCAATGGCCAGGATCGACCCGTCGATGAAGCCGACCGCTGACGCCAGGATCGCCGCTACCAGCACGAACTTGCGCTGCGACTGCGGGCAAAATGTACCGTTGGAAAGCGACCTGGTCAGGGGAACGGCTGCGGCTTCGCTCAGAGACTTCATGAGCGTCTGCTTAGACTTGTTGCGGGCCGGCAACAACCAGCCAGCACCCTGGGCTCATGAATCCAGCTTTGGATATCGGTCTGCCTTATGGGCAGGCCGATATCACTGCGCTGGAGCGCTCACTTGCTCCGCAACATCATCGGCCGAGGGACCGCCGACGAACTCGACGGTGACGCCCGGCGACACCAGCTTGGCCAGTTCACGCGCATCCCAATTTGTCAGGCGCACGCAGCCATGGCTTTCGGTCTTGCCGATCTTGGAGGGATCGGGCGTGCCGTGAATGCCATAGGTCGGCTTGTCCAGCGCGATCCACACCGAGCCGACCGGGCCGTTCGGACCCGGCGGGATGGTCAGGATCTTGTCGTTCTGGCCCTGCTTGAAATTGATGCTGGGGTTGTAGGTGTAGTTCGGATCGAGCGCGACGCGCGACACCGTATGAGTGCCGGTCGGCGAGGGCGTGTCGGCTGAACCAATGGTGGCCGGATAGGTCGCGACCAGCTTGCCACCGGCGTCATAGGCGAACACCTGCTTCTTGTCCTTGTCGGCGACGATGCGGGCAACCGGCGTCGCCACCAGCCTGCCGAAATTGGCGACCTTGATGATGGTGCCGGGACGGCTGAAGTCGGCCTCGGGATTGAGCCCCTTCAGGTAGTTCTCGTCCATGTGGAACCGTTCGGCCAAGGCTTCGGTGACGGAGGTGTAAGCCATGCGGTCGAGCTGCGCCTTCTGGCTGTAATCCTCCGGTATCGAGGCGACATAAGGCCCGGCCGCGTCTTCGGGCGTGATCGTATAATTGGCGAAAGCATCGCCACCGGTTTGCGCCAGCGCAGCCTGGATGCCGACCGCGTCGGTCGAGCGCAGATTGCTGCCGGTGATCTGGTTATAGGCGGCAAGCGCCTTGTCGACATTGGAGCCGAAGCGCCCGTCGACGACGCCGGGTGAAGCGCCGGCGCGGTCGAGCAGCACCTGCAAGGCGGCTACATCCTGGCGTGCGCCGAGTGAAAGCGAGGGATCGACCACGGTCTTGCCACCGGCTTTCGGCGGCAGCGCGGCCTGGTCGGCGGGCGCCGCCGGTTCGGCGGGATCGATAGAGGCTTCGTTCAGCGGCTGGCGCTTGACGGGCCGCGGTTCAGCGGATTTCGGCGCTTCCGGATAGGTGTCGCTGTCATTGGCATCATCCTGCGGAGCGGCCCCCAGGAATCTGTCGCTTTCAGGATCGTATTCATCAACCGGCGGGCCGGGGATTCGTCCCTGATCGTCCAGTTGCCTGCGGCGGAAACGCGCCATGTCTTCGGGATCGTCGAGATAGTAGCGGTCGTCGTCTTCGACCGGTGCGCGTCCAAGCTCACGTGCCCGCATTTCCCGGCGCAGCGCGCGGCGGTCGAGCCTGGTCTGCGGCGGCTGGATGGCAATGACCTTGCCGGTCTCGGCATCGACGATGACGCGGTTGCCCCGGGCGTCGTAATAGATGTCGAGATTGCCGTCCTGGGCAAGCACAATGCCGCCGCTATCGGCGGCGCGGACGGCCGGCAGTGCGTTGTCCACAGTCGGCGATGCCATGGCGCTGGACGTGAGCAGCCCGGCGGCGAGCACCGAAAAGGCAAGGATCGTGCGGAACATGGTGGTCAAACTCTCCGGTACTTACAGCGCCGCGCGTCCGTTTGGACGCGCAAAGGACGTTGTAACACTTCATGTCTGCGCATGATCCTTTCCGAAAATCGAATTTCGATTTTCGGGGTCATGCGTAATTGCCGCCGCCCGGCAGTGTTCCCACCAGAACGTTCTCGCCACCGTTTGGATGCGCAAGGAACGCCCTGATCGTCAAAAGCCTGCAGGCAAACCCCTTCGCCAGCAAACCACAACATAAGCTTTCCAACATGAACCGGGCATGAAGATGGCGGATTACTGGTTGCTACAGGCCCAATTCCTTGCGCGTCTGCTTCGTCAGCTTGAGGACGACGAGGCGGTGGCTTTCGCCGAGATAGTCCTTCAGCGCATCATCATCCATGCTCTGGCTTGTCTGACGCTGGATCCATTTCATGCCGCGCGAGGCGAGATAGGGCGCCGGCCGGCAGCCGGGCTGATCCTTCAGCACGTCATATGCCATCTCAGAGCATTTGAAGGTGACGAAGACGCCACCCTCCCGGTCATGGCCGGCGATGGTGAAGACCTTGCCACCGACTTTCCAGACATCGGCCCCGCCCCACTGCACGACGTGCGTCGTCTGCGGCAGCGAGGCGCAGAAGCTGTTGTAGTCGTCCAGCGTCATCTGCACCCCCGTCAAAGGATTGTTGTTTCATAAGAAAATGCCGCGCGTCCGGTCGGACGCGCGGCGTTGGATCAGGCTGCCGCGTCGGTCGGCACCACAGTGGGCCTGGACCGGAAATTCAACCGGTCGGAGCCGGCGGTGACCTTGACGGTCGAGCCGTCGAGTATCTCGCCAAGCAGGATTTTTTCCGCCAGCGGATCTTGCAGGTCCTTCTGCATCACCCGCTTCAGCGGCCGCGCGCCATAGGCCGGGTCGTAGCCCTTCGCCGCCAGCCAGTCGATCGATTCCTGGTCGAGCGACAGTGTGATCTTGCGGTCGACGAGCAGGCTTTCCAGCCGCTTGAGCTGGATCTCGACGATGCGGCCCATATCCTGCCGGCGCAGCCGGTGGAACAGGATCACCTCGTCGACGCGGTTGAGGAACTCCGGCCTGAACGAGGCTCTCACCACGCTCATAACCTCGTCGCGCACGGCATCGACATCCTGCTCTTCGCCAAGATTGACCAGATATTCGGCGCCGAGGTTCGACGTCATGACGATCAGCGTGTTGCGGAAGTCGACCGTGCGGCCCTGCCCGTCGGTCAGCCGCCCGTCGTCGAGCACCTGCAACAGCACGTTGAAGACATCCGGATGCGCCTTCTCGATCTCGTCGAACAGCACGACCTGATAGGGCCGGCGCCGCACCGCTTCGGTCAGCGCGCCGCCTTCCTCATAGCCGACATAGCCGGGAGGCGCGCCAATCAGCCGGGCGACCGAGTGCTTCTCCATGTATTCCGACATGTCGATTCGCACCATGGCGCTCTCGTCGTCGAACAGGAAATTGGCCAGCGCCTTGGTCAGTTCGGTCTTGCCGACGCCGGTCGGTCCGAGGAACATGAACGAGCCGATCGGCCGGTTCGGATCCTGCAGCCCGGCCCGGGCACGACGCACGGCCTTGGACACCGCCTGTACCGCTTCGCCCTGGCCGACGACTCGCTTGCCGATCTCGTCTTCCATGCGCAGCAGCTTGTCGCGCTCGCCCTGCAGCATCTTGTCGACCGGAATGCCGGTCCAACGCGACACGATATGGGCGACGTGGTCGGGCGTGACCACCTCTTCGACCATGCCGGCCTTGCCGTCCTGGGCTTCGGCTTCCTTCAGCTTCTTTTCCAGTTCCGGGATCTTGCCATAGGCAAGCTCGCCGGCGCGCTGGAATTCACCCTTGCGCTGGGCAATGGCGAGGTCGTTGCGGGCCGCGTCGAGCTGCTTCTTGAGGTCAGCGGCGAGGCCAAGCTTCTGCTTCTCCGACTGCCATTTGGCGGTGATCTCGGTCGATTCCTCCTCGAGGCCGACGAGTTCCTTTTCGAGACGCGCGAGCCGGTCCTTTGACGCCTCGTCCTTCTCGACCTTCAGTGCCTCGCGCTCGATCTTGAGCTGCATGATGCGGCGATCGATTTCGTCCAGCGCCTCGGGCTTGGAATCGACCTGCATCCTCAGCCGCGACGCGGCTTCGTCGACAAGGTCGATCGCCTTGTCGGGCAGGAAACGGTCGGCGATGTAGCGGTTGGACAAGGTCGCCGCCGCGACCAGCGCCGAATCCGAGATGCGCACCTTGTGGTGCTGCTCGTACTTCTCCTTCAGGCCACGCAGGATCGACACGGTATCTTCCACCGACGGCTCGTTGACGAAGACCGGCTGGAACCGGCGGGCAAGGGCCGCGTCCTTCTCGACATGCTTCCTGTATTCATCGAGCGTGGTCGCGCCGACGCAGTGCAGTTCGCCGCGCGCCAGCGCCGGCTTCAACAGGTTCGAAGCGTCCATGGCGCCATCGGCCTTGCCGGCGCCGACCAGCGTGTGCATCTCGTCGATGAACAGGATGATGCCGCCGGCCGCCGAGGTGACTTCGTTGAGCACGGCCTTCAGCCGCTCCTCGAACTCGCCGCGATATTTGGCGCCGGCAATCAGCGCGCCCATGTCGAGCGCCATCAACTGCTTGTCCTTCAGCGATTCGGGCACGTCGCCATTGACGATGCGCAGCGCCAGACCTTCGGCGATCGCCGTTTTGCCGACGCCCGGCTCGCCGATCAGCACCGGGTTGTTCTTGGTACGCCGCGACAGCACCTGGATGGTGCGGCGGATCTCGTCGTCACGGCCAATCACAGGGTCGAGCTTGCCGGCGCGGGCATCGGCGGTGAGGTCGCGCGCGTATTTCTTCAGCGCGTCATAGCCCTGCTCGGCGCTCGCCGAATCGGCGGTACGGCCCTTGCGGACGTCGTTGATCACCTGGTTCAGCGCCTGCGCTGTGACGCCGGCCTTGGACAGGATATCGGCCGTCTTGGCCGACTTCTCCATCGCCAGCGCCTGCAGCAGCCGCTCGACCGTGACAAAACTGTCGCCGGCTTTCTTGGCCAATTCCTCGGCGGTCGAAAACACCTTGGCCAGCGGCTGCGCCAGATAAAGCTGGCCGTTGCCGCCTTCCACCTTGGGCATGGCCTCAAGGGCGGTCTCGACGCCAAGCTTGACGTCGCGCACGTTGCCGCCGGCGCGCTCGATCAGCGAGGCGGCCAGCCCCTCGTCGTCATCGACGAGGACCTTCAGCATATGTTCGGGAGTGAATTGCTGGTGATTGCGCGAGAGCGCCATGGTCTGGGCGGACTGAATGAATCCGCGGACGCGCTCGGAGTATTTCTCGAGGTTCATATCTGTCTCCTTCCATCACCGGCCCGCTTTGCGGCACCGGATCAGATTGCGGTGACGGACCCGCTCATCCGAGCCGGGTCCAGTTCACGCCAGATATGGGGCGCAAGCCATTGCCGCTCAAGACGTCCGGCTGATGATATTGCATGGCCGAGCAAACGAAAACGGCGGAGATTTCTCTCCGCCGTTTCATCGACTTATGTCTTGTGGGTCAGTTGTTGGCGTCGACGGCGAACGGGTCGCCGGCAGGGCTTTCGGCCGGCGCCGCATCCACCACGTCAATAGCGGCAGCGGTCTCGCCGGCGCCATCCACCACCTGGCCACCACCAGACTGTTCGTCACCGACCTGATCGGCATTGTTGCGCGGGCGGCGCGGACGCCGCGGGCGACGGGCAGCGCCGCTCTCGGCGGCTACCTCATTGAGTTCGGCCCGGGCGGCGAGAGCCGCCGGCGACAGGTTTTCGTACAGCGGCGCCGGCTCGGAGAAACCGCTCTCGGCTTCGGGCTCAACCGCGGAAACGGTTTCCGCCTGTGCCGGGGTTTCGGTGAAGCGCTGCTGGTCGCCGCGCTGGCCGTTCTGCTCGCCACGCTGGGCAAAGTCGCCACGCTGGTCGTTCTGGCCATAGCCGCCATTGGGGCGGCGGTCACGGTTGCGGCCATTGTTGTCGCGGCCGTTGTTGTTGCGGCCATTATTGTCACGGCCATTATTATCACGGCCACTGTTGTTCTCGCGGCCGTTTTCCTGGCCGTATGCGAGTTCGGCCGGCGTGCCCTCAATCGTCGGCTGCGGACCGTTGCCGTGGTTCGCCATCGGCGCTTGCGTCTCGCCGCCATTGCCGCTGCCGGCATTGTCAAAATCGTCGCGATCTTCATCGTCGTCGAATTCGTCGCGGTTCTGCGGGGCATTCTGGATCGGCATCTGCGCCTGTGCGGCGGCAATGATGCGGTTGTAGTGCTCGGCGTGCTGGAGGTAATTTTCCGCCATAACCCGGTCGCCGGAGCTTTGCGCATCACGGGCCAGAGTGGCGTATTTTTCGGCGATCTGCTGAGCCGATCCACGGATTTTCACGTCCGGGCCGTTGCTCTCGTAGTTGCGCGTCAGGGGATTTGGGCCCTTGCGGTTGTTGTTATTGTTGTTGCCACCGCCGCCGCCATTGTTGTTGCGACCGCGCATGCGCCTGTTCTGCTGTTGTGGCCTCATAAGACTCTCTTCATTTTGAAATTTTCGAAAAACGTTTCGCGAACGGAGGCGCTCATGCAGCCAGCCGTTTCGTTTCTTCACCGGCGTTCGCCCGCATCAATTGCGTTGGCGCCACGTGTCATCCTGTTCCGGTTACATCACTTGCCGGACGATTCCCGCACGAAGCTTGGGCGTCGTTTGCGCAAGAAGGCAGCTATTTCCAAGGAAAACCGAATCGCTAAGAGCACTGCCTGCTTCGTCTCATCCGGTTAGGGCGGACCCTAGCCGCATTCCCCGGCATTGCCAAGCGCTTTTTTGCACTGCGTCAAGGCTTTCCCTGTTCAAACATAAGAACCCTGTCGTTTCCGCCAAGATCGACAAATGCCCCGGCCAGCCTGTAGCCGGCTGCCGCGAATATGTCTTTGACCTCATTGCGCTGCGTGTGGCCGATCTCGACCGCTATCTTGCCTTGTGCTTCCAGAAACTTTGCCGCCTCGGCGGCGATGATCCTGTAGGGGCCAAGACCGTCCACACCGCCATCAAGGGCTCTGTGCGGATCGAAATCGCGGACCTCGTCCTGCAGATTTCCAATGTCTCCAGACGATATATAGGGAGGGTTTGCGGCAATTACATGGTATCGGCCCGAAACTTTTTCGAACCAGTCAGACTGCAGCCCCACGAACCGGCCGGCGAGTCCGAGTTGCTCGGCATTGCGTATCGCGGTTGCCAGCGCGTCTTGTGAAATATCGACCCCGGTGGCGGTCGCGGCCGGAACCGCGCTGAGCAGCGCCAGCGCAATCGCGCCGGTACCGGTGCCGAGATCGAGGATACGGCATTCCCCCAGCCTTTCGGCCGTCGCGCCGGCAAAAGGCAGGATCGCCTCGACCAGCGTTTCGGTGTCCGGCCGCGGCTCCAGCGTTTCCGGCGACAGCGACAGCCGCAGGCCGTAAAACTCGCGAAACCCGAGGATGCGGTGAACCGGTTCGCCGGCCATGCGGCGCTGCAGAGCAGCGCCGATTGCGGCAACCGCACCCGCATCGACCGTCCGTTGCGGGTCGGCGATCGCCTGCGTACGGTCCATGCGGGAAAAATGCTCGACGATAAGCCTGGCATCCAGCGCCGGGTCGGAAAGGCCGGCCGCGGCAAGCCGCTCCCGCGCCACCCGCAACAACGGCCCGAGCGCGCCGGGCAACATGTCAGCCATCGAGGCCAATATCGGCGAGCAGCTTCGACTGATGGTCGGCGATCAGCGCATTGATGACCTCATCGAGCTCGCCCATCATCACCCGGTCGAGCTTGTAGAGCGTCAGGTTGATACGATGGTCGGTAAGGCGGCCCTGCGGGAAGTTGTAGGTGCGGATGCGCTCCGAACGGTCGCCCGAACCAACCTGCGATTTGCGTGACTCCGAGCGCTCCTCGTCCGCCTTGCTGCGCTCGAGGTCGTAAAGCCGCGCACGCAGAATCTGCATGGCTTTCGCCCGGTTCTGATGCTGCGACTTCTCCGCCTGCACCACCATGATGCCGGTCGGCAAATGGGTGATGCGCACCGCAGAATCGGTGGTGTTGACGTGCTGGCCGCCCGAACCCGAGGCGCGCATCGTGTCGATACGGATGTCTTCGGCGCGAATGTCGATGTCGACCTCTTCGGCCTCCGGCAGTACGGCAACCGTCGCCGCCGAAGTGTGGATGCGCCCGCTGGCCTCGGTCGCCGGCACGCGCTGCACGCGGTGCACGCCGGATTCAAATTTCAGATGGGCAAAGACTCCCCTACCGGAAATGGTGGCGATGATTTCCTTGAAGCCGCCGGCATCGCCGTCGCTGGCCGACACCGTCTCGAAGCGCCAGCCGCGTTCGGCGGCATAGCGCTCATACATGCGAAAAAGGTCGCCGGCAAACAATGCCGCCTCGTCGCCGCCGGTGCCGGCGCGGATTTCAAGGATGGCGTTCTTGTCGTCGGCCGCATCCTTGGGCAACAGCAGGATCTGGATGTCCTTCTGCAGCTCTTCGATACGCGCTTCGACGCCGGGCAGATCTGCCTCCGCCAGGGCCCGCATCTCGGCATCGGTGCCCTTGTCGGCAAGCATCGCCTCGAGGTCGGCTTGCTCGCGCTCGACTGAGCGCAGTTCCCTGACCTTGGCCACCATGTCCTGCAGCTCGGCATATTCCGAGGCCATCTTCACATAGGCATCGGCAGCCGGGCCGGCCGACATCTGCGCTTCGAGCATCTCGAAACGCTTGACGACCTGATCCATACGCTCGCGGGGAAGATTGACCATGGCTAATGCTATAGCGGGATGGAGCGGTCGTCGGCGAAGGCCTGCAGCAGCGCCCGCATCGGCAGCCCTTGAGCTGGCGCCATCAGATTGTCGGCAAAGAAAGCCTCCAATTCCTCCAGTGGCAGTTCGGTCAACATCGCCTTGACCGGGCCGATCGAGGCTGGAGACATCGAGATCGAGCGGTAGCCAAGGCCGATCAGCGCCATGGCGGAAATGGGTTTTCCGGCAAGCTCGCCGCACAGCGTCACCGGCGTGTGGTTGCGAACCCCGGCGTCGGCGATCTGCTTCAGAACCCGCAGGAAAGGCGTCGAAAGCGTGTCGAAGCGGTCGGAGAGCTGCGTGTTCCCCCGATCGACCGCCATGACGAACTGGAACAGGTCGTTGGAGCCGACCGAGACGAAATCGACCGCCTTCATCAACTCGTCGAGTTGGAACAGCAGCGACGGCACTTCCAGCATGGCGCCCACCTTGAGGCTGGTCGGCAGATGGTGGGCAAAGCGGGAGAGATGCCGCACTTCGCGGTCGATGATCTCGCGCGCCTGGGCGATTTCGCCGAGTTCGGTAACCATCGGCAGCATCAGCTTCAGTTCGCGCCCGCCGCAGGCCTTCAGCAGAGCGCGGATCTGGGTCCTGAGCAGACCCGGCCGGTCGAGCGTCAGCCGGATCGCGCGCCAGCCGAGCGCAGGGTTTTCTTCCTGGATGGCGCCCTTGAAGTAGGGCAGCACCTTGTCGCCGCCGATGTCGATGGTGCGGAAGGTGACCGGCTTGCCGCGCGCCGCGTCCAGCACGTCGCGGTAGAGCCGCTCCTGCGCCTCGGCACGCGGGAAGGTCGAGGCGACCATGAACTGCAATTCGGTGCGGAACAGGCCGATGCCGGCCGCACCCGCCTCGGCCAGCTGCGGCAGGTCGACGGCCAGGCCCGCATTCATCAGCAGGTCGACCTGGACGCCGTCCTTGGTCACCGACGGCTTCTTGCGCAGTTCCCGGTAGACTTCCTGCCGGCGCGCCCGGAAGCGCACTTTTTCGGCATAGGCGGCTTCGAGGTCGGGCTGCGGCCGCAGATGGATGGTGCCTTCCTCGCCGTCGACGATGATGGCATCGCCGTTTTCCGCCATGGAAACGGCGCCCTTCATCTGGCCGGCGACCGGAATGCCCATGGCGCGCGCTACGATGACGACGTGGCTGGTGGCAGCGCCGTCTTCCAGCACCACGCCGCGCAGCTTGTCCCTGGGATAATCAAGCAGTTCGGCCGCGCCCATCGAGCGCGCGACCAGGATGGCATCCTTCGGCAGTGACGCCGCGACGTCGTCAGGCCCGCGCCCCATCAGCTGGCGCAGCAGCCGGTTGGCGAGATCGTCGAAGTCGCTCATCCTCTCGCGCAAATAAGGATCGGTCATGTGCAGCATGCGGGCGCGCATGTCGCTCTGCACCTTTTCCACCGCCGCTTCCGCCGTCAGGCCGTTGCGGATCGCCTCTTCCAGCCGGCGCACCCAGCCGCGGTCGTTGGCAAACATGCGATACGCCTCGAGCACCTCGCGATGTTCTCCCTCGAAGGCGACATCGCGCCGCTCCAGCATGTCGTCGATGGAAAGCCTGAGCGAACCGAGCGACGTCTCCAGCCGGCGCACCTCTTCCTCACTGTCCTCGTTGAACAGATTGGTGACGACGATGCGTGGCTCATGCAGCACGACATGGCCGAGGCCGACACCCTCGTTGAAGGACAGGCCGGTAAAGCTGACGGGACGGCGCAGGTCGAGTTCGAGGCCGGGCCGGGTCAGGCGCGCGAGATCGCCGGTGGCGATCATCTCGGCGATCACCATGGCGGTCGTTTCCAGCGCCTCGACCTCGTCGTCGCGGTAGTGGCGCATGGTCTTGTTCTGCACCACCAGCACGCCGAGCGTGCGCCCTGCCCTTAGTACCGGCACGCCGAGGAAGGAATTGTAGATCTCTTCGCCGGTCTCCGGCAGGTAGGCGAAGGCCGGATGTTCCTGTGCATTGGAGAGGTTGAGCGGCCGCGCGCTCGCGGCAATGGTGCCGACGAGGCCCTGCCCCAGCCGCAGTTGCGCCAAATGGACGGCGTTCGGGTTCAGACCTTCGGTGGCATAGAGTTCGAGCACCGAATCGGCGCGCAGCACATAGAGCGAGCAGACCTCGGCGACCATGTTGGAGGCGATGTCGCGCACGATCCGGTCGAGCCGCTCCTGCGGCTCCAGCGGCTCCTGCATGAGCTCGCGGAGCCGTTTCAGCAGAACGCGCGGGCCGCTGGCCGTATCACGCATCGCGGCTTCTTCTCCAATGGGCATTTTGCCCGCCGCAGTTTCCACTGCGACCGGCGCACACGCAACAACTCAAATCGCTCTCGCTACTGCTTATCCAGACCGTACACGGAATGCAAAGTACGAACCGCGAGTTCCGTGTAGGGACCGTCAATCAGTATCGAAATCTTGATCTCGGAGGTAGTGATGGCGCGGATGTTGATCGCCTTGTCGGCCAGCGCCTTGAAAGCGGTGGCGGCCACACCGGCATGGCTGCGCATGCCGATGCCGATGACCGAAACCTTCGACATGCCGGCTTCCGACTGCACCACGTCATAGCCGATCGAAGCCTTCAGACGCTCCAGCACGGCCAGCGCCTTGTCCACGTCGCCGGACGGCACGGTGAAGGTCATGTCGGTGAACTTGCCGTCCTCTGAGATGTTCTGGACGATCATGTCGACATTGATGTTGGCCTCGGCCAGCGGGCCGAAAATGCCGGCGGCAACGCCCGGGCGGTCGCCGACGCGGCGCAGAGAAATCTGCGCTTCGTCCTTGGCGTAGGCAATTCCGGTGACGACCTGCTGTTCCACGATCTCTTCCTCGTCGCAAATAAGCGTTCCCGGAGGATTGAGCAAATCCCCCATTCCGGGCGCATCGGGATTGTCGAAGGACGACCGCACGAACGTACGCACCCTGTGCACCATGGCAAGCTCGACCGAGCGCACCTGCAAGACCTTGGCGCCGAGCGAGGCCATTTCGAGCATTTCCTCGAACGAAATCTTGCTGAGCCGCCGCGCCTTCGGCTCGATCCGCGGATCGGTGGTGTAGACGCCGTCGACATCGGTGTAGATGTCGCAGCGGTCGGCCTTGACCGCCGCGGCAATGGCCACCGCGCTTGTGTCGGAGCCGCCGCGGCCGAGCGTGNTGTCGCAGCGGTCGGCCTTGACCGCCGCGGCAATGGCCACCGCGCTTGTGTCGGAGCCGCCGCGGCCGAGCGTGGCGATGCGGTTGTCCGGGCCGATGCCCTGGAAGCCGGCGACGACAGCCACCTGGCCCTCGCCGAAGCGCTTGATCAGGAACGCGCCGTCAATTTCGAGGATGCGCGCCGCGCCATGCGCGTTGTCGGTCTTGATCGGGATCTGCCAGCCCTGCCAGGAGCGGGCATGGACGCCCATATTCTGCAGTGTGATCGCCAGCAGGCCGGCAGTCACCTGCTCGCCCGAGGCGACCACGGCGTCATACTCGCGCGCGTCGTGCATGGGCGAGGCTTCGCGCGTCCAACCAACCAGTTCATTGGTCTTGCCCGCCATCGCCGAAACCACGACAGCGACCTCATGGCCGGCATCGACCTCGCGTTTGACGTGACGCGCCACATTGCGGATGCGGGCGATGTCGGCGACGGAGGTTCCGCCGAATTTCATCACGATGCGCGCCATGGAAGCGAAATGCCTTTGACTGAAGCCGGCCCAGGACCGAAAGGGGAAGTAAGCGCTCGACAGAAGCCGGCCGCTGAATGCGCGCCTCCTTAGCCAAATGATCACGGTTTCGCAAGGCTGGCGGCGGATGCCGGCTTCAGGATCGCGGCATATTGCGTTCGGCCCCGCCGCCGCTTACCAAATGCTGCCCGCGGGAAACTCCTTTTGGTCCGGCATATCGAATGATTGTTCGCCTTCGACGCGCCATGCGGTGGCAATCGCTGCCGCTGTTCATCGGCTTCGCCGTGCTGGCGTTGATCGTCGGCACACGCGCCGTGCTGGTCGAGACCCAGAGAGCCAATCGTGAGGCCGCGCGCGAGGCGGTCGAGTATCAGGAATTGCTTTCCGGTTTGCTTGCGATGGCTCAGGAGGCCGAGACCAGCCAGCGCGGCTATCTCCTGACCGGCGAGAAATCCTACCTCCAGCCTTATCGGCAGGCGGTCGACGCCATTCCGGGCCAGCTTGCCCGCATCGACGGCATGACCGCGCCGGACGACGAACTCGTGCAGCAGATCAACCACGTCAAGGACGCGCTTTCACAAAACCAGGCCGAATTGGCTGAGACGATTGCACTCTACGATCGCGGCGATGCGGCAAAAGCTCTGGAACTGGTCCGCAGCGGCCAGGGCAAGGCCGCCATGGACCAGATCCGGGCCAGCATGGACACGATCCGGCGCATTGGCGGCGCAGCCATCGCCGCGCGCGACGCTCATACCGACCGGGTCGAAAACTGGCTGCGAATCGGCTCGATAGCGGCGCTGCTGGCGATCTTCCTGCTTGGCGCCTACACGGTTCGCCTTTCGCGCCGCCGGTTCCGCGCAGTGGCGATCGCCCAGGAAGAGCTGATGCGCAAGAACATCGAGCTCGGCAACGAAATCCAGACGCGTGAAAAGGCCGAATCGCAGATCCGCCAGATGCAGAAGATGGAGGCTGTGGGCCAGCTGACCGGCGGTATCGCCCACGATTTCAACAACATGCTGGCGGTGATCATCAGCGCCATGAACCTCGCCCAGCGCAAGCTGACGCGGGGCGAGCACGACATCATGAAATTCATCGAAGCGGCGACCGATGCGGCGACCCGGGCCGCAAACTTGACGTCACGGCTGCTTGCCTTCTCGCGCCAGCAGCCGCTCGCGCCTCAGGTTGTAGACGCCAATCGTCTGGTCGCCGGCATGTCGGACCTGCTTCGGCGGGCGCTCGGCGAAACCATCCGCATCGAAACCGTGCTGGCTGGCGGCCTGTGGAAGACCCATGCCGATTCGAGCCAGCTCGAAAATGCCATTCTCAACCTGGCGGTCAATGCGCGCGACGCCATGGGCGAGGACGGAAAGATGACCATCGAGACCGCCAACAGCCACCTCGACGAGGGCTACGCCGCCACCCATGCCGAGGTCAAAGCCGGCCAGTATGTAATGATTGCGGTCAGCGACACCGGCGCCGGCATGCCGGCGGACGTCATGGAGCGGGCTTTCGAGCCATTTTTCACCACCAAGCCGGTCGACAAGGGCACCGGCCTCGGGCTGAGCCAAGTGTTCGGCTTCGTCAAACAGTCCGGCGGACACGTCAAGATTTACTCGGAACCCGGCCAAGGCACCACGATCAGGATCTACCTGCCGCGCTTCTTCGGCCCGGAAGAGGCCGCCATATCTTCGGAACGAGCCGGAAATCCTCCCGTGCCGGTCACCGAAACCATCCTTGTCGTGGAGGACGATCCACGCGTGCGGGCTTCCACCACGGATGCCATGCGCGAACTCGGCTACACCGTCATTCATGCCGCAAGCGGCCAGGAAGCGCTGGAAAAGCTGGGCGACAACCCTGGTGTGGCGCTCATGTTCACCGATATCGTCATGCCGGTGATGAATGGCCGCAAGCTCGCGGAGGAGGCGCTGGCGCGCATGCCGAAGCTGAAGGTGATCTTCACCACCGGCTTCACCAGGAACGCCGTCTTCCACAATGGCGTGCTCGACCATGACGTGCATTTCCTGGCCAAGCCCTTCACCATCGAGCAGCTGGCGGCGAAATTGCGCGACGTGCTGGACGCAAAATGACCGAGACCCTGGAAATCGTCACCTTTCGCCTCAAGCCTGGAGCGGAAGCGGGCTTTGCCGCCGCCAACGACCTGGTCGCCGACTGGCTGGCGCGGCAACCTGGTTTCGTAAACCGCTGCCTGGCGCGGCGGGACGATGGCGGATGGGTCGATGTGGTGCGCTGGCGAAGTCGCGAGCAGGCTCTCGCCGCCGCAGGCCGGATCATGGCCGAGATCGGCGATTGCGAAGCGATGCGGGCCATCGATCCCGCAAGTGTTGCGATGGAACATGCGGCGATTGTGATCTCGAGGCCATAGGTCGACTAGCCAGCAGTCGCAAAAACCGGCCTTGACTTTCTTGCCCCGGCACCCGACTTCCTAGCGTCCGAGGAGACCCGCCCTATGCCAGAGGCCCGACGATCGACAATCGATGCCGGAGAAGTGGAACGCTTTTCCGCGCTTGCCGCCGAATGGTGGAACCCGAACGGCAAATTCCGTCCGCTGCACAAATTCAACCCGGTCCGGCTTGCCTATATCCGGGACCAGGTGGCGGCGCGCTTCGGCCGCGATCCGCGGGCGGCGCGGCCGTTCGAAGGCCTGCGTTTCCTCGATATCGGCTGCGGCGGTGGGTTGTTGTGCGAGCCGATGGCAAGGCTTGGCGCCGAAGTGGTCGGCGCCGACGCCTCGGCAACCAACATCGAGGTGGCGAAGCTGCACGCGGCCGAAGGCGGCGTGACGGTGGATTATCGCGCTACGACCGCTGAGGATTTGGCCGATTCCGGCGAGAAATTCGACGTCGTCCTCAACATGGAAGTCGTCGAGCATGTTGCCGATGTCGACCTGTTCATCGGCAAGTGCGGCGAGATGGTCAAGCCCGGCGGCATCATGTTCGTGGCCACCATCAACCGCACGCTGAAGGCACTGGGCCTGGCCATCATCGGCGCCGAATATGTGCTGCGCTGGCTGCCGCGCGGCACCCACCAGTTCGGCAAGCTGGTGCGGCCCGAAGAGCTTGAAAAGGCGCTTGGCAGCGCCGCCATGACCATCATCGACCGCACCGGCGTGACCTACAATCCTCTCGCCGACCGCTGGGCACGCTCCAAGGACATGGACGTCAACTATATGGTGCTGGCGGAAAAACGATCGGTCTGAACGAAAGGGGGCGGCCGTGGACACTATGAGGGCCCGAGAGCTGGCGCTCGATCTTCCCGAAACGGTCGAGCAATCGCATTTCGGCAAGGCTGACTTCCGCGTCCGCAACCGTATCTTCGTCTCGCTGCCCGAAGCCGACCGTGCTGTCGTCAAGCTCGACCGGGACCAGCAAGAGATGATGGCCGCGGCTGAGCCATCGGTTTTCAGGCCCGTGACAGGCGGCTGGGGCCAAAAGGGATGGACGTCGATCATGCTCGAAGCCTGCGACGAACAGACATTCCGCAGCGCCGTTCGGACGGCCTGGCGAAACGTCGCCCCGCCGGCGCTACGGAAGCGCCTCGACGCGAGCCAAATTTAAGCTTGAGCAGTTCGAGCAAAGTGTGAAGCGGTTTTCCCGGGAAAAGCGCATAGCGCTTTGCCTAGGGAATTGCGTAAACCAAAGACCCTATGCCTTCTGGCTCTGCGCCTTGGTGGTGATGATCACGCCGATGGTGATGATCACCGCGCCGGCCCAGGTCAGCAACTGGTAGTGCTCGCCGAGGAAGATGGTTCCGGCAAACAGGCCGACGGCCGCCGCCACATAGCCGATCTGGCTGAGATAGACCGGACCGCCCACGGCCTGCAGCCGGAAGAAGAAGGCAAACATCGCCGAGGCCGAAGCGACTTGCGCCACGACAACCAGCGGCACGGCCCTGAGCGGGGCGAAGGCACTGAGGCCGAACAGCGTGAGAATGCCGATCAGCAGCAGCGTCGCCGAGGCCAGGTGGCTGCCGACGGCCAGTTCGATCGGACCGGTGCCTTCGGGCCAGTCGACGGTGCGATAGATATTGCCGGCGGCAAGGCTGACCGGGATCAAAAGTCCGGCCAGCACCCAGTAGACATCGGCCGGCTGGCCGGCCTCGCCGCGCGTCACCGCCACCATGACGGCGCCGATGAAGCCGACGGCGATACCGATACTGCCGAGCGTATTTGGCCGTCGAACGCCGAGCAGGATCGAAAACACCAGTGTGATGACCGGCGACAGCGTGAACATGATGCCGGTATAGCCGGCGCCGAGATGCGGGATAGCCGAAAACATCAGCAGATTGGGCACGGCGTAGGACACGGCGGCGGTGATGAAGAAATAGCGCAGTCTGTGCGAGGTGAGCCGCATGCGCTCGCCGTTCGCGAGCAACGCGCACAGCAGCACGCCCCCGGCGCCGAACGAGATGACGAAGGCCCAGACCATGGCCGGAACGCCGACAGCCGTCGCCAGCTTGCCGAACGGCAGGGTCAGGCCGAGCAGGCCGCCGGTGACGACCAGCAGGCCAAGCGCCGATTCCCAGAGAAATTTCATCGGATGGTCCCGTCACTCACTTGCGGCACTGGGTCGAAACTGTATCTTTAGGTAGCATACCACAAAGATTCTTAACGTCAAGATACTTAGCGGTGAGACAGATGGATCGCGCGGCAAAGGCGGTGGAGCAATGGAAGCGGGAACGGCCGGACCTGGAGGTGTCGCCAATGCTGGTGCTTGGGCGGCTGAACGAAGCCTCGTCGCTAATCGCCCGCGAGCGCCTCGCCCCGCTGTTTGCCCGTTTCGGACTGCAGGCCGGCGAATTCGATGTGCTGGCGACGCTGCGCCGCTCCGGCCAGCCCTACGCGCTGACACCGACCGCTCTATACGAGGCGACGATGGTGACCTCCGGCGCCATGACCAACCGGCTCGACCGGCTTGAGAAGGCCGGACTGATCCTGCGCGGCCCGCACCCCAACGACCGGCGTGGCATTGTCGTGCAACTGACCGAAAAAGGTCTGGCCTTGATCGACGAAGCCCTGACCGCCCACGTCGCCAACGAGCATGAAATCCTCGCCGGGCTCACCGGCACGGAGCGGGGGGCACTGGCTCAGTTGCTTGGCAAATTGATCGATAGCGCCAGCTGATCGCTCAATTGCGCTCCTCGGGAAAACTCGGGATCGGCATGAAATCGATGCCATCCTCGGCCAAGCTCTTGGCTTCGTCCAACGTCGCCTCGCCATAGATGCCGCGCGCATCGCTCTCGCCGAAATGGATCTTGCGCGCTTCTTCGGCAAACTTGTCGCCGACATAGTCGGCATTCTCGCGCACCTTCTCGGCCATCGCCTTCAGTTGCGCCAAAGCCTGCTTCTGGGTTTCGCCCATGGCCAGCGCAATTGTTTCCTGCTTCCGCGCGGTGGAGACGGCTGGCGCCATCAGCGCCTTTTGCACCTTGTGCGAGCCGCAGCTCGGGCAATCGACGAAGCCGCGCTTCTTCTGCGTGTCGAAATCGTCATTGCTGCGAAACCAGCCCTCGAATTCGTGCTCGTGCTCGCAGATCAGGGCAAAGCGGATCACGAAGCCGCGCCCCTGAGCCGCGGCGCTTCCACTGCGCCGGCATTGACGGCAAAATCACGCGCGTTCTTGAGATTGGGGATTTTCTTACGCGCGGCCGACGACTGCGCCGTGTCGATCTCGGCGATGATCACCTCCGGATCGTCATGGTCGGCCTCGGCGAGAATTCGACCCCATGGGTCGACGATCAGCGAATGGCCATAGGTTTCGCGGCCATCCTCATGCAGGCCACCTTGTGCTGCAGCAACCACATAGGCGCCGTTCTCGATGGCACGGGCTCGCAGCAGCACATGCCAGTGCGCCTCGCCGGTCTGGCGGGTGAAGGCGGCAGGCACCGACAAGAGGTCGGCGCCGGCCATCGCCTCGGCGCGGAACAGCTGTGGAAAGCGTAGATCGTAGCAGACGGCAAAGCCGAGACTAGCGCCGTCGATCTCGGTGACGACGGCCTCGGTGCCCGGCTCATAGGCGGCGGATTCGCGCCAGCTCTCGCCATTGTCGAGGTCGACATCGAACATGTGGATCTTGTCGTAGGTGGCAAGGGTGGCGCCGTCCGGCCCAAACAGCAGCGCCCGGTTGGCGAGCTTGCCGTCGGTGCGCAGGATGGCGGTCGAGCCGATGTGCAGGAAGACGCCGAGTTCGCTGGCGAGCTTGCGCGCGGCCGCCACGACGATGTCCTTGTCTTCCAAGGTGAAGGAAGCAGCCCTGGCTTCCTTGTCGCGGATCAGCGCACCGGTCATTTCCGGGGTCTGGATGTAGGTTGCACCGAGGCCTGCCGCTTCGCGCACCAGCCGTTCGAGATCGACCGCGTTGCGCTCGGGGCTCTCGCCCGAACGCATCTGAATCGCCGCCGCCTTGAAAATACCCATCGTCACGTCCTCTTTGAGCAATTCCAGGAAAAGTGTGTAACGGTTTTCCGTCCGGAATTGCGTAAAAACAAAGACATAGAGCGGCGCTACGAACCGCTCTTTGTCGTCGAGCCGTTGGCAAGCAGCCTATCCAGCTGCCCCCGTGCCTCCAACTCGTGGAGGTCGTCGGAGCCGCCGACATGCGTGTCGCCGATGAAAATCTGCGGAAAGGTCGAGCGGCCATGCGCCCGCGAAATCATTTCCTGGCGCAATTCCGGCGAAAACGAAGCGTCATGCTCGGTGTAGGCGACGCCCTTGCGGTCGAGCAACCGCTTGGCCGCTGCGCAATAGCCGCACATCATACGGGTGTAAATCGTCACATCGAGCATCGGTCCGTGCCTTTCTTTGACCTTATATAGTCGCGGACTCGTCGGCCCGAAAGTCCCCCGGCAGGACACGCGCAAAGGTCAGCACATCGACCGCTCCGGCGCCGCCCTTCTTCAGCGCCTTGGCGACCGAGCGCACGGTAGCGCCGGTGGTGTAGACATCGTCGACCAGAAGCACGCGGCGCCCAGTGATCTCGATTTCGGCTTCCGCAGGCACACGGAAGGCGGCGCGCACATTGTCCTCGCGCTCCTGCCGCTCCAGCCCGACCTGCTGGCGCGTGAGCTTGACGCGCCGGACCGCCGAGGGCGAGAAAGGCAGCCCGCTAAGCTGCGCAACCGCCCTTGCCAACTCCGCCGACTGGTTGAACTGCCGCCGAAAGAAGCGCCGCCAGTGCAGCGGCACCGGTACGACGACATCGGCGTCTGCAATTACCTCAGCGCCGGCGCGCAGCATCCAGCGCGCCATCCACGGCGCCAGATCGGTGCGATCCTGGTATTTCAGACCTTGCACCATCTGGCGGGCGACACCTGAATAGGCCACGGCCGCCCGCGCCCGCTCGAACGGCGGCGGATCGGCGATCGCCTCGGCCGACAGGAATCCCTCGCCCATATCGTGCGTGAATGGCGTGCCCATCACCGCGCACCATGGCCGCTCCAGCAGCCTGAGTTTCGGCCAGCAGGCACCGCACAAAACGCCGGGTTGCGAGACGTGCCTGCGACAGCCGGCACAGACCGGCGGGAACAGCATCCGCGCCGGCCAGTCCAACATGGCCAGTTTCAACATGGTTTGAGCGAGGCTCTTGATCTCCATCACCGGATCGGCCACGTGGTTTTGTCGTCCGCGCCAGGATATCACTAGACGGACAAACAGGGATGTCTACCGTTGCCGCCGATCATCGATACTGAACTTTGGCTGGTGCGCAAGCGCAGGGCGCTGGCCCACCCCGTAGCCGGCGCGGATTTTCTGATGCGGCGGGCGGCGGAAGACCTTGCCGACCGGCTCGGCGCGGTCGAGCGGAAATTCGGCAAGGCCGCGGTGCTGTTTTGCCAGACGCCGGACGCAACGGACGTGGTCGCTGCAAGCGGCAAGGCAGCGGAGATCGTGCGCGTCGAGGCAGATCCAGCGTTTCTGGACGGCCGGCCAGGGCTGATAGCACCGCTGGAAACAGTGCCGTTCCAGCCGGAAAGCCTCGACCTCGTCGTTTCACTTCTGTCGTTGCAGGCGATGAACGACATTCCCGGCATGCTGGTGCAGATCCGCCGCGCTCTGCGGCCCGACGGGCTTTTCCTCGGCGCCTTTGCCGGCGCCGGCACGCTTTCCGAATTGCGCGAAAGCCTGCTCGCCGCCGAGACCGAACTCTGTGGCGGCGCCAGCCCGCGTGTCATCCCCTTCACCGATGTTCGCGACGCCGGCGCACTGCTGCAGCGCGCCGGACTGGCGCTGCCGGTGGCCGACGTCGAAACGGTGACCGTCCGCTACGATACCCTCTTCGACCTCATTGCCGATCTCAGGGCGATGGGCGAAACCAGCGCGCTGACTGATCGCAGCCGGCGACCGGGAGCGCGAAAGCTTTTTACCCGTGCCGCCGAAATCTATGCCGAACGCTTTTCGGACGCTGATGGCCGCATCAGGGCAAGCTTTTCCATCGTCTGGATGTCGGGCTGGGCGCCCGATGCCTCGCAGCAAAAGCCCTTGAAACCGGGTTCGGCGAAGGTCTCGCTGAAGACGATACTGGAAAACCCCGGCGGGCGGTGACGGCGCTCCGGATCAGTGCTCGGCGAAGGCGTTTGCGAGCCTGCTGTTGTTGTCGCTGAACAGAAACTGGATCGCATTGCTGGCCTTGCCGACACCCCCGACGATGGCAAGCGACAGCACCGCAACGATCAGGCCATATTCAATGGCCGTGGCGCCTGTTTCGTCCTGCAAAAATCGGCGCAGCAATGGCTTCATGATCGTCGATCCCTCTCATCCCCGACCATATCGCCGACCTGTTAAGAAAGGTTAACGGCACAAGCTTAACAGGCTGTGAAATGGGCCTGCGTTGAGGAAGTTCTCAAGCTGGTGTCGACCTTGTTGGTCAGCAGTCGCCGCTGCGTTGGCCGTCGGCGCGGATGATGCAGACTGAGCTCGGTGAGGGCTGCAGCACGCTTCTGCGCAGAGTATAGGTGGCCCGCGAGCCGATCGAACCCGTGCTCATCGGGTCGAGACCGCCTGCAAGAGCATCGCGGCTGGATGATCGCGTCTGGTTGTCCAGCACGGGGACCGCGATCAGCGCCAGCGCCACTGCGGCCGAGCCGAACAACAGCGTGACGCGCAATAAGCCGACGCCGGCGGCGCGAAAGCTGCGATCTGGCCGGATCGAGTCCCATTCCCTGTCGAGGCTCATGCAATCGCTCCCCGCGAACCCGCTTTGCCGCAATTTTTCACGACGAGATAAATCTTCCATTAACGCTGGCTAGATCAGACCGCGAAATGGCTTTGTATCACAACAGGTCGATGAGGAACTGGATTAGCGGCGCGTCGGCCGGCGGCATGGGATAGTCGCGCATCTGCTTTGGCCGCACCCATTTCAACGCCTGCCCTTCCCTGGGCTGCGCGATGCCGCGGAAGCGGCGGCAGACGAACAGGGGCATCAGGAGATGGAAATCATCATAGGAATGGCTGGCGAAGGTGAGCGGCGCCAGGCAAGGAATGTCGGTCTCGATGCCGATTTCTTCCTGCAGTTCGCGGATCAGGCATTGTTCCGGCGTCTCGCCTGGCTCTACCTTGCCGCCGGGAAATTCCCACAGGCCGGCAAGCTGTTTGCCCTCGGGCCGCTGCGCCAGAAGCACGCGGCCATCGGTATCGACCAGCGCGCACGCGGCGACCAGCAGCAGGCGTTTGCCGGTGATCTCGCTCATGCGCCCGGCGGCCGGCGATAGTGGTAGCGATAGACTTCGTCGAAGCCCAGCGAGTGATAGAGCGCCAGCGCCGGCGCATTGCTGGCCTCGACCTGCAGCCAGGCTTCGCGAGCGCCACGCAGCCTCGCCCACTTCAGCGCCGACAGGATCAGGTTGCGGCCATGGCCCTGATTGCGCGCCGACTTGGCGGTGGCGATCTCAAACAGGCCGGCAAGATCGCCGTCATGGACGCAGATCAGCACCGCCAGAGGGTCGGCCCCTTCCTCCAGCGCAAACAGCCCGACTTCGGGTTGGATAGCGCCGATGATTTCCGAAAGACCGGGCCGCAGCGATGCATCCGAGCCGCTGACCTTGAGCGACGCGCCGAGAAAGCGGCTGATATCCTTCAGCGGAATCTGGTCCATGGCCGGCGCCAGTTGCGCGTCCGCCAGCGGCAGCCGCATCACCAGGGATTCGTCGAATGTGCTCCAGCCCTCATTGTCGAGATGCTTGGCCAGGTCCGGCCCCGACAGCGGCGAGATGCGGAAGGTCAGCGGCCTGCCATAGGCGTCGAAGCGCCGGCTGGCGCGGCCGATGCGCTCGGCAATGTGCTGGGTGTCGCCGGGATCGAGCGGGTTGACCGAGTTCAGCCGCTTGGCCGGATGGCCGGCTGTCAGCCGCACCACCCAGGTGCCGTCATAATGCACGGCCGCCGCCGGCCAGGCGCGAAACCCCGCAGCCTCGTAGCGGCGCACGATGGCCAGCATGCTTGCCGGATGCCTGGAAGCCAACTCCATCAGCTCCGGTAATCGCCATTGATGGCGACATATTCCTTGGTGAGGTCGCAGGTCCACACCGTCGCCTTGCCGCGGCCGATACCGATATCGGCGCGGATGCGAATGTCGTCGCGCTTCATATAGGCCGAGGTCGCTTCCTCGGAGTAGCCCGGGTCGCGTTCGCCCTCATGCGCCAGACGGTTGTCGCCGAACCAGATCGACAGCCGGTCGCGATCGGCCGGCTCGCCGGCCTTGCCGACGGCCATGACGACGCGGCCCCAATTGGCGTCCTCGCCGGCAACCGCCGTCTTGACCAGCGGCGAATTGGCGATGGACAGCGCGATGCGCTTGGCCGAGCGCGCCGATTTGGCGCCGGTAACGGTGACTTCGACCTGCTTGCGGGCGCCCTCGCCGTCGCGCACCACTTGCAGCGCCAGCGATTTGAGCACCTTGCCCAGCGCCCGGCGGAACGCGCCGAGACGCGCATCCTTGGGATCGCTGATGGCGGGCGCGCCGCGCTCGGCAGCGGCTCCGGTGGCGAACAACAGCAGCGTGTCGCTGGTCGAGGTGTCGCTGTCGACGGTGACGGCGTTGAAGGTCTTGGCCGTGCCGCGCGACAACAAGTCCTGCAGCACGGGGGCGGCGATCGGCGCATCGGTGGCGATGAAGGACAGCATAGTCGCCATATCGGGCGCGATCATGCCGGCGCCCTTGGAGATGCCATTGATGATGACGTCGGTGTCGCCAAGCTTGACCGTCGCTGTCGCCACTTTCGGATAGGTGTCGGTGGTCATGATGGCCTTTGCCGCCTCGGTCCACAGATCCGGCTTGCCGTCCTTGACCAGTCCGGCCAGCAAATGGCTGAATTTGGTGGTGTCGAGCGGCTCGCCGATTACCCCGGTAGAAGCGAGGAACACTTCGCCTGGCGTGCAGCCTGCGGCCTTGGCCGCGGCCTCGCCGGTCAGTTGGGTGGAGGCGCGGCCCTTCTTGCCGGTGAAGGCGTTGGCGTTGCCGGAATTGACCACAAGCACCCGCGCCTTGCCGGCGCCAAGGTTCTCGCGGCAGAAGTCGACCGGCGCCGAGGGGCATTTCGACTTCGTGAACACGCCGGCAACCGCTGTGCCGGCATCGAAGACCATGGCCAAGAGGTCGGTACGGTTCTTGTACTTGATCCCGGCCTCTGCGGTGGCGATGCGCACGCCCTCAATGGCAGGCATTTTGGGATATTTCTTCGGCGCGAGCGGCGAAATCGTTGCGGACATTGGGGACCTCGGGCGACGGAAAAACGCTAGGCGAAGGCCGGTTTGCCCGATAGCACGGCCCGGCGCAAGGGCGTTTTCTTGGCCGCCGCTGTGGGCAAGCCACCAGGGATTAAGCTTGCATTTCAAATCCGTTGGCGTCGGCGGGGCCCATGGCGTTATGATATCGGCCATGGGCAGGCTGGTGATCTTGGCGGTGGCGTTTATGGGGCTTTTGCTCCTGAGCGCCGATGCGCAGCCGGAACGGCGCGTGGCGCTGGTCATCGGCAATGGCACCTATGCCGAAGCCGGCACGCTCACCAATCCGGTCAACGATGCGCTCGATATTGCCGGCAAGCTGCGCTCGATCGGCTTCCACGTCATCGAGGGCAACGATCTCGGCAAGCGCGAACTCGAGCGCAAGATCGGCGAATTTTCCGATGCGCTGGAAGGTGCGGGCGTCGGGCTTTTCTATTACGCCGGCCACGGCCTGCAGGTGGAAGGGCGCAACTACATCGTGCCGGTCGACGCCCGGCTCGACATGCCGGTCAAGCTGCAGCTCGAAGCCGTGCCGATCGACGAAGTCCTCGACATCATGGAGCAGCAGACCAAGGTCAGCCTGGTTTTCCTTGACGCCTGCCGCAACAATCCCTTTGCCCGCAGCCTGAGCCGCACCGCCACCACGCGCTCGGCAACGGCGCTTGCCGGTCTGGCGCAGTTCGATTCGACGCGCGGCTCCTTCATCGCCTTCTCGACGGCGCCAGGCGCTGTCGCCATGGACGGCACCGGGCGCAATTCGCCGTTCGCCGCCGCCCTGCTGCGACACATGGCCGAGCCCGGCCAGAGCATCAACGACATGATGATCGCGGTGCGCCGCGACGTGGTCTCCGAAACCCGCGAGGGACAGCGCCCATGGGAACAGGGTTCGCTGCTCGAACGGTTTGAGTTTGTGCCCGGCGGCGAAACGGTTGCACAGCCGAAGCCCGCCGTCCCCCCGGCGCCCGAAACAAAGGTTGCGGCACTCGAACGGTCTGTAGGCGACGACAAGACCGCAATCGAGAAATTCCTGCGCGACGACTATCTTGCGCCCGATGCCGCGGCGATCGGCGAGACCGTCAAGCGGCTCTATGCGCCTTCCGCCACCATCTTCGGCACGCGCTATGACAGCGACGCCGTCGTCAAGCTCAAGACGGACTGGTTCGCGCAATTTGCATCCTGGTCGTTCAGTCTCGAGCCCGGCAGCCTCAATGTGACGCGGCAGGGCGAGAACCGCGCCGAAGCCGTGTTCGCGATGAGCTACGACTATATGTCGAAAGACAAATCGGCGGCGCGCATGACCGGCAAGGCACGCGTCACGCTTGGGCTGGTGAAGAGCGACGGCCAGTGGCGGATCGCCTCGGAAACCTCGCAAGCGATGAACTGAAAATCCCCGCGCAGGGCGAACGTGAGGCCTGCTTCTACAAGCGCTGGAAACGGGCCGTTTCGTTTGCCTGCCAGCTCACCTATATTGCCGGCGAGATTGTTGGCCAGGATTGCCGGCGAGATTGTTGGCGAGGACAGACATGGGCGAGGATCCGGCGCGCAGATCGATCGGGGCGCGGCGCAACCCAGACAGCGCCGAGGCCATTCTCGAGGCCGCGGAGGCGGTGCTGGTCGAGGCCGGCTATGCCGGCTTCTCCATAGAGGCCGTGGCGCGGCGGGCGCGCGCCGGCAAACCCACGATCTATCGCTGGTGGCCGAGCAAGGCGGCCTTGCTGTTAGAGGTCTACAAGCGGCAAAAGCGTGTCGACGTCCCCGATACCGGCAGTCTCGAAGACGACCTCGTCGGTTTCCTGAGGAACCTCTTCGCGCATTGGCGCGACACATCCTCGGGCAGCGTATTCCGCTCGCTGATCGCCGAGGCCCAGTCGGACGAAGCGGCGGCCGCGGCCCTGACTGGCTATGCCGATGGGCGCGTGTCCCACACCGCTCGGATCATCGAGCGCGCCAAGGCGCGCGGCGAGGTTGCGGCCGATATCGACGCAGCGCTGGTCGCCGACCTCATCGCTTCCTATGCCTGGAAACACCTTTTGACCAACCGGCTGGACGAAGATGAGGCGACAATCCGTGCCACTGTCCGCTATGTGATGTCAGGCATCTCCCGCAATTGAAAAGGGCGCCGAACGGCGCCCTTTGCATGTTTTTTCGGTGCCGGCCTTACTTGCCGGCTTCCATCGTGTCGACGGCCTTCTTCAGATTGGCGTCGGGGATTTCGACCTTGGCGGCGCCGCGCAGCTGCTTGACCAGTGCGAAATACTTGTCGCGGATCACCGCCTGCTTGGCCTGGTCCTTGACGTCGTCGAAGGCCGGCGGCTGTTTGGTGCGCTTGTCCTCGAGCTTGATGACATGCCAGCCGAATTGCGTTTGCACCGGCTCCTTGGTGTATTTGCCGATTTCGAGCGCAACTGCCGCCTTGTCGAATTCCGGCACCATCTGCCCCGGGCCGAACCAGCCGAGATCACCGCCATTGGTCTTGCCCGAGGGATCGCTGGTATGCTCGTTGGCGAGCTTCTGGAAGTCTGCGCCGCCATCGAGCTGCTTGATGATCGCCTCGGCCTCTTCCTTCGTCTTCACGAGGATGTGACGGGCATGAATCTCATTGACCGGCGGCGTGCTGGCGATTTCCTGGTCGTAGCGGGCGCGCACCTCGGCATCGGTAACCTTGTCGACGACGCCCTTCTCGACCATCTCGCCATGCAGCGCGCGCTGCTGCAGGAACGCCATGCGGCGCTGGAATTCGGGATCCTTGTCGAGCCCGGTAGCGACCGCCTGGGCGGCCATGACGCGGATTTCGATGGCCGCCGAAAGGGCGGCGGCGCGGCGCTGCTCGGGTGGCAACTGCGAGAACTGCTGCGACAGCTCGCCCTCGGCAAGCCCAAGGTCCGCCTCGGTCAGCTTCTGGCCATTGACGGTAGCGATGACGGCGTTCGGATCGACGGGGGCTGCCGCCGGCGCTGCTGCGGCATCGGCCGGGGCGGGAGCGGCTTCCTGGGCCATCAGCGGAGACAGCGACAGGGCCGACAGGCCGAAAGCCAAGCCAAGGCTGGCGAGCGACGCACGGCGAAACAGTAAGGACATCAAGATTAACTCCAAGGGGGGATTGGTAGGGCTTGCAGATCAGCCGGATTGTGGCGGAATTTGGCGCTGCCCATAGGGCTAACGCGGCGTTGACATCAGTTGAGCCCCCTCTTATCTGTCCAACGACTTTGCGTCCAGAACCGTTTTCCGGGCGCTTTTTGTGTTTGTCCGCGTTTCACGCGGAATTGATGGGGCCGGCCGGCGCTCATCTCAAAATTGAGAATTCTATCGAAAGGACCATCGGATGGTCAGTCTCGGCGGTCTCGCCCGTAAGGTTTTCGGTTCCTCCAACGATCGTCGCGTAAAATCGACCCGGCCGCGTGTCGAGGCGATCAACGCCATGGAAAACGAGATGCGGGCGCTGTCCGACGCCGAGCTTCAGGCCCGCACGGAAAAATTCCGCCAGGATATCGCCAACGGCGCTACGCTCGATGACCTGCTGGTGCCGGCCTTCGCCACCGTCCGCGAGGCATCCCGCCGCGTGCTCGGCATGCGCCCCTTCGATGTGCAGCTGATCGGCGGCATGGTGCTGCACAATGGCGGCATCGCCGAAATGCGCACGGGCGAGGGCAAGACCCTGGTCGCCACCCTGCCCGTTTATCTCAACGCGCTTGCCGGCAAGGGCGTCCATGTCGTCACCGTCAACGACTATCTCGCCACCCGCGACTCCGAATGGATGGGCCGCGTCTACAAATTCCTCGGCCTTTCGGTCGGCGTCATCGTCCATGGCCTGTCCGACGAGGAACGCCGCGTCGCCTATGCGTCCGACGTTACCTATGCCACCAACAACGAGCTCGGCTTCGACTATCTGCGCGACAACATGAAGTATGAGCGCGCGCAGATGGTGCAGCGCGGCCACAATTACGCGATCGTCGACGAAGTCGATTCCATCCTGGTCGACGAGGCGCGCACGCCGCTGATCATTTCCGGTCCGCTCGAGGACCGTTCGGAAATGTACAACACCATCGACGCCTTCATGCTGCAGCTCGGCCCGGCCGACTACGAGATCGACGAGAAGCAGAAGACCTCGATCTTCACCGAGGAAGGCACCGAGAAGCTGGAAAACCTGCTGCGCGCGGCCGGCCTGCTCAAGGGCGAGTCGCTCTATGACGTCGAGAACGTCGCCATCGTCCACCACGTCAACAACGCGCTGAAGGCGCACCGGCTGTTCCAGAAGGACAAGGACTACATCGTCCGCAACGACGAGATCGTCATCATCGACGAATTCACCGGCCGCATGATGCCGGGACGCCGCTATTCGGAAGGCCTGCACCAGGCGCTCGAAGCCAAGGAGCATGTGGCGATCCAGCCGGAAAACCAGACGCTGGCCTCCGTCACCTTCCAGAACTATTTCCGCCTCTACAAGAAGCTGTCCGGCATGACCGGCACGGCGCTGACCGAGGCCGAGGAGTTCGGCAACATTTACGGCCTCGAAGTCACCGAGATCCCGACCAATCTGCCGGTCATCCGCAAGGACGAGGACGACGAGGTCTACCGGACGGTCGAGGAGAAGTACAAGGCGATCGTCAAGGAGATCAAGGAAGCGCGCGCCAAGGGCCAGCCGACGCTGGTCGGCACCACCTCCATTGAAAAATCCGAGCAACTGGCCGAGCGCCTGCGCAAGGAAGGGTTCAAGGATTTCGAAGTGCTGAACGCCCGCCATCACGAGCGCGAAGCGGCCATCGTCGCCCAGGCCGGCAAGCCCGGCGCCATCACCATCGCCACCAACATGGCGGGACGCGGCACCGACATCAAGCTCGGCGGCAACGCCGAGATGCGCATCGAGGACGAACTGGGCGACATGCCTGCTGGTCCCGAGCGCGAGGCGCGCGAAAAGGAAATCATTGCCGATGTCGAGCGCCTGAAGGAAAAGGCGCTGGCCGCCGGCGGCCTCTACGTGCTGGCCACCGAGCGCCATGAATCGCGCCGCATCGACAACCAGCTCCGCGGCCGCTCCGGCCGCCAGGGCGACCCCGGCCGTTCGAAATTCTTCCTGTCGCTGCAGGACGATCTGATGCGCATCTTCGGCTCCGAGCGCATGGACGGCATGCTGCAGAAGCTTGGCCTCAAGGAAGACGAGGCCATCATCCATCCGTGGATCAACAAGGCGCTGGAAAAGGCGCAGAAGAAGGTCGAAGCGCGCAACTTCGACATCCGCAAGAACCTGTTGAAATACGACGACGTCTCGAACGACCAGCGCAAGGTGGTGTTCGAGCAGCGCATCGAATTGATGGACGGCGAAGGCCTGTCCGAGACGATCGCCGAGATGCGCGAAGGCGTCATCGAGGAGATCGTCACCAAGAACATCCCCGAAAACGCCTATGCCGAGCAGTGGAACGTCGCCGGCCTCAAGGCCGAGGTCGCCGAATTCCTCAATCTCGACCTGCCGGTCGAGGACTGGGTCAAGGAAGAAGGCATTGCCGAGGACGACATCCGCGAGCGCCTGACCAAGGCCGCCGACGCCGCCGCCAAGGAGCGCGCCGAGCGCTTCGGCCCAGACGTGATGAGCTATGTCGAACGCTCGGTGGTGTTGCAGACGCTCGATCATCTGTGGCGCGAGCACATCGTCAACCTCGACCATCTGCGTTCGGTCGTCGGCTTCCGCGGCTACGCCCAGCGCGACCCGCTGCAGGAATACAAGAGCGAGGCGTTCGAGCTGTTCCAGGCGCTGCTCGGCAATCTGCGCCAGGCCGTCACCGCGCAATTGATGCGCGTCGAACTGGTCCGCCAGGCCGCCGAAGCACCGCCGCCCGAAGCGCCTGAAATGTTCGGCAGCCACATTGACGGCACCACGGGCGAGGACGATTTCGAGGGCGGCGAGACCGCACTTCTGGTCCGCCAGGAGAGCAACGCCATCGTCGCTCCCGAAGACCGCGATCCGAACAACCAGGCGACCTGGGGCAAGATCGGCCGCAACGAAGCCTGCCCCTGCGGCTCCGGCAAGAAATACAAGCACTGCCACGGCGCGTTTGCCTGATTTCGACGGCTAGGTCGGCGGGACAGCACCCCCCTCTGGCCTGCCGGCTATCTCCCCCTCAAGGGGGGAGATTACGCAGTTGCGGGCCCCACTTCCTTTTCAACTTCGACAATTGGCGAAAGCCTTGATCACAGCCAATCTCCCCCCTTGAGGGGGAGATGTCCGGCAGGACAGAGGGGGGCGCGAAGGATCGCGACCTCTCGGTCCAACCCTCGTCAAAACCTCACAACAACCCCGAATCGCGCGCGGTCGCTGTCGCCTCGCCGCGCGACACCGCATCCAGCTTGCCCAGCACCGCCGAGACATGGTGATCGACCGTCTTTGGCGAAATCGTCAATTGCTCGGCGATCCGCTTGTTGGAGAGGCCGCGTTCGATCAGCTGCAGCACCTGCATCTGGCGCAAGGTGAGGCCGGCGAGGTTGGCGCGCGTCGAGCGGCGCGGGCCGCGGGCGATGCCGCCAACGCCGTTCTTGCGCATGATATCGCGCAGGCGCTGGGCTGCCGGCCTTGCCCCCAGGCCGTCGAAAATATCCAATGCCAGCCGCTGCCCCTCGTCGTCGCCGAGGATGAGCGCCAGTCCGCGCTCGTATGGCGCATTCAATTCGGCCCAGAGTGCCGAAGCCGAACGCCAGTCGCCGGCTAGAAGCAGCCGGTATGGTGTCGCCATGTCGGCGGTGTCGCCGGCCGGCATATCGGGAGAGAGCAATGTTCGCCACAGCGCCAGCTCCCCGACATGGGCACGCGAGCGCACCGGCGTTTCGGCGCGGGTGATCAGCGCCAGCGCCTCTTGCCTGTCGGCCAGGCCCAGCCATGCCTGCTCCGCCATCAGCGCCGCGTAAGAGCTCAGCATCTGCAGGTCGCCGCCGCTTCCGGCCAGACGCGCCATTTCGGCGAACAGCGGCTCGGCCGAGGGATCGCCGCGCCTCAGGCGCAGTTTCGCCAGTGCCAGCAGCGCCGGAAACCGGCCCACGGTGGTTGTCCGCTCATTGTCGATGACATCGCTTGCCGTCGCGGCGGCCTCATCCCATTGGCCCTGGCGCAGTTGCACATCGGCCAGCATGCCCCTGAGATAGTCGCGCCAGGTGCCGAGGTCGTTTTCGGTGCAATAGTGGATGCCGCTCTCAAGCACCGGCCGCGCCGCGTCGTAGCTCATCTGGGTGATCTCGAAACAGGCGCGGTTGGTGAAGGCGCGCGCGGCATGTTCCTGGAAATTGCCTTGGAGCGCAATTTCAAGGCTTTGGTCGAGGCGCAGGCGTCCGGCGGCCGGATTGAGCCACTGCTCGACGCAGCCGACATTGTTGAGGGCATGCGAGGCGATGTCGGGACGGTTCATGCGCGCAGCCAGCGCCGCTGCCTTCTCGCCATAGAACAGCGTGTCTTCCACCCTCTCCGAAAGCATCGCCAGATGCGAAAGGTTCGAATAGGCCATGGCGAGTTCGGGACCGGCGGGAGCCGCTTCCAGCATCGCCACAGCCTCGGCGCCGAAGGCGGCCGCCGCCTCGCGGTCATCGCCCATTTCGCTCAGCCGGGAGAGCCATCTCAGGCTGTCGCCCTCCTTCAGCCTGTTGCCGTCTGCCTGATGCAACCGGCGCGCCTGTCCCTGCGCTGCAAGCGCGTCGTCGATCTTGCCGATGAGATGGCACTCGAAGGCATGACTTTCGTAGAGCGCGGCGCGCTCGATCACCGGCAGGCTGTCGGCCTGCCGCAAGGCGATCTCGTAATAGCCGGCGGCATCGCGATGGGCGCCGACGCGCGACGCCTCGCGCGCGGCGATTGGCGCAAGTTCGCGCACCGCCGCCAGATTATGCGCCTCGACCGCATGATGCACCAGGCGGCCTGTGGAGACGTCGCCATTTTCGAGCAGTGCCGCCAGCGCACGCTGGTTGAACTGCCGCCTGTGCGACGTCGTCAGCATCATTTCGATGGCGCGTCGCGCGATGTCGTGGCGGAAGGCGTAGCCGTCGCCCAGATCGTCGAGCAGGCCGTTGGCGACACACTCGGCCAACTGGCCGGCGCTGGCGACGCCGCACAGGCCCTGCAGGGCCCAGGCGTCGGCCCGGCGCGGAAACACCGACACCGCGTCGAGCATGGCCCGGGCGCCAACCGACAGCCGCTCGGCCCGCGCCAGCACCGCGTCGCGCACGCTTGCCGGCAGTGCCATTTCGTTTTCGGCCGACAGCAATTCGGTGACGAAGAAGGCATTGCCGGCGGTCGCCCGGTAGATGGCGTCGCCATCGCGGCCGGCCGCATCGGCGAGCGACAGCACGGCCGCCTCGCTGAGCAGCGGCACGTCGATGCGCGCCACGCTGCCGGCCGGGATTTCGCCCAAGGCGCGGCGCACCCGCATCTGTCCCTCGCTGCGGTCGGTGCGCGCCGTGAGCAACAGCAGGATGTGGGTGTTGGCGATACGCCGGCCGAGGAAGCGCACGAAATCGAGCGTCGCATCGTCGGCCCAGTGCAGGTCTTCGATCACCAGCAGGCTCGGTCCCTTGGCCGCAAAGGCGTCGAGCGCATCGGAAAACAGCGGCAGTCTCTGCCCATGCCGGGCGTCGATTGCGCGCGGCAGCGCCCATTGCGCCTCACGGGCCAGATCGTAAAGCGGCCCCAGCGGATCGGGGATCGACAGATCCTCGCAAGCGCTGCGCAACATTGCCGCGCTCTGCCCGACACGGGCCGCGAACGCCTCGACAATCGCCGTCTTGCCGGCGCCGGCCTCCCCCGCCAGCACCGCGACGCGGCCATGGCCGCCTATTGCATCGCCAAGCAGTGTCTCCAGCTGCTGCAGCTGCGTCTGCCGTTCCAGAAGCATCATTGTCATCGTCTCACAGGATCGGAGTTTTCCCACCATGGCGGGCCGCTCACGACTAGCCCGTGAAGAAAGCGCGGCAATGTGACTTTGCACACATTGCCGTGCCTCTTTCCACAAAGAACGACGCCAATATAGGGAATCGTCCCGTCCAATATGGGGAATCGTTCCGATGCGCGGGCTGGGCCGGCGTGGTCAACGTCCAGCCGCGCTCCGATCGAGCGTGAACCAATGGAAAGGAAGCCTTCCATGCCTCGCTATCTGATTGAACGCACATTTCCGGACGGCCTCAACATTCCGATGACCGACATCGGCGCCACTGCGGTGGGCGGCGTCGTCATGCGCAATGCCGAAAAGGGCGTCACCTGGATCCAGTCCTTCGTCACGCCCGACAAGAAGCACAGCTTCTGCATCTACGACGCGCCGACGCCCGAAGCTATCCGCAGCACCGCTCAGAAAAACTCGCTGCCGGTCGACAAGATCACGGAGGTGCGGGTTCTTGACCCTTACTTTTACCTCTGATCCTGCGTCCGGTCGCCACGATGATGAGCATCAAACTGTCCTTCGCGGCCATGGCGAACTGCCTGATGGCCTGCCGCTCGGCGGAATCGGACCTGTCCTGGGAAAGACCGGCCGGCCAACCTCCGTGCTCGGCCGTCTATGGCGGTTCGCGTCGAAGCTGCCTGCGTATCTGTCTGAAAGGCGGCGCCTGCCCCCGGAAGGCGACTATCTGAGGCGCGACATCGGGCTCTCGGAGCGGGAAGCCCCGCAGGAATATTGGCAATATTACTTTTTGGATCGTTGATTTTGCTGAATTTTTTAGCGCGGAGGTCAAAGCTCGGCAACCGAAGCGGCATATCCATCGCACAGCCGGCAGGGACAAAACTGTCCCCAATTCTTAAACCACGCCACCGGCGTTTCGGCATCGGCCGCCGTCGCCTCAAGCGTCAACAAACGAACGGAAGACCATGACCATAATTCTTTGGAAGACACGCTTCGCGGCCTTCGCCGCCATCTCGATCGCGGCCGGTGCGGCGCAGGCACACGACGCCAATCCGCTGGCCGAAAAGGTGCGCGCAGCCAACAGCCGCTTCGAAAATGTGGCAGCCGCCACCGCCGAAGGCTATGCCCCCATCCCTTGCGCCAGCGGCATCACCGGCGGCGCCATGGGCATCCACTATGTCAACGGCGCCTATCTCAAGGACGATGCCGTCGATGTCGCCAAGCCCGAAGCGGTGATGTACGAGCCGACGGCCGACGGCAGCCTGAAGCTGATAGCGGTCGAATACATCACCTCGAAGGGCCCGGCCTCGCTCGAAGGCCAGCTGTTCAACTTCAACAGCGCCCCCAATCGCTACGGCCTCGGCCCGTTCTACGAACTGCACGTCTGGGCATGGAAACAGAACCCGACGGGCGCCTTCGCCGACATGAACCCGAACGTGTCGTGCGACGCCATGAAGGGGATGTAACGCTCCGACACCTCCGGCACCGGACACACCCGGTGCCTGGCCATCCCCCTTGGCGGGGGAGGGGCGAGCGAAACGCCGACCGGCTCCCCAGTCTTCCCCGGCGTTCGCTCGCCTTTTATTATGCCCCGGCATACGATGACGCACCTTGCACACGCGGCCGTCCTTGGCCCCTCGGCGCACCCGCACCTGCCCACCCTTTCTTAAGGTGTTTCGGATACATCGAAAGCTTGAAAAGAGGCGGAAAACGGAGAGACATCGGGGTGCGGTTTTCCGCGGCGACGACGGCCGGGCGGTTCTTGCCGCAGCGCTTGGCGCTGCGCATGGGGCCGCTGCTTGGCCGGATCGATGCGGTGCTGTTCACCGCCGACGAGCGCGGCGAAGCCGGGCGCATGTCGCTGATCGCCTTTGCCATCCGCATCGTCAGCGCCGTCATCGCCTTCATCAGCCAGGTGCTGATGGCGCGCTGGATGGGCTCGTTCGAATACGGAATCTTCGTCCTCGTCTGGGTGACGATGGTCATCGTCGGCAACCTCGCCTGCCTCGGCTTCCACACTTCGGTGATCCGCTTCATCCCCGAATACCGCGAACGCAACATGCTCGCCGAACTGCGCGGCATCGTGGTCGCCAGCCGCCTGTTCGTGCTGATTGCCTCGACCGCGATCGCCGGGCTTGGCGCACTGGGCGTCTGGCTGTGCGCGAACTGGATCGAGAGCTACTATGTAATGCCCTTCATCCTCGGCCTGTTCTGCCTGCCGATGATCGCCATGGGCGATCTGCTGCAAGGCCAGTCACGCGCCAATTCCTGGGCGTTGTTTGCGTTGTCGCCGACCTATCTGGTGCGGCCGGTGCTGATCCTGGCGCTGATGGCGCTGATGCTGGCAATGGGCTATGCGCCCGACGCCAGGACAGCGATCTTCGCCTCGATCGCCGCCACCTACGCCACCACGCTCGGCCAGCTCATCGGCGTGACCACGCGCATGGGCAGGAATATCCCGTCCGGGCCGATGAAGGTGCATTTCGCCGAGTGGTTCATCGTCTCGCTGCCGATCTTCCTGGTCGAAAGCTTCTTCTTCCTGCTCACCAACGCCGACGTGCTGATGGTCGGCGCCTATCTCCAGCCCAATGACGTCGCCGTCTATTTCGCCACCGTCAAGACGCTGGCGCTGGTGCATTTCGTCTATTTCTCCGTCAAGGCCGGCGTTGCCCAGCGTTATGCGCAGTTCACCCATGGCGAACCGGAAAAGCTCGCCGCCTTCGCCCGCGAGACCGTGTCGTGGACGTTCTGGCCGTCGCTGTTGATGGCGCTGCTGGTGCTGGCGCTCGGCGAACCGATGCTGGTTCTGTTCGGCCCGGAATTCACCGCCGGCTATCCGCTGTTGTTCCTGCTGGTGTTCGGCGTCGTGGCGCGCGCCGCCGTCGGCCCGTGCGAAAGCCTTCTGACGATGAGCGGCAACCAGAACATCTGCGCCGCCGTCTATGCCATGACGCTGGCCTTCAACATCGGTCTCAACGTGGTGCTGATCCCGTTCTTCGGCCTGTGGGGGGCGGCGATCGCCACCAGCCTCGCCATGGTCTTCGAGGCCAGCGCCCTGTCCTTCACCGTCTGGCGCAAGCTCGGCATCGTCATGCTGATCTTCGTGCCCGCCGCCAAGGGAGATGCCTGATGGCCGCCATCCCGCTGATCGAGGAAACCAGCGGCGGTCCGGCCGGCGCCATGGTGTCCGGCCTTGCCGGCCTGGCGCGCGACGCCGATCCGGCGCATCTCGAGATCCTCGCCAGCAACCGGCCGCTGCGCAAGCTGGCGATCTATCCGGCTTCGGCCGGCTTCGAGCTGGTCGAGGAACTCGACTTTCTGTGCACCCGCACGATCGAGCCCAACGTCTTCTTCAACCCGCGCTTTCTTGCGCCGGCCATGCCCCGGCTGGAAGATCGCGAGGTCAAGCTGGCGGTGATCCGCGACGGCGACGAATACCGCAACCGGCTGCGCCTGCTGGTGCCGTTCTCGGTCGAAAGGCCGGCCGTGCCGCTCGGCGTTCCGGTGATGCGCACCTGGTCGAGCCCGTTCGGCCCGATCGGCACACCGCTGGTCGACCACGACGACCCGATCGGCGTCGTCGAGGATTTCTTCGGCATGCTGTCGCGGCCGCATCTCAAGCTGCCGAAGGTCTTCGTGCTGCCCGACATGCGCCTCGACGGCCCATTGGCCAGCGTGCTGGCCACCGTTGCCGAGACGCGCGGCCTGACGATGGTCACCACCGGCAAGGCGGACCGGCCGGTGCTCGAAAGTACGCTCGACGGCGAGGCGTATCTGAAGGCATCGCTGCGCGCGCACCACTACCGCGAATTCCGCCGCCTAAAGCGGCGCCTGGGGGATCTCGGCAGGCTGGAACATGTCGTGGCGCGGGGACCGGACGAAATCCGCCACGCCATCGAAAGTTTTTTGACGCTGGAAGCCGCCGGCTGGAAGGGCCGCGAGCGCACCGCCATGGCCATCGACCGCTACCGCGCCGCCTTTGCCCGCGAAGCCGTGCACCGGCTGGCCGAGCACGACATGTGCCGCATCCATTCGCTGACGCTGGACGGCCGCACGATCGCCTGCCTGGTCGTCTTCGTCGAGGCCGGCGTCGCCTACACCTGGAAGACCGCCTATGACGAGACGCTGGCGACCTATTCGCCGGGCACGCTGTTGATGATCAAGGTGACCAGGCAGCATCTCGACGACCCCAACATTATGATGACCGATTCCTGCGCCGTGCCCGACCATCCGGTGATGAGCCGGCTGTGGAGCGAGCGCAAGCCGATGGGCTCGCTGGTGATCGGGCTGACTCCGGATGCCGACCGCCTCGCCCGCCAGGCAGCCTCGCAGTTGCATCTCTACCGCGAGACCCGCAACATGGCCCGCCTGCTGCGCAACCGCGTGAAGAGTTTGCTGGGACGGCGATAGCCCCTGGATCAACGGCAAGACACCAGCTATGGGTCGGCGCGGCAATTTCGGCCGGCCTTCACGACAAGCCATCCTGATGATCAGAACCTTTTTGCGTCACGCCGGTCCCCGTGCGGCCTTTTTGCTGCTTGCGCTGCTGCCTGTCCGCGCCTGGGCCGATAGCTGTCCCGAGGATTGCAGCGAGCCCGCGCCGTCCATCAACATCTACAGCCACACCGCCGCCAGCCATCTCGGCCCGGCCACGCTGGGTGCACTGCCGCGCGTCTATGTGCCGAACCGCTCCTCCAACAGCGTCACGGTGATCGACACCATGACACTCAAGGAAGTCGACAGGTTCCCGGTCGGCAGCAAACCGCAGCACGTCGTGCCGTCCTGGGACCTGAAGACGCTCTGGGTCGCCAACAATGGCACCGGCAAGAACGGCAGCCTGACGCCGATCGACCCGATGACCGGCAAGCCCGGCCCGCAGATCGCCGTGGACGATCCCTACAATTTGTATTTCATGCCGGGCGCGGCCATCGTCGTCGACGAAGCCCTGGAGCGGCTCGATTTCCGCGATCCTCACACCATGGCGCTAATGTCGAGCCTGCCGACGCCCACTTGCCCCGGCATCAACCACGCCGAATTCTCGGTCGACGGGGCCTACGCGATCTTCACCTGCGAATACGGCAATGGCGGATTGGCAAAGATCGACCTGAAGAACCAGAAGGTGCTTGGCCATCTCGACTTCTCGAAAATGGGCATGCCGCAGGACATCCGCCTCTCGCCCGACGGCAAGGTTTTTTACGTCGCCGACATGATGAATGACGGCGTGTTCCTCGTCGATGGCGACAGTTTCAAGGAGATCGGCTTCATCCCGACCGGCATCGGCGCCCATGGCTTCGTCGTCAGCCGCGACGGCAAGCGGCTCTATGTCTCGAACCGGGGCTCGCACAAGATGGAGCAGGGCCAGGCAAAGGGACCGGGCAGCGTGACGGTGATCGACTTCGCCACCCGCGCGGTCGTCACGCAATGGCCGATCCCCGGCGGCGGCAGCCCCGACATGGGCAATGTCAGCGCCGACGGCAAACAACTATGGCTGTCCGGCCGCTTCGACAGTGCCGCCTACATGATCGACACGACATCGGGCGCGGTGACCAAGTTTCGGGTTGGCTCAGAGCCGCACGGCCTGACGGTGTGGCCGCAACCGGGACGGTATTCCCAAGGCCATACGGGGAATATGCGCTAAGTCCGTGTTCGAGGCGCGGCTCGAACGCAAAAGGTCGCAAGGGCAACCGCCCATCGGCCGGGACCCGGAACGAGCAGGGGCTTTCCTTGGAAACCGCGAAGCTGTAGCTCCACACACTGGTTTCGGATACTGCCAGAAGATGAACCTTCGCCGCATCGTCCTCATCGTCGCGCTTCTCAATCTTGCCTATTTCGGGATCGAGTTCGCTGTGGCGCTCGCCATTGGATCAGTGTCCCTGTTCGCCGACAGCATCGACTTTCTTGAAGATGCTTCCGTGAACCTCCTTATCCTGCTCGCACTTGGGTGGTCTGTGCGCTCCCGTGCGCGGGTGGGGATGGCATTGGCGCTCATCCTTCTCATGCCGGGTCTGGCAACGCTCTGGACGGCTTGGGAGAAGTTCAACGTGCCGGTGCCGCCGCAGCCCATCGCCTTGACCTTGGCGGGACTTGGCGCCCTCGCCGTCAACCTGTCCTGTGCCTACATGCTGGCCGCGCACCGGCATCGTGGCGGCAGCCTCACAAAGGCGGCCTTCCTGTCGGCCCGCAACGACGCCTTGGCCAACATCGCCATTATTGCCGCAGGGTTCGTCACGGCCTTGCTCTGGCATTCCGCGTGGCCCGATTTGGCGGTGGGATTGGGGATCGCGGTCATGAACGCCGACGCGGCCCGCGAAGTGTGGGAAGCTGCCCGTGAAGAACACCGTGCGGCGGCCTGAGAGCACGTAGAGCGGGGCTACCGGCCGCCGCTGATTGGCGCTATCGCTGTCATTCGCAGCAGCCGCCGCTGGGTCTTTGTCGAGGCACTGTTCGAACCCGGAGGGTTCGCAAGGGCGACCGCCCGTCGGCCGGTCAGGCCGCCCCATCGGAGCCCGTGAGCGAAGCGAACTGGCGTGAGATCAAAAATGGTGCCCCTAGCCGGAATCGAACCAGCACTCCTTGCGGAACTCGATTTTGAGTCGAGCGCGTCTACCAATTCCGCCATAGGGGCTCAGGCCCAAAGGCCTGGATGGGCGCGGACTATACGGTTGGAGGCCTGTTCGTCAACTGGCCAAATGCGCCGCCGTGCCCTGCTTGCGGCAAAAGCCCGCCTTTCTGTTTCGTGAAGCTCCTGCCATTGTACGGCGCGGAAAATCTTTCTAGACAGACGCGCATCAAAGCGCGTTGCGTGTGGCAACCTGCATCCAGGAGAGCCGATGCTTCGCGGACTTTACGACTGGACCTTGTCGCTGGCGGCCCGCAAATCCGCCGAATGGTGGCTGGCCTTCATCGCCTTCGTCGAAAGCTCGGTGTTTTTCATACCTGCCGACGTCTTGTACCTGCCCATGGCGTTGGCGCGGCCCGAACGCGCCTATCGCTACGCGCTGACCGCCACCGTTGCGTCCGTGCTGGGCGGCATTGCCGGCTGGCTGATCGGCTACTATGCCTACGACACGATAGCACGGCCGATGCTGGAGCACTTTGGCGGCCTTGACGCGTTCGAGAGGTGGCAGTCGGCCGGCACCGGGCTGATGCTGGTGCTGCTCGTCACATCGGGTGCCGCCCACCTGCCGCCGATCAAGGTGGTCACCATTCTGGCAGGCGCCCTCCACGTCAATCTTTTCGTCTTCATCGTCTCCGCCATCCTGGCGCGTGGCGCTCGTTTCCTGCTTCTTGCCTGGCTGCTGCGCCGCTATGGCGAAGAGATCAAGGAATTCATCGAGAAGCGTTTGGGATTGATCGTCGGCGCCGGCGCCGCTGCCCTGATTTTGCTCTATATCGTCGTCAAATACGCCTTCTGACCGCCCAAGGCGGGCGGTGGGTCAGGACTATGCCGGCGGACGGCGAATTCAACGGACGAAACATGACAGCCACGATGACAGCCGATACCGGACGCCAGCGGACGCGCACCGCTTTGTTTCTCGCCGTCGCCATGGCCGCCACGGTCGGCTCCGCGCTCGCCTTCCAGCACATAGGCGGCTACATCCCCTGCCATCTGTGCCTGGAGCAGCGCGCGCCCTATTATATCGGCGCCCCGCTGATGCTGCTGGCGGTGATTGCCTCGATGCTTAGCGCGCCCGCATGGCTGACGCGCGGCCTGCTTGCCGTCGGCGGCCTGCTGATGCTCTATGGCCTCTATCTCGGCGTCTATCATTCGGGCGTCGAATGGGCCTGGTGGCAGGGCCCGGCCGATTGCACGGCCGGCGCCGGCCCGGTCGACACCGGCGGCAAGGGCGTGCTCGACGCGCTCGACAAATTCGTGCCGCCATCCTGCGACAAGGCAGCCCTTCGTATCCTCGGCCTGTCGCTGGCCGGCTGGAACGCCATCGCCAGCTTCATCCTCGCCGCCATCGCCTTCCGCGGCGCGCTGGCGCGCGACTAATCAAGTGCGAGGTCGCGCCATGCGGCCAGTCTCTAAATGTTGGCACCGCCCCTCATTGCCCTGCCGGGCATTTCTCCCCGTGTAGTGACGGGGAGAAAGACGCAGTCATCGATGGTTTCGCCAATCCCGAACGCTGAAAAAAGGGCGCCAGATTTGCAGCCAATTCCCTTCTCCCCGTCACAATACGGGGAGAAGGTGGCGGCAGCCGGATGAGGGGCAGCACCTGACATCGGCGATTGCCCTGGCAAGGCCGATCGGGCCAATCCCTACGGCTCCAACTCCACATCCCAGTAGAGATAATCCATCCAGCTTTCATGCAGATGGTTGGGCGGGAACAGCCGGCCATTGTTGTGCAGGTCGTGCACGGTCGGCTGGTAGGGCTTCTGCAGCGGCCACATCTTGGCGTGCGCCGGCATCATGCCGCCCTTCCTCAGATTGCAGGGTGAACAGGCGGCCACGACATTCTCCCACGTCGTCGCCCCGCCGCGATGGCGCGGGATGACGTGGTCGAAGGTCAGATCCTCGGGCGTGCCGCAATACTGGCACTGGAAGCGGTCGCGCAGGAACACGTTGAAGCGGGTGAATGCCGGGTGCCTCGACGGCTTCACATAGGCCTTCAGGCTGACGACGCTGGGCAGCTTCATCGAAAAGGTCGGCGAAGACACCGCATGCTCGTATTCGGCGACGATGTTGACCCGGTCGAGGAACACCGCCTTGATGGCGTCCTGCCAGGACCAGAGCGACAAGGGGTAATAGCTGAGCGGACGGTAATCCGCATTCAGCACCAGCGCAGGAAGCCCATCCGGAGATACGGCAACCGTCACCTTGTTGACCTCCTCGTTCTAGAACCGATCGGCGCGGATACTGTAAGCCCGACATGACAGGGATGTGAAGCGGATTGTCATCAGCCAAACGCGGCAAAAATGCAGGATTTTCATGCTTTTTTACGGTTTCAGGCCGGAGGTGCTGCGTCCCGGCCCCTGGTTTCGCGATAATAGGACCAGAAAAGCCGCGATGCGACGCCTCGCCACGGGCTCCATGATTCGGCCAGGGCGATCAGCGTTTTCTCCGGCGGACGCGGCTCTATGCCGAGCGCGTGGCCAACCGCGCTCTGCAGCGCGACGTCGCGCGCGGGGAAAATATCGGGGTGGCCGGCGGCAAACAGGAGATAGACTTCCGCCGTCCACGGGCCGATGCCCGGCACCGCGATCATAGCCGCGATCGCCTCTTCGGCGTCGAGCGAACAGAGGTGATGCAGGTCGAGCCCCTCAACCACGGCCTGCGCAACCGCGATCAGACCGCGCTGCTTCGGCCGCGACAGCCCAGCCTCACGAAACATGTCCTCGCCGGCGGCAAGGATCGCCTGCGGCGTTAGCGGATCGACCAGTTTCACCAGCCGGCCGAAAATGGAATCGGCGCTCGCACGGGATACTTGTTGCGAAACGATAATGGAGGCCAGGCTTCGAAAGCCGGGCTCCGACAGCCGCAGCGGCACCTCGCCGGCCATGCCGCGCACCTTTTCCAGGCGCGGATCGATTGCGCAAAGCGCATCCAGCCCGCGCGCAATATCGTCCAGTGTCGCGATGCGTTGCATGTTTTCTTGTTCCTGAACCGACCTCACGGTAGCAATTGGCAAAACCGCTGCACAACCCGATTGCCGCTTGTGAGATGACGCTCCTGACATTCCGCTTCGCGCCGAGCCCGAATGGCGAACTGCATCTCGGCCATGCCTATTCGGCACTGCTCAACCAGCAACTGGCGCGTGCGGCCGGCGGCCGCCTGCTGCTGCGCATCGAGGACATCGACACGATCCGCTGCACGCCTGAATTCGAGGCCGGCATCTTTCGCGACCTCGAATGGTTAGGTCTCGAATGGGAACAGCCGGTGCGGCGCCAGGCCGAGCATTTCACCGACTATCAGGCCGTGCTCGACCGGCTGGTCCGCGAAGAACTCGTCTACCCTGCCTTTATGAGCCGTGGCGAGATCAGGGCCTTCATCGCCGACAGCGAAAAGCGCGGCCGCGACTGGCCGCGCGACCCGGACGGCGTGCCGCTTTATCCCGGCGCCGACAAGGCGCTGCCGGTCAGCGAACGCAACCGCCGCATCGCCGAAAATGCGCCCTTCGCCTGGCGCCTCGACATTGATGCAGCGCTGGCGCGCGTCGGCACGGATTTGTCCTGGCGCGAATTCACCAACGAGACGCTTTCGGCGACGCAGCGAGTCGAGGCGCGTCCGCAGGACTGGGGCGACGTCATTCTGGCGCGCCGCGACATCCCGACCAGCTATCACTTGGCCGTCGTCGTCGACGACGCTCTGCAAGGCGTCAGCCATGTCGTGCGTGGCCGCGACCTTTATTCCGCGACCGGCATCCAGCGCCTGCTGCAGGAACTGCTCGGCCTCGGCCAGCCGCAGTATTTCCACCACCGTCTCATACTCGGACCGGATGGGCGCAAACTGTCGAAGAGTTTTGCTGATACCGGCCTTGCCGCGCTGAGGCAGGCAGGCATGTTGCCGGACGATGTCAGGCGGCTGGTCGGGCTCTGACTAAAGCCGGGCCAGCCCCGCCTTGAGCAGCGCCAACGCGCCTATAAACGCGAAGGCGCCGCCCAGTCCCCAGGCAACCGCGAGCTTCAGATCTCTCAGGACGATGCCATGTTCGTTCGCGGCCATGACCGCGGCGAAAAAGCCGAGCGTGAACAGCAATGTGTTGCCGGTCGACCCAAAACCGTCCTCCTGCATGATGGCGTCGAGCGCTGAACCGAAGAAGAAGCCAAACACGGCCACACTGGCCACCGTCATCAAAAGCCAGCTTGTATCGAGATGCAACAGCATGCGCGCTCCCTGTCGAAGCCAAAACGCCATGTCGCCGGATCGATCGACAGAAGTCGATTGCCCTGACGCCGCCCTTTGAATTCGGCCACCTCCTACATCAGGATGAGCTTATGTACCAATTGTTTCACTTTGCTTGCCGGATTGAACCGCATTAGAGCAATTGCCGTATTTGTCTCTTCACCGAATCGGACCTCTCCACCGGAAACGGCTTCCCCGAAATGCACAGTCTCAAGCGGTTCATCCCCGCCTCGTTTGTCGTCCTGTGGGCGACAGGTTTCATCGGCGCGCGCTACGCCATGCCCTGGGCGGAGCCCTTCACCTTTCTGGCAGCCCGCTTTGTCATCGCCGCCTTGCTGCTTGCCGGGCTGATGCTCGTGCTTGGCTCGAAGCGAGCCACAAGGGCAGAAGCGCTTCACGCCACGGTCGCCGGCATCCTCATGCATGGCATCTATCTCGGCGCCGTGTTCTGGGCGATCCACAGGGGCATGCCCGCCGGGCTTTCGGCGCTGATCGTCGGCCTGCAACCGCTGATCACCGCCGTGCTTGCCGGCCGGTTCCTCGGCGAGGACATCCTGCCGCGCCACTGGGCCGGCCTTGCCGTCGGCCTTGTGGGAGTGATCATCGTGCTGTGGCCGAAGCTCGGCGCTCTCGGCGGCGGCGTTACGCCCGAAACCCTGACGGCGTCGCTGGTCTCGGTGCTGGGCATGAGCGCCGGGACCATCTGGCAGAAGCGCTATGCCTCGGGTGGCGACCTGGTGGCGGCGACGATGTGGCAATATATCGGCGGCGGCTCGCTGATGATCCTGGCTTCGCTGGCACTGGAGACCCACACGGTGATCATCAACGGCGAACTGATCTTCGCCATGGCCTGGCTGGTCCTGGTGCTGTCGATCGGCGCCATCTTCCTGCTGATGGTGATGATCCGCGACGGCGAGATGTCGAAGGTCGCGTCGCTGTTCTACCTGGTGCCGGCCGTCACCGCTGTCATCGCCTGGGCGCTGTTCGGCGAACAGCTCAGCCTCGTGCAGATCGTCGGCATGGCAATCGCGACGCTCGGCGTCGGGCTGGCCACGGCTCGGCCAGCCAAAACCTAGCTGCCGACCCGTGCGCGCGCTTCGAGAAAGCGGCTGATCGCCGCATTGAGTTCGCCGCCGAGGATGAAGATCGCCGACAGCATATAGAGGAAAACCACGGCGATCATGATCGAGGCGAGGCCGGCATAGGTCGTCACATAGGACGAGAAATGGTCGAGGTAGGTCGCGAACATCGTCGAGCCGACAAGCCACGCAGCCAGAGTGAAGATGATGCCAGGCACCAGCGAGACAAAGCGGCGCTTGCCCGCCGGCAGCCAGTAGTGGACGGCAAACAAGCCACCAATGATGACGGTTGAGGCGATGACGTAGCGCCACAGCGTGATCGTGCCCGTATAGGGTTTGATCCACTCGAAATGAGCTTCCGCCAGCCGCGCCAGCAAAGGCGCAAAGACCAGGAGCACGCTGATCGCCAGGAAACCGGCCGTCGCGATCAGCACGAAGAAAATGCTCTGCACCCGGCGGTAGATGATGCCGCGCGTTTCGGCGACGCGGTAGGCGCGGTTGAGCGAGGTGCGCAGCGCCTCGATGCCGTTGGAGGCGAAATAGGCCGCCAGAAGCACGCCGTAGGTCAAAAGATCGGTGCGCCGCACGGTCAGCACGTTGAGCACCTCGCGCGCGATAGGCTTGGCGATCTGTTCGGGCCAGGTGTCGAAGACCAGGTGCACGGCAGTATCGGCGAACGCCTGCGCGCCGAGGAAGCTCGCCAGCGTGGTGGCGAAGATCAGGAACGGGAACAGCGCCATGAGCGAAGTGATCGCCAGATGGCTGGCCATGGCCCAGCCGTCATCGGTGTTGAAATGGCCAAGCGCGTCATAGAGCACGCGGCGCAGCACGACGATATTCCGCATCAAGAGCCGCGTTCCCTTCGATTGTCTCGACGCCGCGAATATGGGAAGGGATTGTGGCAAATGGCAACCCTTGCTCAAACCACGATGCCGCCTGCCAAAGAGTTGCGCACCATCATCGTCACCGGCGCCTCGTCCGGGATAGGCGCCCACTGCGCCCGTGCGCTGAAGGCGGATGGCTGGCGCGTGTTTGCAACGGCGCGCAAGCCGGATGACATAGCCGCACTTGAAGCCGACGGCATCGAGGCCTTTTATCTCGACTACCGTGAGCCGGATTCCATCGCAGCACTTGCGGCATCGGTGCTGGAGCGGACAGGCGGGCGCCTCGACGCCCTGTTCAACAACGGCGCCCATGCACAGCCCGGCGCCGTGGAAGACCTGCCGGTTGCGGCATTGCGCGAGCAGTTCGAGGCCAATTTCTTCGGCTGGCACGACCTCACCCGACGCATCGTACCGGTAATGCGTCGCCAGGGACATGGCCGCCTCGTTCATTGTTCCTCGATCCTTGGGCTAGCGCCGGTGCCTTTTCGCGGCGCCTACTCAGCCTCCAAGCACGCGCTCGAAGGCCTGATGCTGTGCATGCAGCAGGAACTCAGGGGCAGCGGCATCCATGTCTCGCTGATCGAACCGGGGCCGGTGACCTCGAAAATCGCCAGCAACGGGCTGTTCTGGTTCCTGAAAAACATCGACCACGAGAATTCCGTCCACCACGTCGCCTATGCCGCGCAGCTGGCGCGGCTTCGGGCCGGCGGCAGCTCATCACGGCTGAAAAAGGGGCCGGAGGTGGTCTATGCGGCCTTGCGCCATGCACTTCTGTCGCGGCGCCCGCGCCCGCACTATGTGGTAACAGTGCCGGCCAGGATTGGCGTGATGCTCAAGCGCATCCTGCCGGCATCGATGCTCTACCGCGTTCTGGCCGGACGCGCCTGATCGCAACAGAACTGGGAACAGATCATGGCAACCGTCATCAAAGTCCTCCTCGTCCTCGTCATGGTCGCCGTGGTGATCGTGCTTGTCCGCGGCCTCATCAACATGATGCGCGGCGGCTCCGGTGTGAGCTCGAACAAGCTGATGCAGGCACGCGTGCTGCTGCAGGCGCTGGCGTTGGCACTGATCCTGCTGGTGGTGTATTTCACCCGCAAGTGACGGCCGTTCGGGAGGCGACGTGGTCAAGCTCAACAAGATCTACACCCGCACCGGCGATGACGGCACCACTGGCCTCGGCACCGGTGAACGCAGGCTGAAATCCGACCTGCGCGTCGATGCCTACGGCACCGTCGATGAAGCCAATGCCTGCATCGGTATCGCCCGCCTGCACACAGCGGCAAGTTATCCCGCCATCGACGCCATGCTGTCCCGCATCCAGAACGATTTGTTCGACCTCGGCGCCGATCTCGCCGTGCCCGACGACGGCAAGCCGCTGGGCTACGAGCCGCTGCGCATCATCGCCTCGCAGACCGACCGCGTCGAAAAGGATATCGACCTTCTCAACAAGGATCTGCAGCCGCTCAAATCCTTCGTGCTCAATGGCGGCACGCCGGCGGCGGCAGCACTTCATCTTGCCCGCACCGTGGCGCGACGGGCCGAGCGGATCATGGTGGCGCTGGCGCAGGACCCGGCCGAACATGTCAATCGCGAGGGGCTGAAATACATAAACCGCGTCTCGGACTTTCTGTTCGTCGCCGCTCGTGCGGTCAATGACAACGGAAATGCCGACGTGTTATGGGTGCCCGGCAAGAACCGCTGAATTTTCGAAGGCGGGAAAGGGCTTGGGGCATGTTCATCCCGCTTTACGACTCCAACAGGTTGCGCCACATCCGGCTGCAATATGTGACGATCGGCCTGATCGCGGTCAACGCGCTTGTGTTTCTCATCACCACGATCGGCGGCGAAAATTTCAACAACGCAGCCGTGCTCGGCTTCGGCTTCATTCCTTCGGTTGTCCACGACACGGCAGAACTCTCGCCCCAATTCGTCGTCATTCCCGAGAGCCTGAGTTACCTTACCTATGCCTTCCTGCATGCCGATATCTTTCATCTCGGCGGCAACATGCTGTTCCTGTGGGTGTTCGGCGATAATGTCGAGGACGCACTCGGCCACATCCGCTACCTCATCTTCTACCTGCTTTGCGCCATCGCCGGCGCCTTCTTCCAGGGGCTCGTCGCCTGGAGTTCGGAGGTTCCGCTGATCGGTGCCTCCGGCGCCATTGCCGGCGTCGTCGCCGCCTATCTGGTCCTCTACCCCCGGGTGAAAGTGTGGGTGCTGGTCTTTGCCCGGATTCCGCTGCGTATCCCGGCCTTCATCCCGCTGATCCTGTGGATCGGCTTCCAGGTGGTGATGTTTGCCGCCGGCGGCGAAAACCAGATATCCTGGGCCTGCCATATTGGCGGCATCATTGCCGGTGGCGTGCTGGTGCTCATTATGCGCAGCCGCGGCGTGCCGCTGCTCGCCGGTGGCGACGGCGAGCCGCAACCCGTCGATCAGCCAGCCGCTTCTACTGGGCCGGCGCCAGCCGGTCCCGCTCCCGTGCAACCTGAGACGCGTTGGGGCCGGGGTGGCGCTTCCGGTCACAAGTGAACCGATTTGGGTGGTTTGGCCGCTGCCGTGGCATATTGACGTGTTGCGTCGCCACAACTACGGAGAGCGCCACCGCTAGGCGGCAGAAGACCAGAATTCGTCCGGCCAGGATTCCGTTTGGCCGGAATTCAGTCAGGAATGTCGGCTTTCGACAACTCTGCGGAGGCGCACGCTGCTATAGCGCGCCCGGATATCTCAGGAGAGGTGACAGACAATGAAGATCCTTGTGCCCGTGAAGCGGGTTGTGGATGCGAACGTCAAGGTTCGCGTCAAGGCCGATGGTTCGGCGGTGGAACTCGCCAACGTCAAGATGGCGATGAACCCGTTCGACGAGATCGCGGTGGAAGAGGCGCTCCGGCTGAAGGAAGCCGGCAAGGCCGAAGAGATCATCGTCGTTTCGGTCGGCCCGCAGCAGGCGCAGGAAACGCTCCGCACCGCGCTCGCCATGGGCGCCGACCGCGCCATCCTGGTCAAGACCGACGAGCAGACCGAGCCGCTCGGCGTCGCCAAGGTGCTGAAGGGCGTCGTTGACGCCGAACAGCCCGGTCTCGTGATCCTCGGCAAGCAGGCGATCGATGATGACTCGAACCAGACCGGCCAGATGCTGGCCGCCCTGCTCGGCTGGGCACAGGGCACTTTCGCCTCCAAGGTCGTGATCGACGGCGACAAGGCCAAGGTGACGCGCGAAGTCGACGGCGGCCTGCAGACGGTGGAACTGAAGATGCCGGCGATCATCACCGCCGATCTTCGCCTCAACCAGCCGCGCTATGCCTCGCTGCCCAACATCATGAAGGCCAAGAAGAAGCCGCTCGACGAAAAGAGCCCGGCCGATTACGGCGCCGACGTCAAGCCGCGCCTGAAGGTGCTCAAGACCGAGGAGCCCAGCGGCCGCAAGGCGGGCGTGAAGGTCAACAGTGTCGCCGAACTGGTCGACAAGCTCAAGAACGAAGCCGGCGTGCTCTGAGACTGGAAGGAACAGATAAAATGACCATTCTCCTCATCGCAGAACACGACAACGCCAGCCTTTCCGACCAGACCGCGAAGGCGCTCTCGGCGGCGCTGCAGATCGGTTCGGACGTGCATGTGCTGGTCGCCGGCAAAGGCGCCAAGGGCGCGGCCGACGCCGCTGCCAAGCTCGAGGGCGTGAGCAAGGTGCTGCTGGCCGAGGCCGACGAACTGGCCGAGCGCCTCGCCGAACCGCTCGCCGCACTCGTTGTCTCGCTGGCCGGCGCCTACGACACCATAATCGCGCCGGCGACCTCGTCGGGCAAGAATGTCGCGCCGCGCGTGGCGGCCCTGCTCGATGTCGCGCAAGTCTCCGAGATCATCGAAGTGGTTTCACCAGACACGTTCAAACGGCCGATCTATGCCGGCAACGCCATCCAGACGGTGCAGTCGAGCGACGCCAAGAAGGTCATCACTGTGCGCACCGCCTCCTTCCAGGCTGCCCCGGAGGGCGGCTCGGCAGCTGTCGAGACGGTCAAGGCCGCGGCCAATCCCGGCCTCTCCACTTTCGTCGAGAACAAACTCTCGGAAACCGACCGTCCGGAGCTGACCTCGGCCAAGATCATCATTTCGGGCGGCCGCGCGCTCGGTTCCTCGGAAAAGTTCCAGGAAGTCATCCTGCCGGTCGCCGACAAGCTCGGTGCAGCCGTCGGCGCCTCGCGCGCTGCCGTCGACGCCGGCTACGCCCCGAATGACTGGCAGGTCGGCCAGACCGGCAAGGTCGTGGCGCCTGACCTCTATATTGCCGTCGGCATTTCCGGCGCCATCCAGCACCTTGCCGGCATGAAGGATTCGAAGGTCATCGTCGCCATCAACAAGGACGAAGAGGCGCCGATCTTCCAGGTTGCCGATTATGGCCTGGTCGGCGACCTGTTCGTCATCCTGCCGGAACTGCAAAAGGCGCTTTGACGCTTTCTGCCAAAGCGTATTAAATTGTGAAAGGGTGGGGTAGACGAAGCTGCCCCACCCTTTTAGTTTGCACTGCACAAAAAGCAGGCCGCAAAGGCCTTTTCGACGGGATCGCTGCAAATGGCCAAGATCGAGACGATCGGCATCATCGGCGCCGGCCAGATGGGCGGCGGCATCGCGCATGTATCAGCACTTTCGGGTTTCAAGGTGCTGATCTACGACGTCTCGCCCGACCGTATCGAGAAGGGTATTGCCACGGTCAGCGGCAACATGGCCCGCCAGGTCGGCTCCGGCAAGCTTGAGGAAAAGCTGCGTAACGAAGCGATGGCGCGCATTTCCGCAGCCCCCACCATGGCTGATCTCGCCGGTGCCGATCTGGTTATCGAGGCGGCGACCGAGGACGAGACGGTCAAGCGCAAGATTTACGCGCAGCTCTGTCCCCAGCTCAACCCGGAAGCCATTCTGGCGACCAACACCTCGTCGATTTCGATCACCCGGCTTGCCGCGCAGACCGACCGTCCCGAGCGTTTCATCGGCATACATTTCATGAACCCCGTGCCGCTGATGAAGCTGGTCGAACTGGTGCGCGGCATCGCTACCGAGGATCAGACCTTCGAGGCGGCCAAGGCCTATGTGAAACAGCTCGACAAGACGATCACCGTCTCTGAAGATTTTCCGGCCTTTATCGTCAACCGCATTCTGTTGCCGATGATCAACGAGGCGATCTACACGCTCTATGAGGGGGTCGGCTCGGTCGATGCCATCGACACCGCCATGCGGCTCGGCGCCAACCATCCGATGGGACCGCTGCAGCTCGCCGATTTCATCGGCCTCGACACCTGCCTGTCGATTATGCAGGTGCTGCATGACGGCCTGTCGGATTCGAAATATCGCCCCTGCCCGCTGCTGGTGAAATATGTCGAGGCCGGCTGGCTCGGCCGCAAGACCGGGCGCGGCTTCTACGACTATCGCGGCGAGCATCCGGTTCCGACGCGCTAACCACCAGAACGAAAGTTCCGTGCTCCCTCAGGACGCCGCTGCAAGCGGCGGCTCTGCTTGGCCTCTTGACCCGGTATCGTCAGGCGCCACGGAAACACAGCCGCGGCCGGCGGCCTTGGCCGCATAGCAGGCAGCATCGGCCCGGGCGATGATCTCGTCGACTTCACCGCTGTTGCTGTGGATTGGCGCCAGCCCGATGCTGGCATCGATCGCATGCGGCCGGCCGTCCCAGCTGAACTGCAGGCCGCGGATGGCGTCGATGACAGAGCGTGCGGCAATCCTGGCGCCGGCGCTCGGCCCGGCTTTCAGGATGACCGCGAATTCGTCGCCGCCGAGGCGGGCCACGATATCCTCCGGCCCAAGCGCACCGCGAATGGCCTCGGCAACCCGCTTCAGCAAGGCGTCGCCGGCGGCGTGCCCGCCAGTGTCGTTGACCAGCTTGAAATGGTCCAGATCGATGAACATGAAATGATGTTCGCCCGCCGACCTGGCTGTGCCGGCCTTGCGGCTCCGGTCGACCAGTTCCTCCATGGTGCGGATAAAGCTCGAACGGTTGGCAAGGCCGGTCAGCGCATCATGCGCGGCGGCATAGGCGAGCTGGCGCTGCAAGGCGCGCGCATCGGTGAAGTCCTGGAAGACGATGACAAGACCGCAGAACTCCTGGCGGTCGTTCATGATCGGCGACACCACCTGGCGGATGCTGCAGCGTGTGTCGTCGCGACGGATGAGGACGGCGCGACTGTTCTGGTCGGCAGGGCTGGCGCTGCCGAGCGCCGGCCGCGTCATGCCGATCCTTTGCCCGGTTTCTTCGTCCACCGCCCAGTAGACATGGCCAAGCGTCTTGCCGAGCGCCTCCGCGCCAACAACGCCGGTGAGCTTTTCGGCGACCGGGTTCATGAAGGTGATGCGGTTGGCGGCATCGGTGCAGATGACGGCGTCGCCGATCGACTGCAGCGTCACCCTCAGCCGCTCCTTCTCGTCGGCCAGCATTGCCGCCGATACGATGAGGCTTTCCTCGGTTTGCTTGCGCTGGGTGATGTCGGTCAGGCTGCCGATGGCCCTGACCAGCCGTCCGTCGTTGTCGCGTTCGAGCGTCTTGCCGCGGTCGAGGATCCAGACCCAGTGGCCATCCTTGTGGCGCATCCGGAACTCGGCTTCGAAGAACGGTGTCCTGCCCTCCAGATGGGCACGATCGGCTTCGGCGACGTTTTCGCGATCGTCGGGGTGGATCATCGCCAGCCAGCGGTCGGGGTCGCCGTCCAGTTCGCCATCGGCATAGCCCAGCATCTTCACCCAGGTGGCGGAGTAGGTGGTGCCGCCCTTCCGCATATCAAGATCCCAGACGCCTTGTCCGGCGCTGGCCAGGGCAAAATTCCAGCGCGTTTCGGCTTCGGCTATGCGCGCCTCGGATTGCTTGCGCGCATCGATATCCTCGATCTGGGAGACCAGGTAGAGCGGGCTCCCGCTCTTCTCGTCGCGAATGACGGAACCGGCAAGATGGGCCCATACCGGCGTGCCGTCCTTCCTGAGGTAGCGCTTTTCGAAGTGGAAGGCGTTGACGGTGCCCGCCCGCATGCCGTCCATCGTCTCACGGCCGATCTGCACATCGTCGGGATGGGTGATCTGGAAGAAGGTCAGCGCCTCGATCTCCTGCTTGCTATAGCCGAGCATGGCGGCGAAGGCCGGGTTGGTTTCATGGATGCGGCCGTCGAGGCCGACAATGGCGATGCCGATCGCCGAATCCTCCATGGCGCGGCGGAAACGCTGCTCGCTTTCGGCGATCTGCCGGCGGTCGTCCAGTATCCGGTAAATGAACAGGGCGGCGAGAATCAGCGCAACGGCGGCGACCGGCACCGATATCTGCAGGCAGAGTTTCAGCACTTCGGCGCTGACATCGAGCCGCGACAGCAGGAGCGCGACCACGGCAGCGCAAAGCCCTCCGGCCGCAAGCACCAAAGCCACGTGACTGTCAGCCCGCAGGCTTTTTCGCTCTCGTCGCATCACTGTGCATGCCACCCCATGCGCAACACATTTCTGCAAAAAACACTGGATGATCGATTTTAAGGAAAGGTTGCGCCGGAGCCACCGGCAACACGGTGAACCCGCAAACAATTGCCGGCATGATTAAGGATCGGTGATTATTGGGCGATCTTGAACGGCCGGTCACCAGCGCACGAAGAACCGTCCCCCGAGCGCGCCCAGACCGGCGAGGACGGCGATGGCGAGCGTGTACCAGGTGGCGACGAAAAGCGGCGAATCGTCGAAGCAGTGCGCGGCGTAGAAGGTCGCCGCCAGGCCGCCGGCGAGCAGTCCCGCGACCGCCCCGGCCAACACCGGCCGCGTCGGCGCGCCATAGCGCAGCATCCACAGGAAGACGGCAAGCGGGCCGATGCCGATCAGCGGGATGAAGCCCATGCAGATCATCATGTTGGAGCCGACCATGCGCGTGCTCCACATCGGCTCCGGCACCATGAACAGTTCGAGAGCCACCGCCACGGCCACCAGCAGCGGCGCCGCCAGCATCCAGGCCGCGGCTCTTGCCGTCGAAGCGCCCGGCGTCGACAACGCCCGGACCAGGCCAAAGGCGGTGACGGCGAGCACGATGGTGAACACGAACTTCGCCAGGAACCGCATCGTGTGCATGGCGGTCATTATGTCGGGACGCGGGCCGATGGTGAGAAAGAAGACCAGAGCCGCGATCACCGCCGCGGCTGCCGCCGCCATCAACCAGGCCGAGCGCAGCGGCATCGCCTTGCTGCTTGTGTCGGCGTCGAGTGCCTTGATGAGATCCTCCGTCCTCATGTCACTGCCGCCCGAAGCGCCCCTGCCCAAATCGCTTGGCGATCGCGGCAAGCCCGCGATGCAGCGACACCCGCACCGCCGTCTCGCTGACGCCGAGCGTGGCCGCCGTCTCGCCGATGGAGCGGCCGTCGACCGAGATCGAAGAAACGACGGAACGCTGCCCAGCCGGCAGTCCGTCCAGCGCCCGGTTGATGTCGCGTTCGCTGACGGTCTCGGTTTCCGGCTCGGCAAAGGTCTCGGCGATCTCGTCGATCTCGATTTCGATGCGCCGTCCGCGCCGCCGGAAAGCATCGATCAGCTTGAAGCGGGCTATCGCATAGATCCATGGCAACACCGGCGCGTCCTGGCGCCAGGTATGCCGTTTCACATGAATAGCCAGCAAGGTTTCCTGCACAACATCCTCGGGATCGACCCCGCCCTGTACGATCTTGCGCCTCGCAAAGCCGCGAACCAGCGCGGCGATCCGGTGCAAAAAGTCGGCGTAGGCCCTTTCATCTCCCGCGATCGCGGCCCGCATCAGCCGGGAAAGCTCGGCCTCATCCTTGCCGCTCACAAGAGTTCACTCCCCGATCTTCGCGCCTCGGCACCGATTTGTTACGTGTCCGGCGAAATGATGTCCAAGCCAAAGTGCCGCAAAATCACGAAAGTTTGCGAGAGCGGCGACCGATTGAAGCAGCCGAGCAATGTTGACTACTGCTGTCAGGTATCGATAGGTGCAGCCTGCGAAACCAGAACCACCGAGATTGAGGATGACGCCATGAGATACACGCTCTCCACCCTAGCGGGGGCCACAGCGCTGGCCGTGAGCATGATCGCCGGGCCGGCGATGGCCGCGGATGCCGGCATCATCGTCTACAACGCCCAGCATGAGAGCCTGGCCAAGGAATGGGTCGAAGGTTTCACCAAGGAAACCGGCATCAAGGTCACGCTGCGCAATGGCGGCGACAGCGATTTCTCCAACCAGATCGTCGCCGAGGGCGCTTCTTCGCCGGCCGACGTGTTCCTGACCGAGAACTCGCCGGCCATGACTCTGGTCGAAGCGGCGGGCCTTTTCGCGCCGGTCGACGCCGACACGCTGGCGCAAGTCCCGGCCGAATTCCAGCCGAGCAGCGGCAAATGGGTGGGTGTCGCGGCGCGCAGCACCGTCTTTGCCTACAACAAGACCAAGCTCACGGCCGAAAAGCTGCCCAAATCGATGCTCGATCTCGCCGATCCCGCCTGGAAAGGCCGCTGGGCAGCCTCGCCTTCCGGCGCCGATTTTCAGGCCATCGTCAGCGCGCTGCTCGAGCTCAAGGGCGAAGCCGCAACCGCCGACTGGCTGAAGGCCATGAAGGAGAATTTCACCGCCTACAAGGGCAACGGCACGGTGATGAAGGCGGTCAATGCCGGCGAGATCGAAGGCGGAATCATCTACCACTATTACTATTTCGGCGATCAGGCAAAGACCGGCGAAAACAGCAAGAACGTCGAACTGCATTATTTCAAGAACCAGGATCCCGGCGCTTTCGTCTCGATCTCCGGCGGCGGCGTGCTCGCCTCGAGCAAACACCCGAAGGAAGCCCAGGCGTTCCTCAAATGGGTGACCGGCAAAGGCGGCCAGGACGTGCTGAAGACCGGCACGTCCTTCGAATACGCTATCGGCAAGGACGCGCAGTCCAATCCCAAGCTGGTGCCGCTGGCCGACCTGCAGGCGCCGAAGGTCGATCCGGCGACACTGAACTCCAAAAAGGTGACGGACCTGATGACGGCAGCCGGCTTGCTTTAGGCTGGGTTCGTCCTAAAAGGGCAACGATTGCGCTCCTGCCGGACTTTCCGCAGGAGCGCTCTGTTTTCGAGATGGCATTGTCCATGACGACACATTGCGTTTCCGGCCGCGCCTGCGGCGCCCCCGCCCCGGCGGCAGTGGCGCGGTCGAGCTGATGCAAACTGCGGTCGATCTCGCACGTTCAGGCCAGACAGTCGGGCGGTCCCGCCGGAAGCCCATGTCCTGGATCGCGCTTGTCGCCATAATTGTCTCGCTGCTGTCGCTGCTGCCGCTGGCGTTCATCATCTGGATCGGCGTGCAGATCGGCTGGGACACTGCTTCGGCCCTGGTCTTCCGGCCGCGCGTCGGCGAACTTCTGGTCAACACCGTGCTTCTGGTGGCGCTCACCGTGCCGATCGCCACCGTGCTGTCGGTGACGCTGGCATGGCTGACCGAGCGCAGCGACCTGCCAGGCGCCCGCCTCTGGGCCTGGCTGTCGGTAGCGCCGCTTGCCATCCCCGCCTTCGTGCACTCCTATGCCTGGATTACCCTGGTGCCGGGACTGCATGGCCTGTGGGCCGGCGTGCTGGTGTCGGTCCTTGCCTATTTCCCATTCCTCTATTTGCCACTAGCGGCCGCATTGCGCCGGCTGGATCCCGCCCTGGAAGATGCGGCCGCAGCGCTTGGCCTCGGACCATGGCGCGTGTTTTGGCGCGTCGTGCTGCCGCAGCTCAGGCTCGCCATTTGCGGCGGTGCGCTGCTGGTTGGACTTCATCTGCTTGCCGAATATGGCCTCTATGTCTTCATCCGCTTCGACACTTTCACCACCGCGATCGTCGACCAGTTCCAGTCGACCTTCAACGGCCCCGCCGCCAACATGCTGGCCGGCGTCCTGGTGACATGCTGCTTCGTGCTGCTCGCTCTGGAGGTGCTGGTGCGCGGCGAAGAGCGCTATGCCCGCGTCGGCTCAGGCGCGGCGCGCCACCGGCAGCGCTCGAGGCTCGGGCGCGCCACGCTGGCTTGCCTGGCTCTGCCTGCCGTCACCACGCTGCTCGCCATCGGCGTGCCCTTCGTCACCATCGGCCGCTGGCTGGTCGCCGGCGGCGCCGATGTCTGGCGTTTGGACGAGATCGGCCTGGCGCTTGGCCAGACACTGTTCCTGGCGCTGGCCGGCGCCTTGCTTGCGACCATCGCCGCCATGCCGATGGCCTGGATCTCGATCCGCGCGCCGGGACCGCTGCAGCGGCTGCTCGAAGGCTGCAACTACATTGTCGGTTCGCTGCCCGGCGTGGTCATCGCGCTGGCCTTGGTCACCATTACCGTGCGCATCGCCATGCCGCTCTACCAGACGCTGTTCACAATCCTGGTCGCCTATGCCCTGATGTTCCTGCCGCGCGCCTTGATCAGCCTCAGAGCCTCGATCGCACAGGCGCCGGTCGAGCTCGAACGCGCCGCCGCCAGCCTTGGCCGGCCGCCGCTGAAGGCGCTTTGGTCGACAACGATTCGCCTGTCGGCGCCGGGGGCTGCGGCCGGCATGGCGCTGGTCGCGCTCGGCATCATGAACGAGCTGACCGCCACCCAGATGCTGGCGCCCAACGGCACGCGCACGCTGGCCATGGCGTTCTGGTCCTATAGCGGCGAGATCGACTATGCCTCCGCCGCCCCTTACGCCTTCATCATGGTGGCGATGTCGCTGCCGCTGACCTGGCTGCTCTATGTCCAGTCGAAACGGATGGCCGGGCGATGAGCTTTCTCGAAATCAGTGGCCTCACCAAGCACTACGGCCCGGTCGCAGCCCTTGCCGGCATCGAGCTCAGCGCCGCAAGCGGCAGTCGCACCGCGATCGTCGGCCCGTCCGGCTGCGGCAAGACGACGTTGCTGCGGCTGATCGCCGGCTTCGAGGCGCCCGACCAGGGCCGCGTCGTGCTCGACGGCGAGGTGCTGGCCAATGGCGGCCATGCGGTGCCGGCGCACCGCCGCGGCATCGGCCTGGTGGCGCAGGATGGCGCCCTGTTCCCGCATCTCAGCATCGGCGACAATATCGGCTTTGGCATGGCCCGCGGCGAGGACCAGCGCGCCGAGCGCATCGCCGAGCTCGCCTATACCGTCGGGCTGGACAAGGCGATCCTCAAGCGCCGCCCGCACCAGCTCTCCGGCGGCCAGCAGCAGCGCGTGGCGCTGGCCCGCGCCATGGCGATGAAGCCCAGGCTGATGCTTCTCGACGAACCGTTCTCGGCGCTCGACACCGGTCTGCGCGCCTCGATGCGCAAGGCGGTCGCCGAACTACTCGAAGCCGCCGGCATCACCACCATCCTGGTCACCCACGACCAGGCCGAGGCGCTGTCCTTCGCCAGCCAGGTGGCGGTCATGCGCGACGGAAAGTTCTCTCAGATCGGCACACCGCGAGAACTCTATCTGCAGCCGAAAGACCGCATGGTTGCCGAGTTTCTTGGCGACGCCATCATCTTGCCGGCAAAGATTTCAGGCGGCTTCGCCACCTCCTCGCTTGGTCGCATAGCCGTCGACTCGAAGGAGCGGCGCGACATCGCCCGCATCATGCTGCGACCGGAGCAGGTGCAGGTAAAGCGCACGTCGCGCGAAGGCATGTCGGGTCCTGCGGGCACGATATTCGCCGAGGTGACGGACTCGGAATTCGCAGGCTCGATGTGCACCATTGCCGTGCGGCTGTTGAACAACCCCGATCCGCCGGACGCCGCGGCGATCGGCAGCACACCGCTGACCTTACGCAAGCCGGGAATCGACGCACCTGCCGTCGGCGAGATCGTGCGTCTGACAGTTTCCGGCAAGGCGCATGTCTTCGCCTGAACTGCCGATGCGTCGGATTGGCGCGAGCGGCTGCGTCAATCGACTCGTTTCCCAGCATTGTCGAACCAATGCAGCTTCTCGGCCCTGGCCACGACGCGCAGTTGATCGCCGGGTTTGGCCGTGGCGCGGCCGGCCACACGCACGGCGATGCGGTTGCCGCCGGCGGCACAGTGAAGAAAGCTTTCGGCTCCCACAGGTTCGACCGCCTCGACCGCCGCAGGCAGAATAAGCGCGCCGGATGATGCCTCGGCACTGAAGGTGACGTCGGCATCCTCAGGGCGGAAGCCAAGCGTGGCGGCGTTCGTAGGCGCGAAGTCAACCGTCTTGCCGTCGGTCAGCGCCGGACCAGCCGGTCCTTGCGAAAGAGGCAGAAGGTTCATCGGCGGCGCTCCGATGAAGGAGGCGACGAAGGTCGATGCCGGCTTCTCGTAGATGTCGAGCGGCGCGCCCGTCTGCTCGACCAACCCGCCATTCATGACGACGAGAATATCGGCCAGCGTCATCGCCTCAAGCTGGTCGTGGGTGACGTAGACCGAGGTGACACCGAGCGAACGCTGCAAATTCTTGATTTCGACCCGCATCTGGCCGCGCAGTTTGGCGTCGAGGTTGGAAAGCGGTTCGTCGAACAGGAAGACTTTTGGATTGCGCACGATTGCGCGACCCATGGCCACGCGCTGGCGCTGGCCGCCGGAAAGCTCGCGCGGGCGCCGGTCGAGCAGCGCCGTGAGCTCCAGCACCTTGGCGGTCGAGCGAACCCTGCTGTCGATCTCGTCCTTGGGAGTACCCCGGTTGCGCAACCCGTAGGCCATGTTGTCGTAGACCTTCATATGTGGATAGAGCGCATAGTTCTGGAACACCATGGCGATGTCGCGCTCGGTCGGACCGATCGTGTTGACGATCTTGCCGTCGATGGCGACGGTGCCGGAAGAAATGGTCTCAAGCCCGGCGATCATCCGCAGCAGCGTGGACTTGCCGCAGCCGGACGGCCCAACCAGCACGCAAAGCTCCTTGTCGGGAATGGCGATCGAGACACCCCTCACCGCCTCGACGCCGCCGGGATAGACTTTCTTCACATCCTTCAGATCGATGGTCGCCATCAGCTTCTCACTTTTCGGTATCGACCAGTCCGCGCACGAACCAGCGTTGCATCAGCACCACGATCAGGATCGGCGGCAGTATGGCCAGCATCGCGGTGACCATGACCAGATGCCATTGGGTATCGGCATCGGCGAAGGAGACCATCTTTCTAAGTGCGATGACGATGGTGTTCATGTCATTGCTGTTGGTGACGAGCAGCGGCCACAGGTACTGCGTCCAGCCATAAATGAAGAGGATGACGAACAGCGCCGCGATGTTGGTGCGCGACAGCGGCAGCAGGATGTCGAAAAAGAATCGCCATGGTCCGGCGCCGTCGACACGCGCCGCTTCCACCAACTCACCTGGGATGGTCATGAAGAACTGGCGAAACAGAAGCGTGGCGGTGGCCGAGGCGATCAGCGGAATGATCAGGCCGGCATAGGTGTCGATCATGCCGAGATCGACCATCACCTTGTAGGTCGGCAGGATGCGCACCTCGACGGGAAGCATCAGCGTGATGAAGATCAGCCAGAAGAAGACCATCCGAAGCGGAAAACGGAAGAACACGATCGCATAGGCCGAAAGGATCGAGATGAAAATCTTCCCCACCGCGATGCCGAGCGCCATGATCGTGGTGTTGAGCAGCAATCGGCCGACACTGACGCCGCCGATGCGGCCGACACCGCCGAACAGCGCCTCGCTGTAATTGTTCCAGACCTGGTCGCCGGGCAAAAGAGGCAATGGCGGCTTGAGGATGGTCTGCAGCGTCTGCGTGGAGGCAACGAAGGTGTAGTAGATCGGGAAAGCGACGATCAGGATGCCCAGGATGAGCACGGCGTGGGCGATGAGGGCGCGAAGCGGGGACTGACCAATCATCGCTCGCGCTCAACCGTAGTGGACTTTGCGTTCCACATAGCGGAACTGGATGGCCGTGAGTGAGATGACGATGACCATCAGGATGACCGACTGCGCGGCCGAATCGCCGAGGATCAAATTGACGAAACCGTCATTGTAGACCTTGTAGACCAGCGTCTCGGTGGCCTTGCCTGGCCCGCCGCCGGTGACGGCATGAACGATACCGAAAGTGTCGAACAGCGCATAGACAGTGTTGACGACCAGCAGGAAGAAGGTCGTCGGTGCGAGCAGCGGGAAGACGATGGTCCAGAAGCGCTTCGTCTCCCCGGCGCCGTCCATGGCCGCCGCCTCTATCAACGTCTTCGGCACCGCCTGCAGCCCGGCGACGAAGAACAGGAAATTGTAGCTGATCTGCTTCCAGGCAGCCGCAGATACCAGCAGGATCATGGCTTGGTTTCCGTTAAGCAAGGGATCCCAGGCGATGCCGAGACCTCTCAAGGCGTAGGCCAGCGAACCGATCGAGGGGTTGAACAGAAACAGCCACAACATGCCGGCAATCGCCGGCGCCACCGCATACGGCCAGATCAGCAGCGTGCGATAAAGGCCTTTGCCGCGCACCACCTTCTCGGCCATGACGGCAAGCAACAGGGCCACACCCATGGCGACCATCGCGGTCGCCAGAGAGAACACCAGCGTAACTTTGATCGAGTTGAGGTAGGCCGGGTCGGCCAGCACCTTGCGAAAATTGGCGAGCCCGACGAACTTGCTCTTCAGCCCGAACGGGTCTTCCCTAAGCATCGACTGGTAGAGCGCCTGCCCGGTCGGCCAGTAGAAAAAGATCAGCGTAATGGCGAGTTGCGGCGCCACCAGCAGGTAAGGCAGGGTCTTGTTGGGAAAGACGACGCGTGGAGACAGGGTGATTCCCTCGCTATTCAGGAAATCGTCCACGCGGGTCCGCGTGGACGAGGTTCAACTGACAATCGCTTCAGTTTCCGATCGCTTCCTGAATCGCCTTGTTGCCGCGTGCGACCGCGTTGTCGAGCGCCTGCTGCGCAGTCTGCTGGCCGGCCAGCATCTTCTCGAACTCCTCATTCTCGATGTCGCGCACCTGCGGCAGGTTGACGAGGCGCACGCCCTTCGAGTTCTCGGTCGGCGCCTTGCCCAGCATCTGCAGGATCGGCGTCTCACGGCCCGGGTTCTTGTCGTAGAAGCCGGACTTCTTGGTCGCCTCATAGGCAGCGAGCGTCACCGGCAGATAACCCGACTTCTGGTGCAGATACTCCTGCACTTCGGTCTTGGACAGGTAGGAGAAGAACGCCGCGACGCCCTTGTATTCCTCGTCCGATTTGTTGCCGAACACCCACAGGCTGGCGCCGCCCGGCGTGGTGTTCTGGGGCGCGCCCTTGGCGTCACTATCATAGGGAAGCTGGCCGATGCCGTAGTTCATGCCCGATTTGACGATGTCACCGAGACCCCCCGACGATTCGGTGAAGATGCCGCATTCTCCGGCAAGAAAGATCTGCTTGGCTTCGGATGTACGGCCGCCATATTTGAAGGTGCCGTCCTTGGCCAGGTCGGCGAGCGCCTGGAAATGATTGACGAAGATCGGCGCATTGATCTTGAGCTCGACGTCGGTTCCGGCAAGTCCGTTCTGGTTGGTGCCATAGGAAACGTCGTTCCAGGCGGCGAAGGCCTCAAGGTGGATCCAGGTCAACCACGTCGAGGTATAGCCGCAGGAAGCGGCGCCGCTCGCCTTGATCTTCTTGGCGGCTTCCCACACCTCGTTCCAGGTCTTTGGCGGATTGTTCACGTCAAGCCCGGCCTTCTGGAAGATATCCTTGTTGTAATAGAGGATGGGCGACGAGGAATTATAGGGGAAGGACAGCATGGTCCCGTCCGGCTTCGAATAGTAGCCGACGATGCCGGGCAAATACTGGCTCTTGTCGAAGGTCACGCCGGCGCTGGTCAGCACATCGGCCACCGGCTTGATCGCACCTTCGGCGGCCATCATGACGCCGGTACCCACGTCGAACACCTGGATGATGTCGGGCGCTTGCCCCGCACGAAAGGCAGCGATGCCGGCATTCAGCGTTTCGGGATAGGTGCCCTTGAAAACAGGGAGAATTTCATAGTCGCTCTGGCTGGCATTGAAATCCTTGGCGATCTTGTCGACCACCTCGGCATTGGCGCCGGTCATTGCATGCCACCAACTGATCTGGGTGGCGGCGAAGGCGGAGGTGGTGGAAAGCAGGGTCAAGGTGGCGGCAACACCGGCCGCAAAGCCGAACAACTTCATGTTTCATCTCCCGTTTGTCATTGGCGAAAGGGGCGCTCCCGCGAACGCAATATGTGTCGCTGATGACAATCGGACAACGGATTTGTTGCTGTTTCGTGAATTTCATACCCGGCTAACTTCGCGCCCCCTCGCCTTGCAACGAGGACAGAGAGAAATGCCAAGCCGGCTCAGCGATAGAATGGGGCATGGTGGGCCTGCAAGGATCGCCGACCGCCCAGCGATGCGTGAAGGGCCCGCGTGACAGCGCCACGCACCTGCACCGTGCGGCCGCCAAACCGGCGCTCGGCCAGATCGAGATCGGCCGAGCGGCATCGCGCCAGGCGCTGCTGTAACCGTGCGTCTGGAATGAGACAGGATCGCCGCAACGTACAACCCGAAAAACCCGCTGTAGTTGTAGTTCGCATAACCGATTCTTCGTCAAGCGTGGCATACTAATCAAGTGGACGGCTTGATTGCTGTGGGAGAGCAGGTGGGGCGAGATGCTGACGGTCTATAATTGTATCGTGCATGAGCACGATCTGAGACTGGTCGCACTGGCAGCGCTCATTTGCGGTATTTCTTCCTTCTCGGCGGTCAACCTGCTTCGCCATGTCGACCGCTCGAGCGAGCGCAACCGCTATACCTGGCTGATGATAGCAGCCACTTCCACCGGCTTCGGTATCTGGGCGACGCACTTCATCGCAATGCTTGCCTTTTCTCCCGGAATCCCCAACGCCTACAATACGGAAATGTCGGCGCTTTCGCTCGCCGGTTCCGTCGCCCTGACCGCTGCGGGCATGTGGATCGCCACCTTGCGCCGGGGCATCGACTACCCTCTGGTCGGCGGCGCGGTCCTCGGCGCTGGTATCGCCGCCATGCACTATATCGGCATGGCCGCCTTCGAGGTCGAAGGGCGCATCGTCTGGAACCCGCTGCTGGTCGGCGTCTCGGTGCTGACAGGCGTCACCCTCGCCGCGCTGGCGCTGCTGGTCGTGTTGCGACGGCCGTCCATGCAGGCCACAATCGCCGCCGCCATCCTGTTGACGCTGGCGATCTGCAGCCTGCACTTCATCGCCATGGGCGCGGTGTCGATCTTCCCGGACTCCTCCATCGAGATATCGCAGTTCACGGTCGAACCGGTGTCGCAGGCCTTCGCCGCCGCCGCAGTCAGCATGGCTATCCTGGTGCTTTCAGCCGCAGCATTGTGGATCGACCTTCGCTTCCGGCGTCACAAGCTCGAGGCCGAGCGCATGCACGGCCTCGCCAACGCCGCCGTCGAGGGGCTGATCGTCTGCGACGGCGCCCGCATCGTCAGCGCCAATGACAGCATCGCGGCACTCACCGGCATTGCGCCGGAAGTGCTGAACGCGATGCTGCTTGGCGACCTCTTCGGCGAACGCACCGCGGCCGGCATGTCCGACTGCAGCGGACAGGCACAGCAAGCCGAACTCAGAGCCCATGACGGCGCCACCTGGATCGACCAGGAGCTGGTATCAGCCCACCCTGAGTCCTNGGAAGGCCGAGCAGGAGATCCTGCGCCTCGCCCATTTCGACCCGTTGACCGGGCTCCCCAACCGCCGCAGTTTCTCCGGCCGGCTCGAGGCCGAAATTGCCGCAATGGATCGCGGCGGCAAGGGTGGGCATCTTGCGCTGCTGCTGCTCGACCTCGACCGCTTCAAGGAAGTGAACGACCTGTTCGGGCATGGCGCCGGCGATGCCATGCTGCAGAAGGTGGCGCTATGCGCCTCCGCCGTGCTCCGCCACGGACAGATGCTGGCGCGTCTCGGCGGCGACGAGTTCGCCATCATCGCTCCGAACCTTCCCGATCCGCAGGCGGCCGGCCGCATCGCCGAGGCGGTGCTGGCGGCCATGCGCGAGGAAAACCGGCTGTCGGTCGGTGGCGGGCTGGTGTCGGCCAGCATCGGCATTGCACTTTATCCGCTCGACGCCGATGAGCCGACACTCCTGGTCAGCCACGCCGACACCGCGCTCTACCGCGCCAAGGCCGAGGGCAAGGACACTTACCGTTACTTCGAGGCCTCGATGGGCGCCGAGGCGCGAGACCGGCGCGTGATGGAGCACGAACTGCGCCAGGCCATGGCGCGCGATGAGTTTCGCCTCGTCTACCAGCCACAAAAGGAGATCAGCAGCGGGCGGATGGTTGGGTTCGAAGCGCTGATCCGCTGGCGCCATCCGCAGCGCGGCGACGTGTCGCCGGCGACCTTCATCCCGGTGGCCGAAGACAGCGGCGTCATCATCCAGATCGGCGAATGGGTGCTGGCGACGGCCTGCGCCGAGGCAGCGCGCTGGAAGAACCCTCTCACCGTCGCGGTCAATGTCTCGGCGGTGCAGCTCCACAATCCGAATTTCAGCCGCAAGGTGCATGAAGTCCTGCTCGGCTCCGGCCTGACGCCCGGCAGGCTCGAACTCGAGATCACCGAAACGGCGCTGGTCAAGGACATGCCGCGCGCGCTGGCGACCTTGCGCCAGGTGAAGGCGCTTGGCGTGCGTGTGGCGATGGACGATTTCGGCACCGGCTACTCCTCGCTGTCCAATCTCCGCGCCTTCCCCTTCGACAAGATCAAGATCGACGGCTCATTCATCAAATCAGTCGACAGCAACGGCCAGGTGGCAGCCATCGTGCGCGCCGTTCTGGGGCTTGGCCGCGGTCTCGGCCTGCCGGTTCTGGCCGAGGGCGTCGAGACGCTGGGCGAGCTGAAATTCCTCGACGCCGAGGCCTGCGAGATCGGCCAGGGCTACTACCTAGGCCGGCCGAGCCCGATCGAGGCGTTCAGCGAACTGACCGGCGTCGCGGCGCCGGCGGCACAAGAGGACGCCAGCGTCAAACAACGCGGCGGCAGCATCTTGATGCTGCCGCCGGCGGCGGCCCTGCGCTCAGCCTAGAGCAATTTCAGGAAAAGTGTGAAACGGTTTTCCGTCCGAAATTGCGTCGAAACAAAAAAGTTAGCGCGGGTAGCCGTTTCGACGAAACGGTGAACCGCTCTAAGGGGCGAGTGCGGCCTCGACCAGGCGCTTGGCATCCGGTCCTGACCATTCGGCCGGTCCGTTCATATGCGCGATCAGGCAGCCTTCGCCATCGATCAGCATGGTGACGGGGAGGCCTAGCGCCAAGCCACGCGTCTTGACGTCGTTGAACAGCGCCAGCGTCGAATCGCGGTAGTAGCCGAGCGACCCGATGCCGATATCGGCGAGGAACTTCTTGGGCTTCACATCGTCGCCGGCATCGACATTGACCGCGACCACTTCGAAGGCATCGCTGCCCTTTTCCTTCTGCAAGGCGTCGAGCGCCGGCATTTCGGCGCGGCAGGGCGCGCACCACGTTGCCCACAGATTGAGCAGCACGGTCTTGCCGGCATGATCGGCGAGCGTCATCGGCTTGCCGTCGGGACCGTTGAAGGCGAGACTTTCCAGCGATTGCGGCGGATCGGCGGGCAGCAATGCCGCAACCTGGCCGGTGGCTGCGGCGGCAACTTTTTTGGCGCGGTCGCTCTTGGCGGCGCAGGCGACGTCGTCCTTGCTGTTGCCCGCGCCGGCCGCAGGTGCGCTGCCGGTGGCTGCGTTGTTGCCAGACCCGCTCTCGCTGACATATACCGCGACCGCGCCGGCCAGCACGCCCGCCAGCAAAGCGGCGAGGATCAGGCGCGGGGCCGGGAAGTATCTGTTACCGTCTGCCATTTTCTAAGACTGCTCCGGAGCACGGGTTATAGCGATGAGCGACAAGAAGGCCAGCAACCAGATGTGGGGCGGACGTTTTGCCTCGGGTCCGGCCGCGATCATGGAAGCGATCAACGCGTCGATCTCGTTCGACCGCAAACTTTATGCGCAAGACATAAGAGGTTCGGTCGCCCACAGCGAAATGTTGGCTGAAACGGGCATTATTTCGGCGGCCGATCAAGACAAAATCGCTCAAGGCCTGAACACGATCCTGAAAGAGATCGAGGCCGGCACGTTCGAGTTCTCGACCCGGCTGGAAGACATTCACATGAACATCGAGGCCCGCCTTGCCGATCTGATCGGCCCGGCCGCCGGCCGCCTGCACACAGCGCGGTCACGCAACGACCAAGTGGCGGTGGATCTCCGGCTCTGGGTCAAGGACGAGTGCTTTCGCGTCGCCGAGGCGCTGAAGGGGCTGATCTCAGCCTTGCTCGACCGCGCCGAGGAGCATGCGGCGACCGTGATGCCCGGCTTCACCCACATGCAGGCGGCGCAGCCGGTGACCTTCGGCCATCATTGCATGGCCTATGTCGAGATGTTTTCGCGCGACCTGTCGCGGACCCACGATGCCATCGAGCGGATGGATGAAAGCCCGCTCGGCGCGGCAGCGCTTGCCGGCACCAGTTTTCCGATCGACCGCCACAAGACCGCGAAGGCGCTCGGCTTTCGCGAGCCGATGCGCAATTCGCTCGACAGCGTCTCCGACCGCGATTTCGCGCTGGAGTTCTTGAGCCTGGCCGCGATCTGCGCCACGCATCTGTCACGGCTCGCCGAAGAAATCATCATCTGGTCGACGCCGCAATTCGGCTTTGTCAGGCTGTCGGATTCCTTCTCCACCGGCTCCTCGATCATGCCGCAGAAGAAGAACCCGGACGCCGCCGAACTGGTGCGCGGCAAGACCGGCCGCGTCACCGGCCATCTGGTCGGCCTTTTGACGGTGATGAAGGGCATGCCGCTGACCTACGGCAAGGACATGCAGGAAGACAAGGAATCGGTCTTCGACGCCGCCGAGACGCTCGATCTGATGCTGGCGGCGATGACCGGCATGGTGCGCGACATGACGGTCAATGCCGCCGCCATGAAAAAAGCCGCCGGCTCGGGCCACGCGACCGCGACCGACCTCGCCGACTGGCTGGTGCGCACGCTGGGCCTGCCCTTCCGTGAGGCACACCATGTCACAGGCCGCGCGGTGGCGTTGGCCGAAGAGAAGAAGGTGAGCCTTGAAAAGCTGGCGCTGGAGGATCTGCAGTCGATCAATCCCGGCATCACCCAGGACATCTTCTCGGTTCTGGCCGTGCAGAATTCGGTCAAGAGCCGCACCAGCTTCGGCGGCACCGCGCCGTCGGAAGTCAGGAAGCAGATCCGCAGCTGGAAAAAGCGCATCGCCAAGGCATGATGCCGGGGTGCAATGCGCCTAAAACTCGGTTAAAAGCGCAGCACATAAAGTTTCGGACGGATGGATCGATGACCGCAAGCAGGATTTTGGTGACGCTGACGCTGCTGACGGCGATGGCTGCCGTGACCGCTTGCGGCCGTAAGGCCGGTCTCGACACGCCCTATGAAGCGGCCGTCCAGGCCCGCAAGGACGCCGAGCGCGCCAAACAGCCGGTACCGCCGGAGCCGGAAAAACCGGTCGTGGACAAGAAGTTCATCCTCGACCCGCTGATCTAGAGCCGATGAGACCGGCTTGGTCTTTCTGACCAGGTCTCGTGCTAACCAGGTCTCGTGCTCCAACTTCCGGAAACACTCTCGTGAACCATTTCGATTACCGCGACGGCGTGCTCCATGCCGAGGACGTGGCGATACCAGACATCGCCGCAAGCGTCGGCACGCCGTTCTATTGTTATTCGACGGCAACCTTGACCAGGCACTACCGGGTGTTCGCCGGGGCCTTTGCCGGGCTCGACACGCTGGTCTGTTACGCCTTGAAGGCGAATTCCAACCAGGCGGTGCTGCGAACGCTGGCAAAGCTCGGCGCCGGCGCCGACACCGTCTCGGAAGGCGAAATGCGCCGCGCGCTCGCCGCCGGCATCCCGGCCAGCAAGATCGTATTCTCGGGCGTCGGCAAGACCGCGCGCGAAATGGATTTTGCGCTCGAGGCCGGCATTCTCTGCTTCAATGTCGAATCCGAGCCGGAGCTGGAGTTGCTGTCGGCCCGCGCCACCGCGCTCGGCAAGGTGGCGCCGGTGTCGCTGCGCATCAACCCGGATGTCGACGCCAGGACGCACAGGAAGATCTCCACCGGCAAGGCCGAGAACAAGTTCGGCATTCCATGGCAAAGGGCGCGCCAGGTCTATGCCCGCGCGGCCGGACTGCCGGGCACCAAGCCCATCGGCATCGATACCCATATCGGCAGCCAGATCACCGAGTTGCAGCCCTTTGATGATGCTTTCGCGCTTCTGGCGGAATTGGTCGGCGCGCTGCGCGCCGATGGCCACGCCGTCGAGCATGTCGATCTCGGCGGCGGCCTCGGCATCCCCTACCGCACCGACAACAGCCCGCCGCCTCTGCCCGATGCCTATGCCGAGATCGTCAGGAAGCACCTGACAAAGCTTGGAGTGAAGGTGATGTTCGAGCCGGGCCGGCTGATCGTCGGCAATGCCGGCATCCTGGTCTCGGAAGTGATCTTCGTGAAGGAAGGCGACGCCAAGAACTTCCTCGTCGTCGACGCCGCCATGAACGATCTGATCCGGCCGACGCTCTACGATGCCTTCCACGACATCAAGCCGGTGGTGCAGCCGCCGGCCGACACGCCGCGCATGGCGGTCGACGTCGTCGGCCCGGTCTGCGAGACCGGCGACTATCTCGGCCTCGACCGTGACCTGCCCCGGCTCAAGTCTGGCGACCTCATTGCCGTCACCACCGCCGGCGCCTATGGCGCGGTGCAATCCGGCACCTACAACACCCGCCTTCTGGTGTCCGAGGTTCTGGTCGACGGCGACCGTTTCCATGTCGTACGCCGGCGCCAGACCTATGACGAGCTGATCGGCCTGGATTCGGTGCCCGACTGGCTTGCATAGGAGCCGCCACGGCGGCTGCGCTACAGCCGGTTTTGGATGAGCATCCTTGTGTCGGCGATCCTGTCCTCGTCGCGGCGGTAGAACGTCCATTGCTTGATGCGCTTGGGGCGCAGCAGGCCCGCCTGGGTAAGCACGCGCATATGTTCGGAGAGCGTCGCCTGAGTAATGCCGAGCTTCTCCGCGATCAGCAGCGCGCAAACGCCGTCCTCGACCAGATCGCCGTCTGCCTGGGCCGGGAAATGCGCCTGCGGATCCTTCAGCCAGTCGAGGATCTGCAGCCTGCGTTCATTGGCGATCGCCTTGAAGACATCAACCTCTTGCATTTAGCCATTTTGCCAAGTTACTAATTGCTGTCAATCCCAAGGAGATGGTCATGACGAACGGCAACACCGTCACGCGCGAACGCATTGCCGCGATGGAACCGCGCATCCGCCGCTATATCAGGCACACGCCGGTGCTGCGCGTCGACATGGCCGATTTCGACCGGCCGCCGCTGGCGGTCGACCTCAAGCTCGAATGCCTGCAGCATTCCGGTTCGTTCAAAGCGCGCGGCGCCTTCACCAATCTGCTCGAACGGCCGGTGCCTGCGGCCGGCGTGGTTGCGGCTTCGGGCGGCAATCATGGCGCCGCGGTCGCCTATGCCGCCATGCGGCTTGGCCACAAGGCGACGATCTTCGTTCCCGAAGTCAGCCCACCGGCCAAGCTGCAGCGCATCCGCGGCTACGGCGCCGAACTGATGGTCGGCGGCGCCCGCTATGCCGAGGCGCTGGCCGCCAGCGAGGCTTTTGCCGAAAAGACCGGCGCGCTGCAGATCCATGCCTTCAACCAGGAGGAAACATTGGTCGGCCAAGGCACGCTCGGCCTCGAAATCGAAAACGATCTGCCCGACATCGACACGCTGCTGGTCGCTGTCGGCGGCGGCGGCCTGATCGGCGGCATCGCCGCCTGGTTTGCCGGCCGCATCAGGATCATCGCCATCGAGCCCGAAGGCGCGCCGACGCTGCATCACGCCTTCGAAGCCGGCCACCCCGTCGATGCGCCGGCCGAAGGCGTCGCCGCCGATTCGCTGGCGCCCAAGCGCGTCGGCGACATGATGTTCCCGATCGCCGAGGCCTTCGTCGAGCGCTCCATCCTGGTCACCGACGACGCCATCATTGCCGCGCAGAAGGCGCTGTGGGAGCGGGTGCGTATCATCGCCGAGCCGGGTGGGGCCGCTGCCTTTGCGGCTCTCTTGTCCGGCCGCTACACCCCGGCGCCGGGCGAACGGATCGCGGTCCTGGTATGCGGCTCGAACACCGATCCCACGAAATTCTAAACCTTGCTGCGACTGAAGTGGGACGCAAACCCGCCAAAGCTTTTCAAGTTTTCCGGAACCGCCTCGCCTTTGCCGTGTTTGCTGGTAAACTTCTGCTTGTTGAGTCCGGGCTATCCCGCCCGGGCAGGAAGGGCCAATGACGGAACGCCCCATTTCCAGTGGCGATCGCAGCCTGGCCGGGCGGCTTGCCCTGAGCCGGCTGGCGACACGGGTCTCGATGACGGTCGAGCGCGGCTGGCCGCTGCTTCTGCCGCTGCTCATCGTCGCCAGCCTGTTTCTCAGCCTCTCCTGGCTCGGCCTTTTCCCCCGGCTGCCTGACATTGCGCGCATTATCCTGGTCACGGCGTTCGGTATTGCCACGCTGGCGGCGCTCTACCCGCTGCGTTTCTTCAAGCTTCCATCCGCCGCTGAAATCGACCGCCGTATCGAGGCCGCCAACCAGCTGCAGCACAGCCCGGTGCTGGTGCAGACCGACCGTCCCAGCGGCAAGGAAAGCATCTTTTCCCAGGCGTTGTGGCGCGAACACCAAAAGCGCATGGCCGACAAGCTCGGCAGCCTTGGCGCCGACCTGCCGCGTACCCGCGTGCCGGAGCGCGATCCGTGGGCATTGCGTGCCGTGGCGGCGCTGCTGTTGGTCACCGCTTTTGCCTTCTCCTTCGGACCGTCCGGCGGCAGGCTGTCCGATGGTTTCAGTGCCCATGCGGCGCGCGACATCGTACCGCCGCGCATCGATGCCTGGGCGACCCCGCCGGCCTATACCGGCAAGCCGCCCATCTTCTTGACCGCGCCAGTCATCGATGGCAACGCCAAGCAGGCGGTTGCCACCTTCACCGTGCCACAAGGCAGCGACGTCTCGCTGCGCGTGACCGGCGGCTCCGGCGAGGAAACGCTAAGCTTTGCCGACAAGGGCGGCAATGCTCGCGCCATCGACCCGTCGGGACCACAGGTGGCGGCCGTCAAAGCAGCGGCGGTCAACCCCGCGACCCCCAAGCTGCGCCAGTTCACCGGCAAGCTGACCGCCGACGGCACGCTGACGCTGAAGTCGGGCGAAGCCGATCTCGGTCGCTGGGCCTTCGCGGTGATCCCCGACAAGCCGCCGACGATCCGCTTCGTCGGCGAGCCCAAGCGCGCCGTCAACGGCGCCTTCGAGCTCAACTACCAGATCGACGACGACTATGGCGCGGCCACCGCCAAGGCGGTTTTCGCGCTGGCCGATCCGGCGGCGCCCGATGCGCATCCGCTCTACGGTCCGCCTGACCTGCCGCTGGCGCTGCCGCGCCGCGGCGGCAAGGCGAACGCCGCCAAGACCACCAAGGACCTCACCGAGCACGTCTGGGCCGGCGCCAGCATCAAGCTGTCGCTTGTCGCCACCGACGATGCCGGACACACCGCAACCAGCGAAACCAAGACTATTGTGATGCCGGAGCGGCCCTTCGCCAACCCGCTGGCGCGGGCGGTGGTCGAGCAGCGCCGCCTGCTGGCGCTCGACGCCAATGCCAAGCCGCGCGTGCTCGACCTGATGGACGCCATCACCCTGCGGCCCGAGGACACGTTCGACAACATGTCGCATTACCTCGCCATCATGAGCGCCCGCAGCCGGCTGAAGATGTCGGACAGCGACGATCAGTTGCGCAACGAGGTTGCCTATCTCTGGGAAATCGCGCTCGGCATCGAGGAAGGCAATCTCTCGTCCGCCGAAAAGCGGCTCCGCCAGGCCCAGCAGGCGCTGCAGGACGCCATCAAGCGCGGCGCCAGCGACGAAGAGATCGAAAAGGCGATGAAGGAACTGCGCGAGGCGATGAACGAATTCCTGCAGGAATTCGCCGAGCGCGCCAAGCAGAACCCGAACGCGCCGCAGATGCAGCAGAATGGTCGCGAGCTGCGTCAGAGTGATATCGACCGCATGATGGACCAGATCGAGAACCTGGCGAAGTCGGGCGACCGCGACAAGGCGCAGGAGCTGCTGTCGCAGCTGGAAAACATGATGAACAACCTGCAGGCCGGCCGTCAGCAGCAGGGCGGCGAGCAGGACAGCGAGATGCGCCAGCAGATGGACAAGCTGGGCGAGATCATGCGCCGCCAGCAGGAGATGATGAACGACACCTACCGCATGGACCAGATGCAGCGCGGAGATAATCAGCAGCCCGGCGAAGGCAATGGCGACGACCCGGACCAGCCGGGCGTCGGCAAGGATCGCGATCCTCTCGCCCGGCCGAAGTCGATGACACCGCAGGAATTCGCCGATGCGATGAAGCAGCTGCAGGAAGGCCAGGGCCAGTTGCAGAGCGAACTCGACAAGCTGAAGAAGGGCCTGGAAGGCATGGGCATGCAACCCAATGAGGGGTTTGGCGACGCTGGCAAATCCATGGGCAATGCCGAAAAGTCGCTTGGCGAAGGCGAAGGCGACCAGGCAGTCGGCCACCAGGGTCGCGCGCTGGAAGCGCTGCGCAAGGGCGCCAAGGAGATGATGAAGCAGCTGCAGGCGATGCAGGGCGACCAGGGCGGCAGCCAGGAAGGCGGCCGCCAACAGGACGCCGGCCGCGATCCGCTGGGCCGACCACGCGCCAGCCGCGGACCCGATTTCGGCGATTCGGTGAAGGTGCCCGACGAGATCGACGTGCAGCGCGCCCGCCAGATTCTCGAGGCGATTCGCAAGCGGCTCGGCAACGCGCTCAGCCCCGACATCGAGCGCAGCTACCTCGAGCGGCTGCTGGAGCTGAAGTAGCCTCCAAGGCAACATCCGTCGAACTGAATGGTATCAGCGCCATGCCGAAACTCGGTGCCGTCACGCCCATCCTGCGCATCTTCGACATCGCCAAGGCACGCGAATTCTATGTCGACTTTCTCGGCTTCAAGGTCGAGTTCGAGCACCGCTTCGACGACAATGCGCCGCTCTATATGGGTGTAATCCGCGACGGCTGTGTCCTGCATCTGAGCGAACATCATGGCGACGGCGCGCCGGGTATAGCCATGCGCATCAAGGTCGAGGACATCGCGGCATTGCACCGCGAACTGATCGGCAAGAGATACCGCTACGCCCGGCCGGGCCTCGAAACCACGTCGTGGCAGACCCGTGAAGTGTCGGTCGGCGACCCCTTCGGCAATCGCCTGCATTTCTACGAGGATGCAACAGACTAAGCCGGCCGGTTGACGAACGCCTCGCGGATCGCCTCCTGCATGCCGTCGATAGCCTCGCCTGAGGCATTTGGGCTGCGGTGCATCACCACATTCGAGGAATCGATATGACCGAACCCGTCAGCGGCGGTGAGTTCACGACAGCCATCCGGAATATTGCTGTGCGAGATCGGCGCGATCGCCAGGCCAGAGGTGACGGCGAGCTTCAGGCCGCCGGTGGTGTCGCTGGTATAGGCGACACGGTAGGCCAGCCCACGCTGCTCCAGCGATTTGATGGCGAAGTCCTTGCACCAGCCGGCCCGGTTGTAGAGCGCGATCGGCACCGGCCGCTCCTCATGCATGTGATGCAGGCTCGATGTCACCCACACGGTCGGATCGTGCATCAGCACCTCGCCGCCGGAAGGATCCTGCCATTCGAACACCACGGCGAGGTCGAGTTCACCGGCCGCCAACGCTGCCAGCTGGGCGCCCGAATGTGCATAGCGCACGGTGACCTCGACCTTGGTGTGACGCTTCGAGAAGGCGCCGAGCGCGCGCGACAGGATGGCGTGACCATATTCCTCGGGAATGCCGATGCGCACAGGCCCGCCAAGCGGTGCCGCCGCCATCGATGCCGCCGTCTCGTCGAGCAGCGAGACGATGCGGCGGGCATTGACGATCAGCTCGCCGCCACGGCGCGTCAGCGCCACGCCGCGCGAGCCGCGTTCGAACAGGCTGTCGCCGACCAGCTCCTCGAGCTTCTTCATCTGCATCGACACCGCCGACTGGGTGCGCCCGGCCTGCTCCGCCGCCCGGGTGAAATTGCCCGCTTCGGCAATGGCGACGAAGGTGCGCAGGAGATCGCTGTCGAGGGGTGGCCGCATCGAATCCGTCATAAGCAAATTTGATCGCTGGTATCATTCCAATTCGTTTGCAACATGTCAAACGCCGCAGCATAGTCCGCTCGCCCATTGGATATGCCGCCGCGAAATCGGCTGCGGACCAATCAAAGAGTCCTCACTCATACCCGCTGCCCGAAACGGTGGCGGGTTCTTTTTACCCCATGCCCGGGCGGCTGCGGGCAGTTAAGGCAAGGGCCGGCAGAACAACATGCGCAACCGGATCGTTCTCGGCATCATCAGCCTGTGCCTTGGCGTGCTGGTGTTCTCGCTCCAGGACCCGCTGGTCAAGGCGGTGTCGGCCGGCTATCCCGTGACCGAGGTGATGTGGATCCGCTCGATCGTCGCTTTGCCGATCCTGATCTTTCTCGTTCGCGCCGACGTCGGCCTGCGGGCCATCGCCTCGAAGCGGTTCGGCCTGCTGACGATACGCGCCTTCATCCAGTTCTCCTCCTATACGGTCTACTATCTGGCGATCGCTGCCTTGCCGCTCGCCGACGCGGTGGCGCTCTATTTCATGGCGCCCCTGTTCATCATGGCGATAGCCGGGCCCTATCTCGGCGAGCGGGTATCCTGGCAGGCTCTCGCCACCGTGCTGATCGGCATGCTGGGCGTGGTCGTGATGCTGCGCCCGGGCGCCGGCCTGTTCGACTGGGCGGCGCTGCTTTCGTTGGGCTCGGCTTTGCTCTACGGCTTTTCACAGCTGATGGCGCGCAAGATCGGCGACACCGAATCCTCCACCGTCATGGCCTTCTACCAGAACGGCGCCTATCTGGTCGGCGCCGCTGCGGTTGCCGGCACATTCTGGCTTGCCGGCATAACCCATGCTGTCCACCCCAGCCTCGAATTCCTGGTGCGGCCGTGGGTCTGGCCGACGACCCCGGATTTCCTCAAGATGGCGGCCTGCGGCTTCGTCGCTTCGGCCGGCATGATTCTGCTGTCGCAGGCCTACAGGCTGGCGCCCGCCAACCGCGTCGCCACCTTCGAATACACCGGCATCATCTGGTCGCCGCTGTGGGGCTTCCTGTTCTTCGACGAGGTGCCGCGCTCGACCACTGCCATCGGTGCGGCGCTGATCATCGGCGCCGGTCTGCTGGCGCTCAACACCGAACGGCGCCGGAGCGCTGCGCCTGTCCTCGCCGCGTCTCAGGATGCCGCCTGAAGCGTGTCAGGCGAAGCAGGCGAGCGCCTGGTCGACCCGCGAGCGGATTTCGGCCAGCGTGAAAGGCTTTTGCACGACGTCGATAATGATGCCGTTCAATTCCTCGGCGCGCTCGCGCTGGTCGGCATAGCCGGTCATCAGCAGGATCTTCATGTCAGGGAAAAGCCTGGCTGCGGCGATCGCCATCTCGATGCCATCCATTTCCGGCATGCGGATATCGGAGACGACGAGGTCGTAGCCGCCGCCTGCAGCACTGACCATCGCCAGCCCCTGCGCGCCGTCGGCGGCGATATCGATCGAGTGCCCGGCGCGTTCGAGCGCGCGGGCGGCGAGGGTGCGGACGGACTCATCGTCCTCGACGATCAGAAGCTTTGCCATGGGCCGGAATTTGGCGGGCAAAAGTTGACTTTTTCTGAAAATTTGAAGCGTCGGGCCCTTTTCTCAGGCATCGCCTTTGACCACACCGACAAACGGCAGTTCGCGAAAAGCGTGAGCGACGTCCATGCCGTAGCCGACGACGAAGTAATCGGGACAGTCGAAGCCGACATAGTCGGCGTTCAGCTCCGTCTGGCGGCGCATGCGCTTGTCCAACAGCACCGCGATGGCGCAGCTTTTGGCGCCGCGCGACAGCATCAGGTTGCGGGTGAAGGAGAGCGTCTTGCCCGACTCCAGGATATCGTCGATCAGCAGCACGTCGCGGCCGGCGACCTCATTGTCGATGTCGCGCAGCACCCTCACCTCGCCGCTGGTGGTGCCGGCGCCATAGCTGGAAATGAAGATGAACTCGACCTCGGGCGACAGCCCGACATCGTGCATGGCGCGGATCAGATCGGCGGCGAAGATGAACGAGCCCTTCAGCACCGAAATCACCAGCAGGTCGTGATAGTCGTGCTCGGCGATCTCCTTGGCGAGTTCGAGATTGCGCCGCGCGATCGCGGACGCCGAAAACAGGACCTCGATGTCCTTGCCGCGCACAACTGGCATCAACAACCTTTCCAGAGAACCGACTAGCCGGCGAAGGTGACCGCCACGGCCTTGACGCCGTTTCTAGGCACATCGAGGCGGCTGGAAAAGCCGAATCTTTCGCCGGGCGCCAGAGAACGGTTGGATGTCCCCAGAGTATAACGGGTGATGCGGCTGTCATTGCCGGTGACACGTATGTCCAGCGGCGGCAATTGTCCCGCCTTCAAACCGTCATTGACGGCCTCGCCATCCACGAACAGCACCGGGGCGGGTCCTGAGGCGTCGACACGCGACGTGACGCCGGCAATGCTGAGTACGGCGCCCTCCGGCTGTTCGACTGACCAGAACGGCGTCTGGCGCACCAGCGCGTGGCCACCCGAGACCCAGAAGGCGGCAAGCGCCGCACCGATGCCGGCAATCCAGAAGATCGGCCCGCCACGCGATGCCGGCCGCCCGGCTGACGCATCTGATTTGCGCAGCATCTCCATGCCTTCCATCGACGGCGTCGCGATGTCGCGCGCCGGCGTCGGCATGGCTTCTATCAGTGGGATCAGCTGCGGCAGCACCTCATAATCCGCATCGACGATGTCGGTCGCCACAGGCCGCGATTCCGGTGCGACACTTGTCCCGGTCATGATTTCGCCGGAAACCGGGCGCGCGGTTCGTTGCTCAGCCATCATGGCCCCGCTGTTGCCTCTTCGTTTCTTTTGCGTAAATGGAAATGGTTAACGCTTCCCCACCGGAACCCTTGTGACGCACTCAAAAACAGCGAAAATTAACCGACGGTTAACCATGGCGGCCGATGGTCGTTGGACAGAAAGGGCTGGCACGCCGCCGCCACACACCTCAGGTCGTCGCACGTGATCCGCTTCGAAAATGTCGGCCTCCGCTATGGCATGGGTCCGGAAATCCTCCGCGACATCTCCCTGCACATTCCGGAGAGCTCCTTCCAGTTCCTGAGCGGGCCCTCCGGCGCCGGCAAGACGACGCTGCTGCGCCTTCTGTTCATGTCGCTGAAGCCGACACGCGGGCTGATCACCATCTTCGGCAAGGACCGCTCGCGCATCTCGCGCGCTGAACTGCCGCATCTCAGGCGCCGCATCGGCGTGGTGTTCCAGGATTTCCGCCTGCTCGACCACATGACCACCTATGAGAATGTCGCTCTGCCGCTGCGCGTGCGCGGCCGCGAGGAAGCGAGCTACCGCACCGACGTCACCGAACTTTTGAAATGGGTTGGCCTGGGCGAGCGCATGCATGTGCTGCCGCCGGTCCTTTCGGGTGGCGAAAAGCAGCGCGCGGCAATCGCCCGGGCCTTGATCGAACAGCCCGAAATCCTGCTTGCCGACGAGCCGACCGGCAATGTCGACCCGCCGCTGGCGCGCCGGTTGCTCAGGCTGTTCATTGAGCTCAACCGGCTCGGCACCGCGGTGGTGATCGCCACTCACGATCTCGGCCTGATGGAGCAGGTCGACGCGCGCCGCATGATCCTGGCCGGCGGAAGGCTGGATATTTATGACTGAGCTATCGGCCGAACAGCTGCATGAAGACGCCGCCGAGCCCGCGACGACGACGCAGCGCGTCCACCGCCGCATGGCGCCGATCGTGCCGGCGCAGAATATTGCCGGCCGCGCCTTGGTGCTGGTCATCGCCATCATGACCTTCCTGTCCTGCCTGACTTTCGGCGCCGTCACGCTGGTGCGCGACACTGCCTCGGTCTGGGAAAACCAGATCTCGCGCGAGGCGACGATTCAGATCAAACCGGTCGACGGCCTCGACATGGAGGCAGCCCTTGCCCAGGCCTCGCAGATCGTCGGCGAATTCCCCGGCGTGAAGGAAACCCGGATCATCGATCGCGACGCCACCGCGCGTCTGTTGGAGCCATGGCTGGGCTCGGGCCTGAATATCGACGAATTGCCGGTGCCGCGCCTGATCATCGTCACCATCGACGAGACCAGTCCGCCCGACTTTAGCGCCATCCGTGCGGCGCTCACGCCCAAGCTGCCGAGTGCTTCGCTCGACGATCACCGTACATGGGTCGACCGGCTGGTCGCCATGGCCCGCACCACGGTCACCATCGGCATCGCCGTGCTGGTCCTGATGCTGTCGGCGACGGTGCTGACCGTAGTGTTTGCGACGCGCGGCGCTATGGCGGGTAACGGCCATATCATCGAAGTGCTGCATTTCGTCGGCGCCGAGGCGCGCTTCATCGCGCGCGAATTCCGCTGGCATTTCCTGGTCACCGGCATGAAGGGCGCGGCCGCCGGCGGCGCAGCCGCGATCCTGGTTTTCATCGTCTTTTCCTGGTGGTCGTCGCGCAACATGGCAACGCCGCAGGCCGACCAGGCCACCGCTTTGTTCGGCAATTTCGCCATCGGATCGGCAGGCTATCTCGGCGTCGGCCTGATGGTGCTGGTGATCGGCGGACTGACGGCGGCGACCTCGCACGCCACCGTCGTCGCCTATCTCAGCGACATCGATGTCCGCCAGCCGGATGCGGGGTGAACCGTGAGGGCAGAAGCGAAAACAGTTCGGGGGCAAGGACAGGAATGGAAGGGACGATCACGGATCGAAAACCGACGTAACGCAATGTGCGCTTTTTTCCTTACCAAAAAGGCATTTCAGGATTAACCATAGGATGATGAACGCGCGGGAGTCGACCGGAACGGCTGGACAGATGCCAGTGGTGCGTTTGCGTGTGCGTACCGGGCTGGGCCGTTTGCGCACCGCCCTGCGTCTCGCCTCCCTCTGTCTACTGCTGCTGGTGGCCCTGTTTGCCGGTGGCTTCGGCTGGTTCGCCAGCAAGGTCAGCCACATGACGACCCCGACCAACCCGGCCAAGGCCGATGCGATCATCGTCTTGACCGGCGGTCAGGCCCGCCTCGACGCAGCACTCGATCTGCTTGCCTCCGGCAAGGGCGAGCGGCTGCTGATCTCAGGCGTGCATCCCTCTGCCAGCCGCCGCCAATTGCAGGCTGCTACCGGCGGCGACAAGGCGCTGTTTTCCTGCTGTGTCGACATCGACCGCGCCGCGCTCGACACGATCGGCAATGCCGAGGAAAGCGCTAAATGGGTGGAGAGCCACGCCTATGGCAGCGTCATCCTCGTCACCAACAATTACCACATGCCGCGCAGCCTGCTCGAGATGGGCCGCCTGCTGCATGGCGCCAGGCTTGAACCCTATCCGGTGGTCAACACCAATCTGGACAATGGCGACTGGCTGACCAAGCCGGAAGCGCTACGCGTGCTTCTGACCGAATACAGCAAATACCTGCTGGCGCTTGCGCGCGGCGTCGTCCCGGTCCGCCAGACTGCCGACAGCGTCGCACTGGCCGAGGTTTCGACCGCCAAGGACTAAAGCAATTCCAGGAAAAGTGTGTAGCGGTTTTCCCGGGAAAAGCACGTACGCTTTCCCTTGGGAATTGGACAGACGATTCTGACGGCGCTCGATTACCCCTTGGCCGTGCCGTCTTCCGCGCCACGCAGCCGCGCAATCTCCTGTTCGAGGCTTTCAATCCGCTTGTCGCGTTCGGCGAGTGCGGCCGCGACATCGGCGGCCTCGAATCGCTGCGGAATGTGTTGCGGGCAATTGGCATCCCAGGCCGAGACGGTGAACAAGATGACCTGCTCGGGGCGCGCCTTGTAGTCCTGCGGCATCAGCCTTGCCAGAAGCTCGGCATCGTCCTCGACGACGCGCGCCGTGCCCCAGATCTTGACGCGCTGGCGATGCGCATAGTCGATCAGGAACAGGAATGCCTGGTTGTTGTCGGCGAGATTCCCCTGCGTGATGAACTGCCTGTTCCCGGAGAAATCGGCAAAGCCGATGGTCTTCTCGTCCAGCACCTTGAGGAAGCCGGCTGGCCCGCCGCGATGCTGGATGTAGGGCTGACCCTCGCCATTTGCCGTCGACAGGAAGACGCTGGTCTGCGCCGCGATGAAGTCGGCGAGGTCGGGCGTCATATGGGCGCGCCATCCGCCGCGCTCCTCGGCGCTGGCATAGCCCTTGCGCGAACCTTTGCGGGTCTGGATCGCCTTGACCGTCGGCGTGAAGGCGACATCGCTGGTGAAAGTATGAGCATTCATGGAAGCCTCCGCGAGGTCGAAACACGGCCATTGTACGCGAAGAGGTAGGTCCTTCCATGTTTTGGATGTAGATGGCATAGTTGCAAGCCATCCTTCCAATTTCCGGAAGACACTATGGATCGTCTCGAAGCCATGTCGCTGTTCGTCGCCGCGGTGGAAGCGGGCAGCCTTTCCGCTGCCGGCCGCCATTTCGGCATTCCACTGGCAACGGTCAGCCGCAAGGTTTCCGACCTCGAAAAGCACCTTCAGGCGCGCCTGCTGAACCGTTCGACCCGGCAGCTCACGCTGACCGATGCCGGCCAGGCCTATCTCGCCGCCTGCCGCCGCATCCTCGGCGAGGTCGGCGAAGCCGAACGCACCGCTGCCGGCGAATACAGCACGCCGACCGGCGACCTGTTCATCACCGCGCCGGTCGTCTTTGGTCGCCTGCACGTGCTGGCTGTCGTCACCGAATTCCTGGCGGCTTATCCTCAAGTCAACATTCGCCTGACGCTGGCTGACCGGATAACCCAACTGGCGGAGGAACATCTCGACCTTGCCATCCGCATCGGCGAGCTTGCGCCTTCGAGCCTCATTGCCATCCGCGTCGGCGCGATCCGTCGCGTCGTGTGCGCCAGCCCCGCCTATATCGCCGCGCATGGCATGCCGCGGACGCCGGACGATCTGGCCGCGCATGAATGCATCAGTTTCGAGGGGCCTTCCGCTCTCGCCAGCTGGAGCTTTGCCGGCGACAAGGGCGAACTGATCGTGCCGATCCGCTCACGGCTGCGCGTCAACACGGCGGAAGCTGCAATCGATGCCGCGATTGCAGGCGCCGGGATGACGCGGGTGCTCTCCTACCAGATCGCGGACGCAGTACGTTCCGGCGTGCTCGTCCCGGTCTTGCGGCCCTTAGAGCCGCAGCCATGGCCGGTGAGCCTCGTCCATGCCGGCCAAGGCCTGCTGGCGGTGAAACTCAGGGCGTTCCTCGATTTCGCCGCTCCGCGGCTGAAGCAGCGGCTATTGCAGGCGACGTGGTGAGTTGAGACTGGCTTGAGTCAGTGGCGAGCCGGCCTATGTCAGGCCATTGCGGCGTTTCCTTTTTGCCCGCGCTTGGTGTAACCAACGCACACCTCCTCAACGGGCCCTTCCCCGCATGCTCTATATCCGCTCGCTGGCGTTCAACTTCGTCTTCTATGTCAATCTGATCGTCCAGATGGTCCTCTGGACCCCTTACTACTTCCTCTCGCCACGCCATCGCGCCTGGTTCGTGCCTAAATTCTGGTCGCGCACCAGCCTGTGGCTCTACGACAAGATCGCCGGCACCAGGAGCGACATCACCGGCGTTGAAAACCTGCCCGAGGGCTCTTTCATCCTGGCGCCGAAACACCAGTCGTTTTGGGACGCGATCGCTTTCTTTCCGTTTTTACACGACCCGCTTTATATCCTGAAGCGCGAGCTGACCTGGATTCCCTTCTTCGGCTGGTACATCCTGAAGATGCGGATGATCCCGGTTCACCGCGGCAGCCGCTCCAAGGCGTTGAAGCAGGTCGTTGCATCGACAAAGCAGGAGATGGGGCGCAATCCGCGCCAGCTGATTATCTACCCCGAAGGCACGCGCCGAGCGCCAGGCGACGAGCCGGCTTACAAATACGGCATTGTCGAGCTCTATACGCAGCTTGGCGTCCCGGTGGTACCGGTCGCCCATGTCGCCGGCCTCTATTGGCCTCGCCGTAAATTCTTGCGCTTTCCCGGCACCATCAAGGCCCGCTTCCTGCCGCCGATTCCGCCCGGGCTCGGCAAGGACGAATTCATGGACCGGCTGATCGGCGATACGGAAGCCGCCTGCGACCAGCTGCTGATCGAGGCATCGCAGGCTCCTAACCCGCCGCAAATGCCGCCGACGGCGGTCAAACGGCTGGCCGAACTCGCCGCGGCCGCCAAAGCAATTCCAGGAAAAGTGTGAGCGGTTTTTTCCGTGCCGAATTGCGTCAAAACAAAAAAGACCAAAGCTTGATCTCTTCTGCGAGCCGGCTCAAGGCCACGCCGCCAGCGCCGTGGTCAGCACCAGCGTCGCCGCGAAGGCCAGATTGATGATCCGCGACGCCAGCGGCTGGCGTAGGGTGCGGGCGAAGGCCGCGCCGGCCAGCAGCCACAGCACATGAATGGCGACGATCATCAGGGTGAGAACCGCCAGCCTGGCCGGGATGCCGAGAGCATCGGCGCCGGCTGCGGTCGCGGAGCCAGCAAGGACCGCAGCAATCGCCACATAGGCTTTCGGGTTGGCAACGGCGAGCAGGAAGCCGCCGAGGAAGGTCGGCAGAACCGCGCTGCTGTCACGCGCGGCCAGCGGCGGCGCAGTCGCTATTCTGTAGGCGAGGTAGAGAATATAGGCGGCGGAAGCGACCGCCAGCACTGGCGCTACGCCCGGCATCGAGGTGAGGATAGCCTTGATGCCGGTGGCCACGACCAGCAGCACCGCGACCGTGCCTAAAATGATCCCCGATGTGTAGTGAAGCGAATTGCGCAGGCCGAAGGCGGCCCCTATCGCCGTGACGCTGATCGTCGCCGGGCCAGGACTGCCATGACGACGGTTGCCGCCAGCACCAGCGCCAGCAATTGCTGCCAGGGCTGCGCCTGCGAAAGAATCTCTGCGGCCATGCTGCCTCTTCTCCACAATAATGGAGAACAGTGTGGCAAGGCGGACAGCCGTCGTCTTGAACGATCGTGCCGAACCTGCGCGGCTAGGCGCTGGCCTTGTCCAGCGCCACGAGATCCTCCGCGCTGAGCTTCAGCGATGCGGCGCGCACCAGGCTGTCGACCTGGTCCAGCGTCGTGGCGCTGGCGATCGGCGCGGTGATGCCCGGCTGCGCCATCACCCAGGCGAGTGCTACTTCCGCCTGCTTGGCCGAATGGCGCGCCGCCACAGTGTCGAGTGCGGCCAGAATGCGCATGCCGCGCGCATTGAGATAAGCCTTCACGCCGCCGCCGCGTTCACTTTTGCCGAGATCGGCCTCGCTACGGTATTTGCCGCTCAAAAACCCCTTGGCGAGGCTGAAATAAGTGATGACGCCGATATCCTCGGCAACGCACAGATCATGCAGCGGCCCGTCGAAGGATGAGCGGTCGTAGAGATTGTATTCCGGCTGCAGCACGCTGTAGCGCGGCAGCCCGCGCAGGCTGGCAACATCGAGCGCGGCGCGCAGCTGGCCGGCGTCAAGATTCGAGGCGCCGATATGGCGGACCTTGCCGGCAGCGAGCAGCTTCTGGTAGGCGCCGAGCGTCTCTTCGTAAGGCGTGGTCGGGTCCGGCCAGTGCGACAAATAGAGGTCGATCACATCGGTCTGCAGCCGCTCAAGCGACGCCTCGACCGCCCTTTCGATATGGGCAGCGGACAGATCCTTCTTGCCTTGTCCCATATCCGAGCCGACTTTGGTGATGACGATGATCTTGTCACGGTTGCCGCGGCTTTTCATCCATTTGCCGATAATGGTCTCGGACTCGCCGCCCGCGTGGCCGGGCACCCAGCGCGAATAGGCATCGGCCGTATCGATAGCGTTGAGGCCGGCGTCGCCGAACCGGTCGAGCAGGTCGAAGGAGGTCTTCTCGTCCGCGGTCCAGCCGAAGACATTACCGCCCAGAACCAGCGGCGCGATGGAAAGGTCGGTTTGACCGAGACGGCGTTTTTGCAAGACGGGTCTCCGTGGGCTGGCGGCGGGCGACCCGAATGCTTCGGGCCGCAGCTAAGCTAGGTCTCGCCGCGCCGAGGTCAAAGGCCTCAGCCAATTTTTCCAGCGGGCCAGCGCTTCACAAAGGCGCGAGCGCTTCGCCTGCAGGCTCGCCGTGGTCTACTGGCTCACGAGGCGATCCGCTTCGCCACCTCTTCCAGCCAGTGGTCGCTGATACCCAGCGCCGCGAGATGCTGCAGCGTGTTGAGCACATAGTCCTCGTTGTTTCCGGACTGGCCGACGGCGCCACGGATAACACCTGCCGCATGCGCAGGGTCGAGCCCGCCGGCATACTGCTCATGCTGGCGGTCGACGATATAGGCGACCGCTTTCACTCTCTCTCCCGCGGCCGCCCCATTCCCGTCGAGGCTGATATCGAGCACACGCTCGAGGTAGACGCTGGTCACCAGTTCGCGCTCGCGCAGATAGGTCAGCACCTCATCGCGCAGCTCGCCGGGCACGCGAAAGGCCAGCCCGATGCAGGAGCCGCCACGGTCGAGGCCTAGCACCAGGCCCGGCCGCTGGCGCGTGCCGCGATGCACGAAGGAATAGACGCACAGCGACCGGCGGTAGCCGTAAAGCCGCGCGCGCCGTGTCTCGACATGGGCGAATCCCGGTCGCCAGATCAGCGAGCCGTAGCCAAAAACCCAAAAATCGCCCATATCGCCAAGCCTGATTGCACGAGAGTGACGCCGCCGCATCGGAATCGGTGCTCTTCTGTTCTTTTTGCTTGTTGCGTAAGCCACAGTCCACCCGCAACACGCCCGCGTTAATGAAAGCCGCAGCATGACGTCAAGTGACGAGCGTCCGTCGAAGTTTCGCCGCCGGCTGATGTGGCTCGCTGCCTTGGTCGTTATGCTGTTCGGCGTCTACAGCGCGGTCTGGTTCTATGTCGCCGGTCGCGTCAGCAGCGAAGCCGACAAGGCGGTGGCCTCGCTCAAGGACAAAGGCATCGAGGCCGGCTGCGCCAACCTCACCGTCAGCGGCTACCCCCTGAGTTTTGCCATCTCCTGTGACAATCTGGCTTACGAGGACGACGCCAGGAACGTTGCCGCCTCGGCAGGCAGCTTCAACTTCGTTGCAGAGCTCATCCGGCCTTTGTCGCCTGCCGCCGAGTTGCGTGGGCCGCTGCGCACCTCGGTGCCGGGGATGGCGCCGCTATGGATCGACTGGGACAATCTGCAGGCCAATGCCAAGCTCTCCTGGCCCCTGCCCCGGAGCATTTCGCTGCAGGCGGAGAGCTTGTCCGGCCAGACGGATCCGGCCGACGACACTGATCCGGTTTCACTGTTCAGCGCCGGAACCGCGGCGGGCGAGTTGCGACCAGACGGCCAGGACATCGGCTACGTCGGCAGCTTCACCGATCTTGAGATCGACGCCGACGCGATCGGCGGGCGCGTGCTGCCGCCGCTCGACGGCAGCGGCGACGCGACGCTGAAGAACGGCGTCGCGCTGATGAAGACGCAGGCCAGGAGCCTGCGCGGCCAGGCGGTCGACATCCACAAGCTCGATCTGTCGTCGCGAACCGCGCGCATCACCGTCTCCGGCCCGGTGTCGGTCGACGCCAACGGCCAGGTCAATGCCGACCTGACGATCAAGCTGCAGGATCCCAAAGCCGTGGCGGCAATCCTCGCCACCGCAATCCCCGAGCAGAAGAGCCAGATCGAGCAAGGCTTTGCCGGTCTGGCGCTGCTCGGCAACGAACCGTCGATGCCGCTCAAGGTGGTGAAGGGCAAGGTCTCGCTCGGCTTCATTCCGCTGGGCAAGATCAAGCCGCTCGATTAGAGCAATTCCAGGAAAAGTGTGAGCGGTTTTCCGTCCGGAATTGCGTTAAAACAAAGAGATAGAGCATGATCGCAAAGAGCGGGAACGGCTATTGGGAAGAGATCATGCTCGAGCAAGCCGACGCATGAACCGACCGGTGAAACTGCTGAGCGTTGGCGCACTGACGCTGGATACCATCCTGCGCGTCGAAACCCTGCCCACGCATCAGGGCAAGTTCATCGCCTCGGACGGCATCCAGATCGCCTCGGGCATGGCAACAAGTGCTGCCTGCGCCGCCCGCCGTCTCGGCGCCGAGGTGTTCCTGTGGGCAAGTGCAGGTGGCGATGCCGTCGGCGACCAATTGCTGGCCGGCATCGAGGCCGAGGGCGTCGATTGCGGCTTTGTCCGCCGCGTCGAAGGCGCCCGCTCGGCGCTGGCCGCGATCCTGGTCGACGCTCATGGCGAGCGCATGATCGTGCCCTTCTACGACCCAAAGGCGCAGGCCGACCCCGAGGCGGTGCCTGTCGCCGATCTTTCCGGCTTCGATGCCGTGCTGGTCGATGTGCGCTGGCCGGGCGCCGCCGCTCTTGCCTTGACCGCCGCGCGCGACGCCGGTTGCCCGGCAATCCTCGACGCCGACACGGCGCCGCTGGAGGTGCTGGAGCGTCTGTTGCCGCTGGCGTCGCACATCGTCGCTTCGGAGACGGCTGCACGCATTATCTGCGACCACGCGCTGGATCCCGAAACCGCCTGCGCCGACCTCGCCAGCCGCACAGACGCCTTTGTCGCGGTTACCGGCGGCGCCGTGGGAAGCTGGGTGGCATGACCGGTCCGCCGGATGCGTGCGCCACATCGCGGCGCCGAAGATCAAGGCGGTCGACACGCTGGCCGCCGGCGACGTTTTCCACGGCGCCTTTGCCGTTGGACTTGCTGAGGCCATGCCGGTCGAGCACGCGTTGCGCTTTGCCAGCGCGGCGGCCGCGCTCAAATGCCAGCGCTTCGGCGGCCGGCTGGGGGCGCCAAACAGGGACGAGGCAATGGCCATGGTCGCGGCGACCTGGCCCGTCTGAAACAGATTTAACTTTTCACCGGGTGCTCGACCGCCTGGCGGCCGAAATCCGGCACGTCGATATCCTGGCCGGCCTCGATGATCGAACGGCGAACGGCCCGGGTGCGGGTGAACAGGTCGAACAGCTTGTCGCCGTCGCCCCAGCGGATCGCCCGCTGCAGCGAGGCGAGGTCCTCCGAAAAGCGCGCCAGCATTTCCAGGATGGCATCCTTGTTGTGCAGGCACACGTCGCGCCACATGGTCGGGTCGGAGGCGGCCAGACGGGTGAAGTCGCGGAAACCGGAAGCCGAATATTTGATCACTTCCGACTTGGTCACCGATTCCAGATCGTCGGCCGTGCCGACGATGTTGTAGGCAATGATGTGCGGAAGATGCGAAACGATGGCCAGCGTCATGTCATGATGCTGCGGGTCCATCGTGTCGATGTTGGAGCCGCAGCGCCGCCAGAATTCCGACAGCTTTTCCAGCGCGGCCGGATCGGTTCCCGGCAGCGGCGTGAAGATGCACCAGCGGTTTGCGAACAGGTCGGCGAAACCCGCATCCGGGCCCGATTTCTCCGTACCTGCCAGCGGGTGCCCCGGAATAAAGTGCACGCCGTCCGGTACATAGGGCTGTATTTGCGCAATGACCGAGGCCTTGGTCGAACCGACATCGGTGAGGATGGCGCCCTTTTTCAGCCCCGGCGCGATCTCTTGCGCCACCTCGCCCGACGATCCCACTGGCACCGAGACGATGATCAGGTCGGCATTGCGGACCGCTTCCCTGGCGTCGGTGGTGTAGCTCTCGCCAAGACCGAGCTCCTTCGCCCGTGCCAGCGTGGCCGGGCTGCGCGTCGCGATGGCGACATGGCGGGCCAGGCCCTCGCGGCGGATGATGCGGGCCAGCGACGAGCCGATCAGGCCGATGCCGACCAGCGCGATCTTTTCAAACATCGGTGCTGTCATTGTTTCAGCTTTTCAGGAATGTCGTGAGGGCATCGATGACGCCGCGATTTGCTTCTTCGGTGCCGACGCTCATGCGCAGCGCGTTGGGAAAGCCATAGCCGGTAACGCGCCGCAATATATAGCCGCGCTGGGTGAGGTAATCGTCCGCCGCCTCAGCCGAATGCTTCTTGTCGTCGGGAAAGTGGATGAGGACGAAATTGCCGACGCTGGGCGTCACGCGCAGCCCAAGCTTCGTCAGTTCTTCATTCAACCAGGTAAGCCAGGTCTCGTTGTGCAACGAACTGCGCTCGACATGGGCGCGGTCGCGGATGGCGGCAATGCCGGCCTCGATCGCTGTTGCGTTAACGTTGAAAGGGCCGCGGATACGGTTGATGGCATCGACGATGTGCAGTGGGCCATACATCCAGCCGATGCGCGCGCCGCCAAGGCCGAGCTTGGAGAAGGTGCGGGTCATGACCACATTCTGCGCGCTGCCCGCCAGCTCGATACCTGCCTCATAGTCATTGCGCCTGACGTACTCGGCATAGGCCGCGTCCAGCACCAGAAGCACGTTGCCCGGGAGCGTGGAATGCAGGCGGCGGACCTCCTGGAAAGGCAGATAGGTGCCGGTCGGATTGTTGGGATTGGCGAGGAAGATGATTTTGGTCCGCGGCGTCACCGCGGCCAGGATCGCGTCGACGTCGGCGCGCTCCTGGGTTTCCTTCACAGCAACCGGCTTGGCCCCCGCCGACTGAATGTAGATCTTGTAGACCATGAAGGCATGTTCGGTAAAAATCGCCTCATCGCCTGGCGCAAGATAGGTCTGCGCCAGCAGGCCAAGTATCTCGTCGGAACCGTTGGAGCAGATGATGTTTGCCGGGTTGAGGCCGTGCACCTCGGCGATCGCCTCGCGCAGCCGGCGGGCGGTGCCGTCGGGATAGACATCAAGCTTGCTGGCCACTTCGCGCGCGGCCTCGATCGCCTTCGGCGACGGGCCGAGCGGGTTCTCGTTCGACGACAATTTATGGACCTTGGCGACGCCGGCAGGTGCCGTGCTCTTGCCCGGTACATAGGCGTCGATGTCCATGATGCCCGCGCGGGGCGTCGGCCGTGCCTTGCCCGCTGTCTTGTCCATGTCGCAAATCCATCCAGAATGCCTCCGTCCGGAGGCCGCAGCGGAAATACAAGCCGTAGCCGCGAATGTCGAGAGGCGGGCATAGCTGGCCGTTGACGCCGGGCCGCACGAGTTCTAGAAGAACGCAACAGTTCCGTGGTGATTTGGCCGGTCGGCTTGCAGCCACGTTAAACAACTCGCTAAAGGGCCGTTTGCGTGACGTAACCGGCTTTGCGATCGCATTGCCGGTTTTTTATTGCCTGACGGCGGGCAAGGAGAGTCACATGGCCGCGCTCCGCGCTACAAAAACCAACAACGAGGCCGACAGCCCGTCGAGCCCGGTGTTGCGTTTTGGCCCTGACAAGCCGCTGAAGCTCGACGCCGGCACGCTTTTGTCGCCGTTCCAGATCGCCTACCAGACCTATGGCACCCTCAACGATGCCCGCACCAACGCCATCCTGGTCTGCCACGCGCTGACCGGCGACCAGCATGTCGCCAACACCAATCCGGTGACCGGCAAGCCCGGCTGGTGGGAAGTGCTGATCGGTCCCGGCAAGATCATCGACACCAACCGCTTCTTCGTCATCTGCTCCAACGTCATCGGCGGGTGCCTCGGCTCCACCGGTCCGGCCTCGACCAATCCCGCCACCGGCAAGCCCTACGGCCTCGACCTGCCAATCATCACCATCCGCGACATGGTGCGGGCGCAATTGATGCTGGTCGACCATTTCGGCATCGAAAAGCTGTTTTGCGTGCTCGGCGGCTCGATGGGCGGCATGCAGGTGCTGGAATGGGCATCGTGCTATTCCGAGCGCGTCTTCTCGGCCCTGCCGATCGCCACAGGCGCACGCCATTCCTCGCAGAACATCGCCTTCCACGAGGTCGGCCGGCAGGCCGTCATGGCCGATCCGGACTGGCATGGCGGCAAATATTTCGAGCACGGCAAGCGCCCGGAAAAGGGGCTCGCCGTGGCGCGCATGGCCGCCCACATCACCTATCTGTCGGAAGCCGCCCTGCATCGGAAATTCGGCCGCAATCTGCAGGACCGCGAAGCACTGACCTTCGGTTTCGACGCAGATTTCCAGATCGAAAGCTATCTGCGCCACCAGGGCATGACATTCGTCGACCGCTTCGACGCCAACTCCTACCTCTACATGACCCGTTCGATGGATTATTTCGACCTCGCCGCCGACCATGGCGGCCGGTTGGCAGATGCCTTTGCCGGGACCAAGACCCGCTTCTGCCTGGTGTCCTTCACCTCGGACTGGCTGTTCCCGACCGAGGAGAGCCGCTCGATCGTGCATGCGCTCAACGCCGCCGGCGCCTCCGTCTCCTTCGTCGAGATCGACACCGACCGCGGCCATGATGCCTTCCTGCTCGATGAACCCGAACTGTTTGCCGCCGTCAAGGGCTTCATCGGCTCGGCGGCCCGCGCAAGGGGGCTCGCCTCATGAGCGTCAATGGCAGCCAGCGCGTCGACCTCGAAGTCGTGGCCAACCTGATACCGCCGCAGTCGCGGGTGCTCGATGTCGGCTCCGGCGACGGCCTGCTGCTCGAACTCCTGCAGGAGACCAAGCAGGTCGACGGCCGCGGGCTGGAGCTGTCACAGCGCGGCGTCAATGAATGCGTGGCGCGCGGTCTCTCGGTCATCCAGGGCGATGCCGATACCGACCTCGAATTCTATCCGGACAAGGGTTTTGACTTCGTCGTCCTGTCTCAGACGCTGCAGGCGACCCGCAACCCGAAGCTGGTGCTCGACGAGCTGCTGCGAATCGGCAACCGCGCCATCGTCTCCTTCCCCAATTTCGGCCACTGGCGGGTGCGGCTGTCGCTGTTCGTCAATGGCCGGATGCCGGTGACCGCGGACCTGCCCTATTCCTGGTACGACACGCCCAACATCCATTTCTGCACCATCCGCGACTTCGTCAATCTGGTCGAGGAACTCGGCGCTTCGGTCGAGAAAGCCACCGCGCTCGACGGCAACGGCCAGAAGATCGGCCTGTCGATGCCATGGTGGTTCTGGAATTTCTTCGGCCAGCAAGCGGTGTTCTTGCTGAAGCGGTAGTTTGCCCCTATTCCAGCACGTCCGTCGCCTTGTGCGGGTGCTGAACGCCATCGGCGATGATCACATCGGCGTGGGAGTTGTCGGTGCGCAAGGCCAGAATCTCCCGATAGGCTGATGAATCGTACCAGCCCCACGCATGCGCCCTGTCCGGAAACTCGATGACGATCAGATGCCCGGGCCATTCGTTTTCGACCACGTCCATGTCGCCGCCGTGGACAAGGAAGCGGCCGCCGAACGGCTCCAATGTGGCGTCGATCCTGCAGATACTCGACAATCTGCGGGCCCATTGTGACTTGACGCATATGGGCGACGGCGTAGGCGGCCATGGCTGAACTCCCTGTGAGATCGAAGCCCGACGACCGGCTTCGTTGGCGCAATCTGCAGACATGATGGCCATCGGTCGATTACGTCTGGGGTAATCGGCCGGCTTACCGGCGTCCTGGCTCAACAGTTTGTGATGACATTGCCGCTGGTTTTTTGTAGCGTCGAATCGAATGCCATCCCGGGGTAAGGCTTGGACGGCGACCATCAAAACCTCCGGCCTCCAGGCATTTCGGGGCACAATCGAAGCAACATGTCCAAGGCAACCGACCTCGCTCCGCTGATCTCGGTGATCACACCGACGCACAATCGCCGCAGCAAGGTGGTGCGCGCCGTGGAGAGCGTGCTGGCGCAGAATTTTCCCCGGTTCGAACACATTGTCGTCGATGACGGCTCGACCGACGGTACGGCAGCCGCACTTACCGAAATCCGCGATCCACGGCTGATCTATGTTGGCTCGAAATGGCGCGGCGCCAATGCCGCCCGCAATGCCGGCATCGAGCGGGCGCAGGCGCCGGTGGTGACATTCCTCGATTCCGACGACGTCTATTTGCCGGATCGCCTGGCGCGGACGCTGGAGCAGTTCGACAACAATCCCTCGCTCGAAGTGCTGATCAGTTCCTTCGTGTCGCTGAAGGGCAATCGCCGCACCAACTGCGTCAACCGCGAGGCGCTGCTGAGCCGCGACTCGCTGGAGCGGGCCCTTGTCGCGCAGACCATCTTCATTGCCGGGTCGGCAATCACCGCCCGGCGCGAGTCGCTGCTGGCCATCGGCGGCTACGACAGTGACGTCACGCGCATGCAGGATCGCGAATTGTTGCTGCGCTTTGCCCGTCGCAGCGGCGCGCAGCTGTCCGAAGTGATCGACTGGAAAAAGTACAACTCGGAGAATTCGATCTCCGGTCGCCGGGACGGCTATGTCGAAGCCTATGCGAGCTTGATCGACAAGCACCCCTATATCGCCGACCGCTACCCCTACATTCCGCCTTACATGATCGCCCGGCAGCTCATCGCCGATGCACTCAAGGGCAGGGTTTCGCAGGCGTTCTCCGGCTATATGGCCAACCGGTCGTCGAAGGCGCTTGGCTATTCGCTGCCGCAGCTGTTGCGTGGCTATGTCGGCGGCCGGCGCTGGCGCCGCGATCTCTATGCCGAATTTCGCGACAAATACGGTGCACGGCCGGCCTGAAGTTTGCCGACAAGCCGCGCAGCGGCTTTCCCCTCCGAACTGCCTCAAACCTCATTTGTCGAGTTCCGGCAGATATGGGTCGGAATATAGCCGCCGGTCGCGTTCGCCCTGTAGGCAGTCCATGGGTGCGGCGGCATCGATCGGGACCACGGTCGCATCGGCGATGCCGCTCACCTCCAGGATCAGCTTGCGGCGTATGGCGGTGGCGAATTCCGAGGCCGCATAGATCGGCAACACGAAGGAGCCTGGCCCACCGGTGACGCAGTCGTCATAATACTGGTCGAGATGGCTGAACGTCGGCGACGGGCTGATCAGGATCGGCAGGCCGTTGATGACGATGCCCTTGGCCACCGCCGCATCGCGTGTCGTGGCGACGGGCAGCCCGGTGTTGTTGGGACCGTCGCCGGAAATGTCGATGACGCTGCGTGGCGCATCGAACCCCGTGCCCTCGAACAGCCCGGCGCCGAAGGCAAGCGCACCGGAAATCGAGGTGCCGCGAAAGCTGCGGAACGGCCGCGCTTCTATTCTGTCGGCGAAGGCGTTGGCGCTCTCTGCGCTGTCGATCACCTGCCAGGCGATGACGCCATCCTCGCGCACGACGCCCGCCCATTCGAAATAGGCAAGCGCGATGCGCCCGGTGGTTCCCGAGCGCACGGCCTTGATGAAATCGGGATGCCTGAGGGCCTCGACATAGCCAGCGCGCTGCAGCGCGAACTCCCTCTCGTCCATCGACTGTGAGATGTCGACGGCCAGCACCAGTTCGACATCCACGGCAACGGCCGGGGCAGCCACGGGCGTGGTGCAGGCAAGGCAAGCTAACAGACTGAACGCGTCGAGCATGGCCGCACCACCGATATTTCGATCCGTGATCTTCGCCGCGATCGCGGCGAAATAAAGCCCCTTCTACTTCTTTCGCCGCACGGCCGCTTTCGGCGGCGGGTCGATGGCGCCGGTCCTGACTCGGGCGGGTTTCAGTGGCGCAGCACCCGTATCCTTCACGATGTTCAATGCGCGTGGAAAGAAATGATCATTGTGCAGTCCGCGCCCGATGTTGAGGATCGCGGTTTCCGGCAGGCGTTTCTCCAACATGGACAGCACCCTTCGTAGCGAAGGACCATCGAACGCGTCCATCGCTTCGTCGATGATCACCCATTTCGGCTGCCGCAAGGCGAGCCTGGCGAAGGCCAGCGAGCGTTGTTCGTCATCGTTGAGTTCACGCTCCCACCGTGCGGAACGGTCGAGCGAGGATGACAGCCGCTCGAGCCCGACCTCGGCCAGCACCGCCCCAAAATCAGCATCGCCAGCCGGCGCCGAGCCATTCGGATGCAGCACTTCGCGTAACGTGCCGGCAGGAAAATACGGAACACGCGGCACGAAAATCGGCGTTTCTCCGGCCGGCAAGCCGATCCGCCCGCTGCCCCAGGGCCAAAGGCCGGCAATGGCGCGGAAGAACAATGTCTTGCCGGCGCCTGGATCGCCGGTGATCATGACGCGCTCACCGGGATGGATCTCGACATGGCTGTCTGAAAGTTTGGTGCAGCCCTCCGGCGAGGCCACTTGGAGCTTCTCGAAGGTCAGGCTGCCATTGGCGTTATCGCCGAATTCGATGCGCTTTTCCTTGTCGTGCAGCACATCGGTATCATCGAGCGCAATGCGGAAGTCGGCAACGCGCATCAGCGTGGCGCGCCAGTCTGCGATGCCGCCGATATTGTTGATGAACCAGCGCAGCGACGAGTGCACCTGGTTGAAAGCGCCGACCGCCATCATCAACCCGCCAAAGCTGATATCGCCTGAAAAATAGACCGGCGATGCCACCAGGATCGGCGCCACCACGGTGATCCAGCCATAGGTATCGGTCACCCAGGAAAGGTTGATCTGCGCTTTGTAGATGTTTCGCATCGCGCCCAGTACCGTGCCAAGGTCGATTTCGAGCCGTCTCTTGGCATCGGCTTCGCCGTGATAGAGCGCGATGGCGTCGACATTCTCGTTGACGCGCACCATCCCGGAACGCAGCTCGGCCTCGCGGGTGTAGCGGTCGCTGTTGAGGCGGATCAGCGGCCGCCCGACCAGCCAGCTCAGCCAGGAGGCGATGCCGGCATAGAGGAACGCGGCCCAGACCATGTAGCCCGGTATCGCCAGCGACCAGCCGTTGATGTGGAAGACGAAGCCCGACGAGAGTTGCCAAAGCACGCCGACGAACGACACCAGCAGGATGAAGGATTGCAGCAGGCCGACGCCGAGGTCCGTCGACAGATCGGACAGATGCGCGGCATCCTGCTGCATGCGCTGGTCGGGATTGACGCCGATGGCGCCGGCATTGGCGAGCCGGAAGGCCCGCGCCGGCCGCATCCATTGGTCGATCAGGTCGAGCGTCAGCGCCTCGCGCAGCTTCAGCCGGATCATCTGGTTGAGCCAGGTCTGAGCGATGTTGAGCAGCAGCAACGTGCCGGCAATCACGGCAAAGATCATCAGCTGATGCAGGAAGGCCGCCATGTCGCGACGCGCCAGCGCATCGTAGAAAGGCTGGTTCCAGCGGTTGAGCAGAACCTGGCCGATCGACGTCGCGACGATGACCGCCATAATGCCGACCGACGTCCAGACCAGCCACTTGCGCACCGGTGAGCCTATCAGCGCCCGTTTGATCGTCGCCACCTGATCGCGCAGGCTGCTGGCATCGACGGTTACCGGCTGAGCGGCGGCGGACTTGTCCGGTTGATCAGCCATGCACGAGGTCCTTGCGTTCAGAAGCGTTGCTGAAACCAGATGGAGAGACTTGAAGGCATCCGCCGCTCAAACGGACCGCGAATGCATCTGCGACAGATAGGTGGGAAAAACCCACGCAACACCAGTTTTCATGATGATCACGAAGGTGTCACCTGACGCGTCGTCGATGTCACCCCTTCCGCCCGGCGGCCAAGCCGCGTCGCACCGTGCGGTGACAGTACCGGCACGAAGACACGGCGCGAAGCGCGCTGCGCGACCGGCACGCCCTGATAGAGCCGCTTCTGCGCCTCGACCACGATGACGCCGGAAAAGATCGGCCAGAACCGCCGGCCGGCGCGCTCCAGCACATTGTGGAACCGCATCATGAAGCGCCGCGGCGATGGCGGGAAGAACAGCGCGTCGGACCAGGAAGCCGGCGTGAAATTCGCCTCGCGCAGCAATTCTGTCAGCTGGCCGCGCGAGAACGGCCGGCCATTGCCGAACGGCGTGTGCTCGAACCGCGCCCAGACACCGCGCCGGTTGGGCACGACGATGACGACGCGCCCTGCCGGCGACAGCACCCGCCAGATCTCGTTCAGCGTCTCGCGCGGGTTTTCGACATGTTCGAGCGAATGCACGAGCAGCATGCGGTCGATGCAGGAATCGACCAGCGGCAATTCCTCGTCGAAGACCAGCGCCGTAGCCGTCGGCCCGTTCGCCGGCCAGACGACGGCGCCTTGCGTAGCAGGCATGAAGGCAAACACCCGCTCGGCATCGGTGCCGAACCGCTCCAGCCACGGCAAGGTATAGCCGAGCCCGACCAGCCGCTCATTCGGCACTGTTGCCCATATTGAGGACAGCGCCATGGTGATCGAGCGTTCAGCCAGGCGGCCGAGCGTGGTCGAATAGAAGGAGCGGAGATCGACGATATCGGAATGCATGCGCGGGACGGTAGCTGCGATGCCGCCCAAGTTCAACAAAGCCGCCACGTTCTGCAAAGCTAGAGTGACATCGGCGGCCAAGCGCCCTATGTCTGCGCCAACAGATGGAGAGATGCCAATGCCCGTCGAAATCGAACAGTTCATGTGCCGCAGCGACAATTTCGGCGTGCTGGTGCATGACCCGAAAAGCGGCGAGACCGCCATTATCGACGCGCCCGAAGAAGCGCCGATCATTGCCGCGATCGAGCGTACCGGCTGGAAGCCGACGATGATCCTGACCACCCACCACCATGTCGACCATGTCGAGGCCAATCTGGCGCTGAAGGAGCGCTTCAAGCTGCGCATAGTCGGACCGGAGGCTGAAAAGGAAAAAATTCCCGGCATCGACGAGACCGTCGGGCAAGGCTCGGTCGTCCATCTCGGCGGCGAGCGGATCGATGTCATCGCCACGCCCGGCCACACTGCGGGCCATGTCTCCTATCATTTTCCGGCCTCGAAAGTGGCGTTCACCGCCGACACTTTGTTCGCGCTCGGCTGCGGCCGGCTGTTCGAATGCAAGCCGCCGGTGATGTATGAGTCGCTGAAGAAGCTGGCGGCACTCCCGGCCGACACGGTCATCTATTGCGGCCATGAGTATACGCTTTCGAACGCCCGCTTTGCGTTGACCGTCGACCCGACCAATTCGGCGCTCAGGGAACGCGCCGCCAAAATCGAGACCCTGCGCGCCGACAACAAGGCGACGCTGCCGACCACGATCGGCGAGGAATTGTCGACCAATCCGTTCCTGCGCTGGCACGACCCGGCGATCCGCAAGCATCTCGGTATGGAGGCGGCCCCAGACGCCGAAGTGTTCGCGGAAATCCGCAAGCGCAAGGACAATTTCTGAGCATCGTTCCGGGATCAGCCATGACCAGCGCCGCTGAAATCATCGCCACGCTCGGCCTCAAGCCGCATCCGGAAGGCGGCTGGTATGCCGAGACCTTTCGCGACGGCGCCGGGCGGGGCCATTCGACGGCGATCTATTTCCTCCTTGAACAGGACCAGATTTCGGCCTGGCACCGGGTCAAGGACGCGGCCGAGGTCTGGCATTTCCATGCCGGGGCGCCGCTGGCGCTGTCGATGTGCGAGGAAGGCAGTCCAAAGGTTAACCAGGTGATCGAGCAGGTGCTCGGCATTGAACTTGCGGCGGGCGAGCGGCCGCAGATCGTCGTGCCGGCCGGCTGGTGGCAATCAGCGCGCAGCCTCGGCGAATGGACGTTGGTCGGCTGCACCGTGGCGCCGGGCTTCGACTTCGCCGCGTTTGAAATGGCCGAGCCGGGCTGGCAGCCTTAGGCCAGAAGAAAACCAAGAGTTATGCAGAGCTGGGCGGCATAGTACAGCACCCAGACCGCATAACGGATGCCGGCGCGATAGGGTGCTATTGCCGGAACCAGGAATTTCTCCGCGGCAAGCAGCCCGTCCGATGCCATGAACATAACAGCGCCGCCGATGACCCACGGATTGTCGAGCGTCAACGCCGAGATGCCCATCGCCAGAATGGCCGCGATATAGACGGCGATCGGCACCCGCAGGCCGGGACTGACACGGCGCCAGAGCGCCGCCAGCATGACGACTGCGAAGGCCGCCATGGCAAGCGCGATGGCGCCGCGCCATGTCTCGGTGCTGAGCACATCCAGCCCGCCGCCGCCGCGCAGGAAGAGCGGCACATAGAGGACATGCGCCGCAAGGAAGCTGGCCAGCCCGCCGAGGAAGGCCTTTTCGCCGTCACGCGACAGGAAGGCGTCGCCGACGGCGCTGAGCGCCAGCGCCGCGACGAGCAACAACTGCCCACCTTGCATGAAGGCCAGCGCCGCAAGCATGGCCACGGACAGCGTCTTTGCCGCCGAGCGGGCCAGCGTCGGCCGCATATCCAGGGTGAGGGCGTAGATCACCGCCGCCACCAGCGAAAAAATCAATGTGGCGTTGGCATTGGCGTCGATGCCGCCGGCAAACGGCATCGTCATGCGCTTGCTCCACCCGTTGCCGCCTTGCGCAGGAACAACGATTTCGCCGCCAGCGCCGCGCCGCCGGTGATCAGCACGCAGGCCGCCAGGATACGCAGCGACGGCTCGGCAACGCCCGCCGCGATCAGCACCAATGTCGACAGCAGTGGCGCCGCATAGCTTGCCGCGCCGAGCACCTGGATGTTGCCTCGTTTGACGCCGATATCCCAGGCGTAGAAGGCGGCACCCACCGGCATCAACCCCAAACCAACCACCGCCAGCCACTGGCCGGGGCCATCGGGCAGCACCGTCTTTTCCAGCAGAAGATGGCAGATGAGGGACAGGGCTGCCGTGGCGGCGCAGAACCAGGTGACGATCGAGGTCGGCACCGCCGGAAAGCGCCGCGACAGCAGCGAATAGGACGACCACAGCAGCGCACAGACGGCCGCCATCGCATAGCCGAAGGTGTAGCGAGCATCGAAGGCGAGGCCGCCACCCTTGGTGACGATCAGCACGGTCCCGGCGAGCCCGAGCAGCGCGCCGACGACATGGTTCCAGGCCAGCTTCTCGCCCGGCATCAGCGCTGATCCCAGCACGATCAGCAGCGGCCACAGATAGGCGATCAGGCTTGCCTCGACCGCCGGCGCGTTGCGCAGCGCGGTGAAATAGAAGAAATGGTAGCCGAACAGTCCGGCAATGCCGATCACCCAGACCTGGCGTGGGATCTTCAGGCTTTTATCGGTCGCCGGCATGAACAGCCGGGCAACCAACCCGACGGCGGTGCCGATGGTGAAGGTGATGGCCGAGAGCAAGAATGGCGGCACGGCGCCCGACGCATCGGTGAGCAACGCCAGCAGCGCCCACATGGCGACCGCCGAGAAACCGATCAGTGTTGCGCGCCCCATGCCCGTCTCCGGCGACTCGCCCCATTCTATTCGGGTGGGCGCGTCTATTCAGTAGCTTCGAACCGCCCCGCGCTGACAGTCAAGGTGCCGATCTGCGTCCCGACCGTGGCGTGGATCGGCGCATATATGCCGGTTTGGCCGAGCGGTGCAAACGTCACCATCATCTGGCTCTTCTTCTTCAGGTAATTCAGCGCCTTGCGGCCCTTGCGGTAGCCTGCCACCGGCTCGAAGCTCATCTTGCAGGTAACGGTGTCGCCCTTGTAACCCTTGACCGAGATCGATCCTTTCGAGGCGTAGGTCAGCGTCAGGTCGGCGCGCATCTCGCCGTCATAGAATTTCACCTTGCGCCCGCAGACCTGGTCGAGGCTGTCGGCATGGATAACGGTAGCCGCCATGGGATCGAGCACAGATGCCAGATCGTTGCTGCCCAGCGGTATCCAGTTTTTGGGATTGCGCTTTTTCGGTTCGGGAATGACCTGGGTGGCGGTCACCGCGCCATTGGCAAAGCGGATATCGACCATGGAAGCCTTCTTGCCGGACTTATAATCGGCGCGAAATACCTGTGGCTGCATCTGCTTGCCCAGGATCTTGCCCTTTGACGAGATCGTGCCGCTCGTGTCGTCGAACAAGGTGGCGAGACCCGCGCTGGAGACGGTGCCGTCTATGGAATAGCTACCGCCTTCGTAGTGGCTGGAAAATGTCGCCTTGGCCACGGAAAGGCCGAGGAACGACACCGTGTATTCGCCCTTGAAGGACTGTGCGGTGGCTGCGGGCGCGGCGGCAAGGGTTGATGTCGGCAAGGCGGCGACAATTATGGCGACAACGGCATGTGACGGGCGAAGCATGGCGGGCTCGGTCCTTGATTTTTTTTAACCGGAGGCGGGCGACTCCGGCTTGAGATGTCCCTGTCCGACCGCTTATAGGCTGAATTCCGGCCTTTATGTGAAACGCTCGTCACAGTCGTGGGTAAGCCGGAGCTTGACGCATTGGCGAAATGCAACTATGGAACGCCAACTTTTCCATAAGGCCGCCTGACTGAAACCGCGCGCCACCCGGCGCGGGCGAACAAGGTTTGGCAGGCTAGACAGAACTGAAGGTTAGAACCATGTCCCGCACCTGCGAACTCACTGCCAAGGCAGTCCAGACCGGCAACAATGTGAGCCACGCCAACAACAAGACCAAGCGCCGCTTCCTGCCGAACCTCGTCAATGTGACGCTGATTTCGGAAGCGCTGAACCAGAATGTGCGCCTGCGCATTTCGGCCAACGCGCTGCGTTCGGTCGAGCATCGCGGCGGCCTCGACGCCTTCCTGGCCAAGGCCGACGCCAAGGAATTGTCGCAGCGCGCGCGCCTGTTGAAGAAGCAGATCGCCAAGAAGCTGGCCGACCAGCCCGCCGCTTAACGATATCAAGGCGGGGGACGACCGCCCTGAGCATCGGAGCAATCCGATGCTCAAAACTTCTAAGGCAGCGCGACCCGAACTTCGGCTAGCGCCTGGCTGGTTCCATTACCCAGGATAAAAAAATGACTTCCTTCTCGCGATATCTGCCCTTTGTGGCCGCCATGGCGCTTGTCGTCGTGGCATCGAACATCCTCGTGCAGTTCCCGATGCAGGGCCAGGCCGGCGGTCTGTCGCTGGGCGACATCCTGACCTGGGGCGCCTTCACCTATCCCTTCTCCTTCCTGGTCACCGACCTTGCCAACCGCCGCTACGGGCCGACCGTGGCGCGCCGCATCGTCCTTGTCGGCTTCATGACCGCGGTAGTCTGCTCGATCCTCGTCCCGCCCTTCCTGTTTCGCCACGGCCTGATCGAGTTCGAGACATCAGCCGACCGGCTGGTGCGCATCGCCACAGCTTCCGGCGCGGCCTTCCTTTGCGCGCAATTGCTCGACGTCACCGTGTTCAACCGGTTGCGCCGGCAGAGCTGGTGGCGCGCGCCGATCGTCGGCACGCTGGTCGGCTCGGTGTTCGACACCCTGGTGTTCTTCAGCATCGCCTTTTCGGCCGCCTTCGCTTTTGCCGGCCCGAACGACAGCTTTGCGCTGGAGACGGCGCCGCTGATAGGCGTGCTGCCGGTCGAGTCCATGCGCTGGGTCTCCTGGGCGCTGGGCGACCTCTCGGTGAAGCTGATCATCGCTGTTGTGGCCCTGATCCCCTACCGGCTGCTCGCCGCCCACTGGAGCCAGCCGGCCGTGGCTGTCTAGGCCGTGATTCCCTGGGTCCAGCTCGGCTCGGCCAAAACGCCTGACGGCGGACAGGAACTGCGCCTCAAGCAGCGCGGCAGCGAATTCTCGATCATGCTCGGCACCAATGAGCTGATGAACAGCCGCCTCAGCGGCTCCGAGGAAGCGCTGGCCAAGCTCTCCTGTGAAAAGATCGGCGGCCGCGCCCAACCGAAAATCCTGATCGGCGGCCTCGGCATGGGTTTTACGCTGCGCGCTGCGCTTGCCCAAATGGGCGCCGACGCAGGCATCACCGTTGCCGAGCTTGTCCCCGCCGTCATCGCCTGGGCGCGCGGCCCCATGGAGGCGGTCTTCGCCGGCTGTCTCGACGATCCCCGTGTGACGGTTCGCGAAGCCGACGTCGGGCACATCATAAGATCCGACAAGGCAGCCTGGGACGCCATCCTGCTCGATGTCGACAATGGCCCCGAAGGCATCGTCTACAAGGGCAACGACGCCCTCTATGGCGCTGCCGGCCTCGGCGCGGCGCGTACAGCGCTCAGGCCCGGAGGCGTGCTGGCTGTTTGGTCGCAAGGCCCCGATGCCGGCTTCACACGTAGGCTCAAGCAGGCGGGCTTTGTCGTGGACGAGGTGAAGACGCGCGCGAATGGCAAGCGCGGCGCGCGCCACGTCATCTGGATCGCCACCAAGCCTTAGGGCTCTCAATCCTGGTGCAGGATGAATTCCAGATAGAGGTTGCGCTGCAGGATCGAGTGGTTGTCGTCCGAGATCAGCGACACCATCAGCGCTCCGTCATCGCGGGTCCAGACGTCGAGTCCTTCCATATTGTCGATCTGGTAGCCCATGTCGGCTTCCATCAGCACCGGTCCGTCGGCAACCGCGCCCTTCTCGACGCTTTCGCCATAGATGCACCTTAGCCGCATCCTGACACCGCCGGCCATCGAGAAACTGCGCTCCAAAAGCAGCAGGTCGCCATCCGGCAGGAAGGCGCCGTCAGTGATGTCGAAATCACCGTTGCGCTTGACCGTGAAGACGCCCTTGTGCGGCCCTTCGATGATGGCGGCATAGATGTTGCCAGCCTTGTCCAAGCTCTTTTCCGAGACCACGACGAGGCCGCCCTCGTGCTGGCCGCTAGGATTGGTGTGGGTGACCGTCTCGAAACCGCGGTTCTGTCGCAGTTCGCGGGCTGGAATCAGAAAATTCAGTTGCTTGAAAGGCGCCGTCATGTTGCTGGGGTCGATCTTGAACTGGGCGACGCGGTGATCGCGCTCGAAGCCGACGGTGGCGATGCCGTCCTTGACTGCAAGGCCCTCGGCATCGACTTCCCATTTCCTGTCGATCGGCCGGCCCTTCTCATCGACCATCTGCTGCATGCGGAAATTCTGGATGCCGGACGGCCGCTTGTCGGCATCATGGGTGATCGAGCCGAAGAACCAGAAGCCCGTATCGGCGACGCCGATGAAATCGCTGCCGGGTTTGACGAACCGAAATGCCGACAGCGCGCCGAAATCGCGCGTCGTCGAGTTCATCTCAAGACCGCCGACGAATTCCAGCGGCCCAAACTGCTTGTCGGCGCTGCCGATATGGAAGGTGGTGATCGGCCGCGCCGGGACTTCGACCGGCTCGACCGCGCTTGGGCCGGCGGCGATGGCCGGCGCAAACGCCATGCCGAACAAGGCAGTGACCGCGAAGAGCATCTGCCGAAACCCGCCGCGCAAAAAAATCATCCGGCGCGCCGGTAGCCGCCGCGGCGTGTATCGCGCACGTTTTCCTCGGCGAACAGCGAGGCCAGCTGCTCGGTCATGGCGCCGGCCAGTTCCTCGGCATCGACGATGGTGACGGCGCGCCTGTAATAGCGGGTGACGTCGTGGCCGATGCCGATGGCCAGAAGCTCGACCGGCGAGCGCGTCTCGATCAGCTCGATGACGGCGCGCAGATGCCGCTCGAGGTAATTGCCAGGATTGACCGACAGCGTCGAATCGTCGACCGGCGCGCCGTCCGAGATCATCATCAGGATCTTGCGCTGTTCGGGCCGGGCGATCAGCCGGTTGTGCGCCCATAACAACGCCTCGCCGTCGATGTTTTCCTTGAGCAGGCCCTCGCGCATCATCAGGCCGAGATTGCGCCGGGCGCGACGCCACGGATGATCGGCGGATTTGTAGATGATGTGGCGCAGATCGTTGAGCCGGCCGGGGTTCGGCGGCTTGCCGTCCTTCAGCCACTTCTCGCGAGCCTGTCCGCCCTTCCACGCCCGCGTGGTGAAGCCGAGGATCTCGACCGAGACGCCGCAGCGCTCCAGCGTGCGCGCCAGAATGTCGGCACAGGTGGCGGCAACCGTGATCGGCCGACCGCGCATCGAGCCCGAATTGTCGAGCACCAGCGTCACCACCGTGTCGCGGAATTTGGTGTCGCGCTCCTGCTTGAACGACAACGGCTGCATCGGGTCGATGACGACACGAACCAGGCGTGCCGGATCGAGATAACCCTCTTCGAGGTCGAAATCCCAGGAACGGTTCTGCTGCGCCATCAGGCGGCGCTGCAGCCGGTTGGCGAGCCGGCCGACGACGCCGGAGAGATTGGCCAACTGCTTGTCGAGGAAGGCGCGCAGCCGGTCGAGTTCTTCCTCCTCGCACAGCTCTTCCGCACCGACCGTCTCGTCGAAGGCGGTGGTGAAAACCTTGTAGTCGATCTCTTTCGGCAGGTTGGCGAAGGGGTTGTCGTTACGGCGCGCCTCGCCCGGCGTCTCGGCGTCCGCATCGTCATCGTCGGAAAGATCGTCGGCGGTGGCGTCGGACGCCTCCGTCTCGGACGACTGTTCGTCATCAGCCGAGGCCTCGGCATCCTCGGACTGCGACTGCTCGGAGCCGGAATCGTCTTCACCGCCCTCCTCGCTCTGCTCCTCGCCTTGCGGCTGGTTGTCGTCATTGTCCTCGGAGTCTTCGGTTTCCTGGTCGTCGCCGAGTTCCTCGGCCATCTCCATGGACGCAAGCATCTCGCGCACGACGCGGGCAAAGGCCTGCTGGTCGCCAAGCTTGGCCGACAGTCCGTCGAGATCGGCCTTGGCTTTTTCCTCGACCCAGGGCCGCCAGAGGTCGACCAGACGCTCGCCGCTCTTCGGGATCGGCCGCCCGGTCAGCTTCTCGCGCACCATCAGCGCCAGCGCTTCCTCGATCGGCGCGTCGGCCTTGTCCTTGACGTCGACAAGGTTGGCCTTGGCGTATTTGTCCTCCAGCATCGAGCCGATATTGTCGGCGACGCCTTGCATGGCGCGGCTGCCGATCGCCTCGACGCGGGCCTGTTCCACGGCGTCATAGATCGAGCGCGCCAGCTTGCCTTCCGGCGCCAGTTTGGTGTGGATGCGCTGATCGTGGCAGGCGCGCTTCAGCGCCATGGAATCGCCCAGGCCACGAGTAATCGCGATGTCTGTCTTGGACGCTTTCTTCGGCAGTTCGGGCAGACGGGCGCGGCTGCCGGCGAGCGCCGGGCGGTCCTTGGCGAAACCGACTTCGAGCTCCTTGTCGCCGGCGATGGCGCGCATGCAGACGGTGACGGCACGCTTGAAGCTGTCGGCTTCAGACCCCGTCTTCGACTTGTTGCGCGTGTTGTCGCCCGGACCCGCCATCGAGGCTCTGCTCAGCCCAGCACCACGTTGGCGGCGCTCTCGGGCAGGTCCTCGCCGAAGGCGCGCTGGTAGAACTCGGCCACCACCGAACGCTCCAGCTCGTCGCACTTGTTGAGGAAGGTCAGCCGGAACGCCATGCCGATATTGCCGAAGATCTCGGCATTTTCGGCCCAGGTGATGACGGTACGCGGGCTCATCACGGTCGACAGATCGCCATTGATGAAGGCCGAGCGCGTCATGTCGGCGACCCGCACCATCTTGTTGACGATGTCCTTGCCCTTGCCGTCGCGATAGTGCTTGGCCTTGGCCAGCACGATGTTCACCTCATTGTCGTGCGGCAGGTAGTTCAGCGTGGTGACGATCGACCAGCGATCCATCTGCGCCTGGTTGATCTGCTGCGTGCCGTGATAGAGGCCGGTAGTGTCGCCGAGGCCGACCGTGTTGGCGGTCGAAAACAGCCGGAACGCCGGATGCGGTCGGATGACCCGGCTCTGGTCGAGCAGCGTCAGGCGGCCCGACGATTCCAGCACGCGCTGGATGACGAACATCACGTCCGGACGGCCTGCATCGTACTCGTCGAAGCAGAGCGCGACATTGTGCTGGTAGGCCCAGGGCAGGATGCCGTCGCGGAATTCGGTGATCTGCAGGCCATCCTTGACGACGATGGCGTCCTTGCCGACGAGGTCGATACGGCTGACATGGCTGTCGAGGTTGACGCGCACGCAGGGCCAGTTAAGGCGGGCGGCGACCTGTTCGATATGGGTCGATTTGCCGGTGCCGTGATAGCCAGACACCATGACGCGGCGATTGTAGGCAAAGCCGGCAAGGATCGCCAGCGTCGTCGCCTTGTCGAACAGATAGTCCGGATCGATGTCCGGCACATGTTCCGAGGTCACCGAATAGGCCGGCACCACCATCTTGGACTCGAAGCCGAATTTGTCTTTCACCGACACCGTCGTGTCGGGCAAATTGGCGATGTCGCGATCGACCTTGTTCATCTCTATCCAAGTCTCCACTGGCGAAATGCCTGATTTCGCCGGCAATCGATTTTGTCCGGGGGCGGTCTTAGAGCCTTTTCCACCCTTATGAAAGTTGGAAAACGACACGAACCGTTAGGTTGCTCAGCACAAACCCGCCTGCTTGAGCACGCGATAGGCCTGCAGCACATCGCGGAACCGGTCTTCCGAACCTCTATCGCCGCCATTCGCATCCGGATGGTGGCGCTTCACAAGTTCCTTATAGCGCGCCTTGATGTCCTTGCCAGTCGCCTTTGTATCAAGGCCAAGCGTTTCCAGCGCCTTGGCCTCAAGCGGCTTGGCCTTGCGTTCGCGCGCCTCGCGCGGGTCCTTCGGCCCTTTGAACAGATCGAAGGGATCGCGCATGCGGTTGTAATAGCCGGCGCGACCGGAACGCTGCTGGGCGAAATCGGGCGAGGAGCGCGTCGAGGCGCCGGCGACGCCCATCTTCCATGTCGGCCGGTGGCCGGTCATCGCTTCCTTCTGGAAGCGGGCTATCTCGGTGTCCGGCACGCCGGAGAAGTAGTTGAAACCCTTGTTGTATTCGCGCACATGATCGAAGCAGAACTGAAAATACTCGCCTTCCTTCATGCGTCCGACCGGCGCCCGGTGGGTACCGGCCTCCTTGCAGCCGTCCCACTGGCAGATCGGCGAGTGCGACTTCAGCTCCGCATCCTTGTCGGGGCGGACCCGAATTTTCTCGAAATATTTGGGGTACGGTTTCATCTCACCCATTTATGGGCTGTTCGCACGTGCGAAACAAGAATTGACATTTTCGCGATCATCGCCCTAACCGCTGAATCGCGGCATAAAGCAGGGCGAATGGCGATTTTTGAGGCGGCCCGGCGGGATCGATCCCGATTTCCCGATCACGCCTTGCAGATATGGTGAAGGGAGATGGCGATGTCCATACAGGCGACGATGGAAGACAAGCTGAACAAGGCGTTTTCGCCGGAGCGGCTGGCGATCGTCAATGAAAGCCACCTTCATGCCGGTCATCACCACCACGGCTCCGACGATCACGGTGCCTATGACGGCACCGGCGAGACGCATTTTCGCGTCCGCATCGTCTCATCCGTCTTTGCCGGCATGAGCCGCATCGACCGCCACCGCGCCGTCAACGAATTGCTCGCAGCGGAGCTGCAAGCCGGCGTCCATGCGCTGGCAATCGAACCGGCTGCACCCGGCGAAAAGACCCGTTGGTAAGTCTCTCCGCCTCAGATCACCGCTTCGATGAGAAACGGTCCCGGACGCGACAGGGCACTGTCGAGCAGCGCGTCGAACCGCTCGCACGTGTCGGCGCGGGCCGCCTCGACGCCCATGCCTTTGGCCAGCGCAACCCAGTCCAGCGCCGGATGGTCGAGATCGAGCATGCGCCTAGCGTTCTCGCCGATCTCATTGACCCCGACATTCTTCATTTCGCCATGCAGGATGGCGTAGGTCCGGTTGGAAAAGATGATGGTCACGACGTCAAGCTTTTCCCTGGCCTGGGTCCACAGTCCCTGCACCGTGTACATGCCGCTGCCGTCGGCCTCGAGATTGATCACCTTGCGGTCCGGGCAGGCGATCGCTGCTCCTGTCGCCATCGGAATGCCGCCGCCGATCGATCCGCCCGTACCCATCATGTAGTCGTGCGGCGCCGCAAAGGCGGATAGCGCGAAGAACCGTCTCGCCGAGGTGACCGCTTCGTCGCAGACGATGGCATTGGCCGGAAGTTTGCGCGCCACCGACAGCGCGATGGCATCGTCCGTCAGTCTGCCGCTCAGCGTCGGTTCGTCTGGAAAGGCGGTTGCGGCGGCGAATTGCTGCGTCGGCTTGATGCCGACCTCGGCAGCCAGCGCCTCCAGCGCCGCTTTCAGATCCTGGCCATGCGCCGCCAGCGAAAGCACCTTGCAATCGTCCCGAACCAGCCGCCCGGGCTTGCCTGGATAGGCGAAGAAGGCAACCGGCTCCTTGGCGCCGACCAGCACCAGCAAGTCGATATCCCGGAGCATGGCCGTCGCCGCATCGACCGGATAGGGAATGCGGGTCGGGGCGAACCGCCCGCGGCCGCGCTGCATGCGGGCGATCAGAACCTCACTGAACAGCCTGACATCGCTTCCCGATGACATTCTCCCTGCGATTTCAAGTCCATCGGCGCGCGCCGCCTGCCCACGCACCACCATGCCGACACGGCCCGGCGCGGCGCGGATTGCTTCGGCGATCGTGCGCACAACAGCCATGTCGACGGCGGGCGGCGGCTCCAGCTTCACCTTGCCAGGCGAAATCGCAGCAACTTCGCCCCAGGCGGCATCCGCAGGCAGGATCAAGGTCGTGACGCCAGGCGGCGTGAGTGAGGCGCGGAAAGCCGCCTCTGCGGCCGGCACAATATCGGCCGGCCCCTTGACGCGGCCAACCCAGTTCGACATCGGCGACGCCAGGCCTTCTATGTCGCTGGTCAGCGGGGCATCGAGCGGCAGATGGTAGGAAGCATGGTCGCCGACAATGTTGATCATCGGGCTGCGCGCACGCCTTGCGTTGTGCATGTTGGCCAAACCGTTGGCGAGACCCGGTCCGGTATGCAGCAACGTTGCTGCCGGGCGGTCGGTCATGCGCGCATAGCCGTCGGCGGCGCCGGTCACCACGCCCTCGAACAGGCCGAGCACGCAGCGCATCTGAGGTTTGCGGTCCAGTGCGGCAACGAAATGCATTTCGGATGTGCCAGGATTGGCGAAGCAGACCGTGACGTCATTGGCCAGGAGCACGTCGCACAGCAGATCGGCGCCATTCATGATTTTCTTTCCCAATCGACAACTCAGGAACAATTGCACCTGTAGCCGCCGGGTCGGCAATGTCCCGCCGGGGCTTTTGGTCTGATCCAGGACGCCTCGCGGGGATCGGGGATCAACCGACGGTCCATTCAGGAAGGCCAGCATCGCGGCGGTCAACGCGTCGCCGTCCTCGCCGAAGTCGTGATTGATCGACATATGCGTGTAGGCGTTGCCGTCGAACAGCGTCACTTCAGTGCCGATGGCGCGCAGGCGTTTGGCAAAGCCCTCGATTGGTCGTCGCGGCCTTCGGCGCGCGAATAGGCGATGAAGGTCGGCGGATGCTTGTGTCCATCGAGATAGCTGGCCGGCGACAACGCCGCCCATCAGCGCCGCAGCACCGGGCAACCCGCCATTCCAGCCACTCCGAATGTTTCCTCCCAAGCCTTCTACCCGGATTGCAGCCACTCTCCTTCATGTGAAGGGAACCAACAATGCTTTCCGACAGTTGAAGGTGATGAGGCGATTGGAATCCAGATCGGCTCCGAGGGCAGAACATCATGCGTGCAACCCAATCCGACGTCTTCGATCTTTTTTCGGAAATTTATGCCAATGCGGCGGACGAAGAGGTCAGCATCCAACAGTATCTTCTTGCCTGTCGGGAAGACAAATCGATGTACGCTTCGGCGCCCGAAAGGATGGTCGACGCAATCGGCGAACCAAAACTGGTTGACACCAGCAAAGACGAGCGCCTCGGCCGCATTTTCGCGAATCGGACCCTCAAGATCTACCCTCATTTTTCTGACTTCTATGGAATGGAGGATACGATCGAGCGCATAGCTGGATATTTCCGCTATGCCTCGCAGGGGCTCGAAGAACGCAAGCAGATCCTCTATCTCCTCGGCCCGGTCGGCGGCGGCAAATCCTCTCTGGCCGAGCGCCTGAAGAAACTGATGGAGCAGCGCCCGATCTACACGCTGAAGGTCGGCAACCAGATCAGCCCGGTTTTCGAGTCGCCGCTTGGGCTGTTCCATCCCGATCACATGGGTGATCTGCTAGAGGATAAATACGGCATAGCCCGGCGCCGGCTGAACGGATTGATTTCGCCATGGGCGGCCAAGCGCCTCGACGAATTGTCTGGCGACATTTCCAAATTCAGCGTCGTCAAGCTGATGCCGTCGCGGCTGCGCCAGATCGGCATTGCCAAGACCGAACCTGGCGATGAGAACAATCAGGATGTCTCGGCCCTGGTCGGCAAGGTCGACATCAGGCAATTGGAAAATTTTAGCCAGTCCGACCCCGATGCCTATTCCTATAGCGGTGGCCTGAACCGGACCACGCAAGGTCTGCTTGAATTCGTCGAGATGTTCAAGGCACCCATCAAGGTTCTGCATCCGCTGCTGACCGCGACACAGGAAGGCAGCTACAACGGCACTGAAAATTTCGGCGCCTTTCCCTACCAGGGGATCATCGTCGCCCATTCCAACGAGTCGGAATGGCAACAGTTCAAGAGCAACAAGAACAACGAGGCGTTTCTTGATCGCATCCTGGTGGTCAAGGTACCCTATTGCCTGCGGATCACCGAAGAGAGGCAGATCTATGAGAAATTGCTGCGTGAGAGCGAGTTGGCCGCCAGCCCCTGTGCCCCTGAAGTTTTGGACATCCTCAGCCGCTTTGCAGTTTCGACGCGCTTGGCCGAGCACGACAACTCGCCGCTCTACACCAAGATGCGCGCCTATGACGGCGAAAATCTGAAGGAAGTCGATCCCAGGGCAAAGTCGGTCCAAGAATATCGCGACGCCGCCGGCGTCGATGAAGGCATGACGGGCGTCAGCACGCGCTTTGCCTTTAAGATCCTTTCGCAGACATTCAACTTCGATAATGAGGAGGTGGCCGCCGATCCTGTGCATCTGATGTACATTCTGGAGGAGGCGATCAAGCGGGAGCAGTTCCCGAAGGAAGCGGAAGCGGCCTATCTTGAATTCATCAAGTCGGAGCTTGCGGCGCGCTACGCCGAGTTTATCGGCCACGAAATCCAGAAGGCCTATCTGGAGTCCTATAGCGAATACGGCCAGAACCTCTTCGACCGCTACATCGCCTATGCGGATGCCTGGATTGAGGACCAGGACTACAAGGACCCCGACACCGGCCAGATCCTCAACCGGGAGATCCTGGACAACGAACTTTCGCAGGTCGAGAAACCGGCAGGCATCGCCAATCCCAAGGACTTCCGTAACGAGGTGGTGAAGTTCACTCTGCGCGCTCGCGCAAGAAACCACGGCCGCAACCCGTCATGGACCAGCTATGAAAAACTGCGCGAGGTCATCGAGAAGCGGATGTTCGGACAGGTCGAGGACCTCTTGCCGGTGATCAGCTTCGGCTCCAAGCAAGACAGCGTTACGGAAAAGCGCCATAACGAATTCGTACAGCGCATGATCGAGCGTGGCTACACAGAACGGCAGGTACGCCGGCTGGTGGACTGGTACATGCGGGTGAACAAGGCGGGTTGACAGAGCCGGATGGTTCCATGCCGATCTTCATCGACCGTCGCCTGAATCCCAAGGACAAGAGCCTTGGCAATCGACAGCGCTTCCTCAGGCGTGCTCGCGAGGAGTTGAAGCGGAGCATTCGCGATCAAATCCGCACTGGCAGGATCGCCGACGTGGATACCGAGCACGCCGTGCCCATGCCTGAAAGGAAAACGGCCGAGCCGAGCTTCAACGATGACAGGGCCAGCGGACGGCGCCGACACATCCTTCCGGGCAACAGGCATTTTTCCCCTGGAGACCTGCTCCCGAAGCCGCATGGGGGCGGCGCGGCGTCGTCGCCAGGAAACACGGCGTCGGAAGACGATTTTCGTTTCGTGCTGTCACGCGAGGAGGTGCTCGAACTCTTTTTTGAGGATCTCGAACTGCCCGACCTGGTTAAGCTCAATCTCAAGGAAATCCTTGCCTTCAAGCCGCGCCGGGCCGGCTTCGCGGCAACTGGTTCCCCGACCAACATCAATGCCGGCCGCACGATGCGCAACAGCCTAGGCCGGCGCATTGCGCTGAGGCGCCCCACGCAGCAGGAACTGGAGGCGATCCTCCGGGAAATCGTCACGCTTGAGTCGGCCCCGGCCGGCGCGGCGGTGCGCCAGCGCATCGCGGAATTACGCGACGAGCTTGACCGGCTGGAGCGACGGCGCAGGCGAATTGCCTTTGTCGATCCGGTCGATATCCGATTCAACCGCTTCGACGCCCGGCCGGTGCCGAATGCCAATGCCGTCATGTTCTGCCTTATGGACGTGTCCGGATCGATGGGCCAACGCGAAAAGGACTTGGCCAAACGCTTCTTCGTGCTGCTGCACCTGTTCTTGAAACGGCGCTACGAACGCACGGAGATCGTCTTCATCCGCCATACCCATGAGGCGCACGAAGTGGATGAGGACACGTTCTTCTACAACACGCAGAGCGGCGGTACGATCGTCTCCACCGCGCTCGACGAAATGCACCGCATTATCGGCCAGCGCTATCCTGCCAGCGAGTGGAACATTTACGCCGCGCAGGCCTCTGACGGGGACAATTTCACCACCGATTCCGAGCGATGCATAGAGCTCATGAACGGCAAGCTCATGCGCCTGTGCCAGTATTTCGCCTATGTCGAGATCATCGACGAACGCGAGAGCCACATATTCGGTGCTACCGAAAACGGGACGTCGCTTTGGCGCGCCTACAGTACGATCGAGCTGAAATGGCCCAACTTCCAGATGAGCCGCATCGCTGCTCCCGCGGATATTTACCCGGTCTTCCACCGGCTCTTCGCCAGGCAGCCGGTGGCCATCAAGAGCGCTTGAGAGAGAGAGATGGTCAGGCGAGCCAACGAAACGAATTTGTTGTTTTCCGGTTCCGACTGGAATTTCGAGAAATTATCGCGGGCTTTTGAAGAGATCGAGGCGATCGCGGTCGACGAGTTGCATCTCGATACTTACCCGGTCCAGATGGAGATAATCTCCTCCCAGCAGATGCTCGACGCCTACTCATCTATCGGCATGCCACTGATGTATCGGCATTGGTCGTTCGGCAAACATTTCCTTCACCAGGAGCTTCTTTACCGTAAGGGTGGTCGGGGGCTGGCCTATGAACTGGTCATCAACTCCAATCCCTGCATCGTCTACCTCATGGAGGAAAACACCATGGCCTTGCAGGCCCTTGTGACGGCCCACGCGGCGCTTGGCCACAATCATTTCTTCAAGAACAATCATCTGTTTCAGCAATGGACCGACGCCGGGGCAATCCTGGGTTATCTGGACTTCGCCAAGGGCTACATCGCCCGGTGCGAGGAGCGGCACGGCCTTGCAGCAGTGGAGGCTATTCTCGATTCCGCCCATGCGCTGATGGAACAAGGGGTGTTCCGCTACCACCGGCCGCCAAAGCTCTCGTCGGAGCGACAGCGCGAAGGGCTTCGCGAGCGCCTCGAATACGAAGAGCGCTCCTACAACGATCTGTGGCGCACGCTGCCGCCGTCGCAGAACAAAAACAAGTCCGGCAATGAGGATCAAGGGATGGCGGAGCGCAAGAGATCGCTCAACCTTCCCGAGGAAAACCTCCTTTATTTCCTCGAGAAGAACAGCCTGATCCTGGAACCCTGGCAGCGCGAGATCATCAGGATCGTCCGCGTCATCGCGCAATATTTCTACCCGCAGCGACAGACTCAAGTCATGAATGAAGGCTGCGCCACCTTCGTGCATTATACGCTCATGAACATGCTATTCGATCGCGGCCGGATCGGCGAAGGTGCCATGCTCGAAATCCTGCGCAACCATTCGAACGTGATCTTCCAGCCGGCCTTTGACGATCCCCGGTTTTCAGGCATCAATCCCTATGCCCTCGGCCTCGACATGATGCAGGACATACAGCGCATTTCGACCGAGCCGACGGCGGAGGACCGCGACTGGTTCCCGGACATTGCAGGACATGGCAACTGGCGCGAGGTCCTGCTTGAGGCCTGGGCCAACCACCGCGACGAATCCTTTATCCGCCAGTACCTCAGCCCGAGCTTGATCCGAAAATGGCGGTTCTTCGTGCTTGGCGATGGAGCCGACCAACCGCATTTCGAAGTCGCCTCGATCCACAACGAACGTGGCTATCACAAGATACGGGCCGAGCTAGCCCACGGTTACGACCTTGGAGCGAATCGGCCGGACATCCAGGTGATTGATGTCGACCTGCTCGGCGACCGGCAGTTGCGACTGCAACACAGGGTAAAGGATGGTGTTGTGCTCGAAGGGGCCAGCCGTGACGCGACGCTGCGCCATGTCCGCAGCCTCTGGGGCTACGAGGTCAGCCTGGTCGCAGTTGACGCTCAAACCGGTGCGACCATCCACGAACGGTCTACGAGCCAGATCGCGGCATAAGCTCGGCAAAGAGCGTCATGTGGCGGGCCTGCTCGGTACCTTTAAGATTCGCCCGCCGGCCTGATCCTGATTCTGGCGATCCGGTTTTTGTCGCGCTTCATCACCACGAAGCGCTTGCCGTGGAAGGTGAAAGCCTGCTTTTCCTCGGGGATCGACTGCGTCTCGTGGATGACCAGGCCGGCAATGGTGGTCGCTTCCTCGTCAGGCAGGTTCCAGTCGAGCGCCCGGTTGAGATCGCGGATCGGCACGGTGCCGTCGACGACCACGGAACCGTCCGCCTCCTGCTTCACGCCCTGAATGTCTACATCGTGCTCGTCGGCGATCTCGCCAACGATCTCCTCGATAATGTCCTCCAGCGTCACCAGCCCTTCGACCTCGCCATATTCGTCGACGACGATAGCGAAATGCGCCTTGGCGCGCAGGAAGGCGTTGAGCTGTTCCTGCAGCGTCGTGGTGTCGGGCACGAACCAAGGCTTCGAAGCGATCTTCATCACGTCGATCCGGGAAAAGTCGTTGCCGACCTCGTTCAGCGCTCGCAGCAGGTCCTTGGCGTGCAGCACGCCGACAATGTTGTCGAGAGAGCCTTTCCACAACGGCATGCGGGTGTGCGGGCTTTGCAGGATCTCGCGCACCACCGCTTCCGGCCCATTGTCGGCATTGACCGAGCGCATATTGGTGCGGTGGACCATGATGTCGGAGACTTCGAGCTCGGCGAGATCGAACAGCCCGCCGACGCGGTCGCGGTCCTCACGCACCATCTGGCCGTCGCGGCGGAAATCGTCGACCGCGCCGCGCAACTCGTCCTGTGTCGAGCGCTGCGGCTCGATGCGCGACAGCTCATAGCCGAACATGGCAAGCAGGCGCGTGCGCACGGCCAGGACCAGCAGGATGAGGATGGCAAGGACGGCGACGACGGTCCAGCCGGGCTCGTTGATCATCGCTGCCGGCTTTCCTGGCCCGGGTGGTTCTCCCTGAGGAACGAAAGCACTTCCGACGCCGGTACATCCTTGGCAATAAAAGCCTGGCCAACGCCGCGCGTCAGGATGAAGGTCAGCGCGCCGCGCGACACTTTCTTGTCCTGGGTGATGAAGCCAAGCAGCGCCTCGGCATCGGGCAACTCACCAGGGATGTCGGCCATCCGCCAGGGTAGACCGACGGCGCGAAGATGCGCCTCCACGCGCGCCGCGTCGTCCGGGCTGGCCAGATTGAGCCTTGCGGAAAAGCGGTGCGCCAGCGCCATGCCGATGGCGACGCCTTCGCCATGGACGAGGCGGGCGCCATCATACTGTGTGGCGCCTTCCAGCGCATGGCCGAACGTGTGGCCAAGATTGAGCAGTGCGCGGTCGCCGGTTTCGAACTCGTCGCGGGCGACGACATCGGCTTTGGCGCGGCAGGCCTCGGCAATCGCCTCCGCCCGTTCCGCACCACCGGCGAACACCTTTTCCCAGTTCGCTTCCAGCCAGGCGAAAAACGCCGGTCGGTCGATCAACCCGTATTTGGCAAGCTCGGCATAGCCGGCGCGAAATTCGCGGATCGGCAGCGTGTCGAGCACTTCGGTGTCGGCCAGCACCAGCTTCGGCTGATGGAAGACGCCGACCAGATTCTTGCCGCGCGGGCTGTTGATGCCGGTCTTCCCACCGACCGAGGAATCGACCTGCGCCAGCAGCGAGGTTGGAATCTGGACGAAATTCATGCCGCGGCGCACGATGCCGGCGGCAAAGCCGGTCAGGTCGCCGATGACGCCACCGCCGAGCGCAATGACGACATCGCCGCGCTCCAGCTTGGCGGCGAGCACGCCGTCGACCACCTCTTCGAGATGGGCAAAGCTCTTGGTCTTTTCGCCGGCCGGCAAAGTGATGACGGCAGGCTGGATGCCGCCTGTTTCCAGACCGGCCTTCAGCGCGTCGAGATGTGCCGCCGCGACATTGTCGTCGGTGACCACCGCCGCCCTCGTGCCGGGCAGGCGGCGCGAAATCTCGGCGCCGGCGCGCGCCAAAAGGCCAGGGCCGATCAGGATGTCATAGGCACGCTCGCCAAGGCCGACCTCGACAGTGACCGGTTCGCTCACAGCCGCACCTCGCCTGGCGCAGTCGGAGCCGGAATGCCGAAATGCCCGCACAGCGCGTCGACAACCTCCGTCGCAATGACCTCCTTGCGGTCGTCGCGTGTCGGCACGGTGATGTTGGACGTGGCATAGACCGGGTAGCGCTCGCCCATCAGTCGCTCGAGCACGGCGCGCGGATCGGCGCTTTTGAGCAACGGCCGGTTCTGCTTCTTGGACACGCGTTCCATCAATAGGTCGATCTCGGCCTTCAGCCACACCGACACGCCATGCCCGGCGATCGCTTCCCGCGTCTGCGCATTCATGAACGCGCCGCCGCCGGTCGACAGCACCTGCGGCCCACTCTCCAGCACGCGCAGGATGACGCGCTGCTCCAATGCCCGGAATTCGGTCTCGCCATAGCGTTCGAACAGTTCCGGCACCGTCATGCGCGACACGGTTTCGATCTCCTGGTCGCTGTCGACGAAGGGCAGCGACAGCATCGTCGCCACCTTGCGGCCGATCGCCGTCTTTCCGGCGCCCATCAGGCCGACAAAGACGATCGAGCGGCTGCCCAGCCTGTCGAGCAGCGCGGCATGGCTATCGCCGGGAGGATTTGCTGGTAACGCGTTCATGAGACCATGCTGTTTCTAAGCCGTCTTTGCCGGCGTATCGACATCAAAAGCCCGTTTGCGTCAAGCACAGCGCCTTTCGCACGCAGAGCCCTTCGTCCTTGAATTGACGGAATTAGCGTCCCATAAGGACACAGGGCTTGGAATCGCAGAGCAAGAAGACGGGCGAAGATTGATGCCGACACTGTTCCGCTTTGTCGTGACGATGATGATTCTTGCCGGCATTGCCTATGGTACGATGGTGGCGTTGGCGATGTTCGTCGAGCCGAAAAAAGCCGAAATCACCGTGCGCATTCCACCGGAAAAGCTGAACCCCAAGAAAAACTGACCCAAAACTGACCCCTGGAACATGAACAGCGCGGCTCGCATCGAAGCCTTTCTCGAGATGATGAGCGCCGAACGCGGTGCCGCTGCAAACACGCTGTCTTCCTACCGCCGTGATCTCGAAGACGCTTCGCAGCAGATTGCCGGCGGGCTTGCCGCTGCCGCCGCAGCCGACATCCGCGCCTATCTCGACGATATCGCGGCGCGCGGCTTTGCGTCGACGTCGCAGGCGCGCAAACTGTCGGCGATCCGCCAGTTCTTCAAGTTTCTCTACGCCGAGGGCTTGCGCGGCGACGACCCGACCGGCACGCTGGACAGTCCGAAAAAGGGCCGGCCGCTGCCCAAGACGATGAGCGAGGCCGATACCGGTCGGCTGCTCGACCGCGCCGCGCTTGAGACAGGCGATGCCGTCAATGGTGACCGGGTGGCTGCACTGCGCCTGCACGCTTTGGTGGAGGTGCTCTATGCCACCGGCTTGCGCGTCTCCGAACTAGTCGGCCTGCCGGTGACCGTCGCCCAGCGCGACGACCGCTTCTTCATGGTGCGCGGCAAGGGCGACAAGGAGCGCATGGTGCCGCTGTCGGCCAAGGCCCGCACGGCGATGCGGGCTTGGCTCACAGCCCGGGCCACGGTGCCGGCTTTCGCCGACAGCCCGTTTCTGTTCCCGGCCGCCGGCGACAGCGGCTTTCTCTCCCGGCAGGTCTTTGCCCGCGATCTCAAAGGCCTTGCCGCGCGGGCCGGCATATCGGCGGCGAAAATTTCGCCGCATGTGCTGCGCCATGCTTTCGCCAGCCATCTCCTGCAGAACGGCGCCGATCTCAGGGCGGTGCAGCAGCTGCTCGGCCACGCCGATATCTCGACCACGCAGNGATTTACACGCATGTGCTGGAAGAGCGGTTGGTGCGGCTGGTCAACGATCATCATCCGCTTGCCGACTAGGCCTCATATCGCTATGTGAGGGCAACGTGCCCGCGCGGAGCCTACATCTGCGCGATGTTTGCCTTCCGACGCATCGGTCCGCTCAAGAATGTACAATTACCTCGATTTCGAAAAGCCGGTGCAGGACCTTGAACTCAAGATCCTCGAGCTGAAGAAGCTTGCCGAGAATGGCGAGGCGGTCGATGTCGGCGACGAAATCAGCCGGCTCGAGAAGCGCGTGCGCGACGCGCTGCGCGACATCTACAAGGCGCTGACGCCGTGGCAGAAGGTGCAGGTCGCGCGCCACACCGACAGGCCGCATTGCCTCGACTACATCAAGGGTCTGTTCAGCGATTTCACGCCGCTCGCCGGCGACCGCAATTTCGGCGAGGACCAGGCGATCATCGGCGGCTTCGCCCGATTCCGCGGCGAACCGGTGGCCGTCATCGGCCAGGAAAAGGGCTCCGACACGGCGAGCCGGCTCAAGCACAATTTCGGCTCGGTGCGCCCTGAAGGCTACCGTAAGGCCGTGCGGCTGATGGAACTTGCCGACCGCTTCCAGATTCCACTTCTGACGCTGGTCGACACCGCCGGCGCCTACCCCGGCGTTGGCGCCGAGGAACGCGGCCAGGCTGAAGCCATCGCCCGTTCAACCTCGGCCTGCCTCGGCCTCAAAGTGCCATCGATTTCGGTCGTCATCGGCGAAGGCGGTTCGGGCGGCGCCATTGCGATCGCCACCGCCAACCGCGTCTACATGCTGGAACACGCCATCTATTCGGTGATCTCGCCGGAAGGCGCTGCCTCGATCCTGTGGCGCGACACCACGCGCTCGAAGGATGCGGCGACCAACATGAAGATCACCGCCCAGGACCTTCTGGAAATGAAGATCATCGACGCCATCATTGCCGAGCCGCTCGGCGGCGCCCAGCGCGCGCCCGAAACGGTGATCGCCGCCACCGGCGACCTCATTGCCAAGACGATGAAGGAATTTGCCGGCGCCAATACCGATTTTCGCGAGCAGCGCCGCGAAAAATACCTGGCGATGGGCCGCAGCCTCTGATTTCGGCGGGCAACGCACCGCAATGTGGCGTCAAGGAGCAATTTCGCCATAAAAATGCCGCCGCATTCGGCTCAATAAAAAATCCGTGACACCGGGCGAATTGCCGTGGGGGACGCCGTCCGACGCTTGCGGTAAGGAATTTTCAAGGTTAACGGGCTTAGGGTGTCCGTCAGTGTTCAGCATACAGGACCGGGCGCTATCCGGCCCGTGACGCGAGAAAAAGACATAGCCGTATCCATGTTTACCAAGCTTGCCCGCACCGCACTTCTGATCGCCGCGCTTGGCGTTGCCGGCTGCAACGATTCCTCTATGAAGAATTTTGCGCCGGAAGCCAGCAAGCCGCTGCCGGACAAGATCCTGGCCGACATGAAGGCCAAGGGCATGATCCGCACCTCGTCGGTGATGGCTCGCATCTTCAAGGAAGAAGGCAAGCTCGAAATCTGGAAGGCCAAGACCACCGGCCGCTACGAGATGGTCGCCAGCTACGACATCTGCAAATGGTCGGGCAAGCTCGGCCCGAAATACACGGAGGGCGACCGCCAGGCGCCGGAAGGTTTCTATACGGTCCGCCCGTCGCAGATGAATCCGCGCTCGAACTATCACCTGTCCTTCAACATCGGCTATCCCAACGCCTATGACCGTGCCAATGGCCGCACCGGCGCCAATCTGATGGTGCACGGCGCCTGCTCGTCGTCGGGCTGTTATTCGATGACCGACCCGCAGATCGAGCAGATCTACGCTTTTGGTCGCGATGCCTTCCAGGGCGGCCAGACCGAGTTCCAGATCCAGGCGTTCCCATTCCGCATGACCGCCGCCAACATGGCGCGCTACCGCAACGACCCGAACTATGAGTTCTGGAAGATGCTGAAGGTCGGTTACGACAATTTCGAGATCACCAAGGTGCCGCCGAAGGTCGATGTCTGCGACAAGCGCTATGTCTTCAACCAGGTGGCGCCTGAGGGCACGACATTCGATCCGACTGGCGCCTGCCCCGCGACCACGCAGCCGGATTCGCTGAAGAGCGCACTCAACGCCTATCAAAGCAGCTATGACGCGGCCTTCACAGGCGCGGTCAAGGCCAGTGTTCCGGCGCCCAAGCCGACCATTGCCGGCATCAAGGAAGCCAGCATCGTTTCCGACTGGTCGAAGCGCCGCGCCCGGGGCGAGCGCGTGCCGATCGAACCGCCGTCGCTGAATTCCGACGGCACGTTGACCGAGACGGCGCGCATGGGCCGCATCGATTCGCCCGCCGGCCGCAAGATGGCGGCGCTGGACGCAGAGAAGGAAGCCAAGCGCAAGGCCGAGGAACAGCGGGTTGCTGCCATCGAGGCTGCGAAAGCCGCCAAGGCCCAGGCACTGGCTGAAAAGCAAGCCGCAAAGGCCCAAGCGCTGGCCGAAAAGGAAGCAGCCAAGCAGGCCCCCCAGCAGCCGGTCGCCACTGCGAGCGTCGAGGCGGCGCCTGCAGAACCGCCGGCGGACGAAAGCCGGATGTCGAAGATCAAGAACAAGCTGCTAGGCATGTTCGGCGGCTGAGGTTTTTCGCCTTGCCGATGCATGTCGCCCAAAAGTGCGCAGCGGTTTTGGGACAAAGACATGCATGAAGACAAACAAACAAATCACACCGCGATCTATGACCTCAAGGGCCTGAACTGCCCCCTGCCCGTTCTCAAGGCGAAAAAACGCCTGGCGGCAATGCAGCCGGGCAGCCGGCTTTGGCTGGAGACCACCGACCCGCTGGCGGTCATCGACATCCCCGCCTTTTGCGCCGACGCTGGCCACCAGCTTGTTGAAACATCAGCCGTCAGCGGCGGCCACCGCTTCCTGGTCGAACGCGGCGCATAGCGAGCCTGACAATCAGCCCCCGGCTATCGCCAGCGGATTGCTCTCCAGCGCCGCGCGATCCGGCGTGTCGATCGACGGCCGGTTGGTGAAGGCGGAAAACAGCCGGCGCACATAATCTTCCGGCATATCGAGCGTGATCAGCACCAGCCTGGTGCCGCGTTGGCCGTCCGGCCAGGCCAGCAGCCGCGCCGGCGGATGCAGGATCTTCTGCACCCCGTGGACGACAAGCGGCCGCGACGGGTCCTCCGCAAGCTCGATGACGCCCTTCATCCGCAAAAGCTTGTCGCCATGCGCAGAACGCAGCAGGTCGAGGAACATCTCGATCGCCGAAAACGGCACCGGGCCGTCATGGACCAGCGAGTAGGAGCGCACGCGGGAATCGTGGCAGTGGTGGTGCTCATGTTCGCCGTGATCATGATGATGGTGGTGCTCATGGGCGGCTTCTTCGCCGAGCCAGCGCCGGACATCGGCGGATTTGGTCGCCGGATTGTAGAGGCCGCAATCGAACAGCGCCGTGACGCCGGTTCGGCCGTCGCCGGCCTCCAGCACCACGGCGCCTGGATTGAGCTGATGGAGTCGCGTTCGCAAAGCATCGACGTCGCCGGGATCGCTGGCCAGATCGACCTTGGTCAGCACGATGCGATCGGCGACCGCCACCTGCTTGACCGCCTCGACATGGCCGTCGAGCGTCGCATTGCCGTTGACCGCGTCGACCAGCGTGATGACGCCATCAAGTCGGAAGGCCTGCACAAGGGCGGGATGCGCCATGATCGACTGCAGCACCGGCGCCGGATCGGCGAGCCCGGTGGTTTCGACGACGACGCGGGCAAGGCGGGCGATACGGCCGGTCTGCAGCCGGTCGACGAGGTCAGCCAGCGTATCGACCAGTTCGCCGCGCACCGTGCAGCACAGACAGCCGTCGGACAACTGGATGATGCCGTCCGAGGCCTGCTCGACCAGCAGGTGGTCGATCGCCACCTCACCGAATTCGTTGATGATGACGGCCGTGTCGACCAGTGCCGGATCTTTGAGCAACCGGTTGAGCAATGTCGTCTTGCCGGCGCCGAGGAAGCCGGTGACCACCGTGACGGGTATCGGAAAGCCAGCCATCGCCTAGTTCGCGGCTTTGACCAGCTGGTCGCCCTGCACCGCGGTTGCCTGGCCCACCGCGGCCGGTTCGGCGCCCTTTGGCGCCGGAATGTCTGGCCGCCAGCTCGGCAGCGGCACATCGGCGTATTCCTGGCCGCCCTGGTCGAGCATCGCCTTCGGCGCCGGCCCGGTGGCGCCGCCGAGGCCCACGGCAACCAGCGTCGGCACGTGGTCGAGCTTTTCCTGATAGGGCGATTTCGGCACGTCGGCACCCTTCGCGGCCACCGGCGGAGCCGCCTCGGACTGCTCGTGCGGCGCCTTCTTCCTGCAGATCTCATCATGCATGTCGTTGGGTGACATTGTATCGCCATAGGAAGGCATGGCCGCGACCGTGAGCCAGTTCGGGTCGGGCGTGGCAAAGCCCTGGTCGAGCAGCCTGGCGGCGGTCTCGGCACGGCTGATCGCCGATTTTTCGCCGAGCACGACCGCGACCAGCGTGCGGCCATTGCGTGTCGCTGAGCCGATCATGTTGAAGCCCGAGGGACAGACGAACCCGGTTTTCATGCCGTCGGCGCCGGGATAGCGCCCGATCAAGAGATTGTAGTTGGAGATCGCCTTCTTGCCGACGGCAAGGCCTTCGATCGAGAACCAGGGGGCGTATTGCGGGAATTCCTTGCGGATCGCCATCACCAGCAGGGCAAGATCGCGCGCCGTCGTATACTGCTCCGGCGAAAACAGTCCGTTCGGATTGACGAAATGCGTTCCGGTCATGCCGAGCCGCGCCGCCTCCGCATTCATGCGAACGGCGAATCCGGCCTGCGAGCCGCCTATGTTTTCGCCGATGGCCATGGCGATATCGTTGGCCGATTTGACCAGCATCATCTTCAACGCATTGTCGAGCCGCATCACCGAGCCCGGCTTGAAGCCCATCTTGCTCGGCGGTTCGCCCGCCGAATGCTTGGTCACCTTGATCGGTGAATCGAGCTGGACCTCGCCGGCGGCAATCGCCCGGAAGCTGACATAGGCGGTCATCAGCTTGCTCAGCGAAGCGGGATACCAGCGCTTGAATGCGTCCTGGTGCTGCAGAACCTTGCCGCTGTTGAGGTCGAACAGGATCACCGGATTGGCCAAAGCTGGCCCAGCCAGCATGGGTAGCGCCAAGCCGCCCGTTAGCAGTAATTTGAGGATATGGCTGTGCCGCATCATGGAATCCGAAATCGCCTCTTGCCGTAGTCGCCCCTGGCTCCGTAAGATTTCGTTACGCGATGGCCAGCATGACCTGATCCGGCCCTCAATTTCCGGATCACATTGTCTGGGGTGCTATTTACCCTATGTGACGCCAAGATGGCAAAGTGCCAAGATGGCAACAAGCATGGCAATCACAATTGCAATCAAGCAGGCCAGATCGTCTGCTCCAACAGCGAGATGGAACCATTATGCCGATTCTCAACCGCGCCGCCGAGATGCAGGATGAAGTTGCCGGCTGGCGACGCCATCTGCACCAGACGCCAGAACTGAATTTCGATGTCTTCAAGACCGCCGCCTTCGTCACCGAGAAGCTGAAGGAATTCGGCTGCGACGACGTGGTGACGGGCCTCGGCAAGACCGGCGTCGTCGGCATCATCCATGGCCGCAAGGGGCAAGGCGCGACCATCGGCTTGCGCGCCGACATGGACGCGCTGCCGATCAACGAGATCACCGGCAAGCCCTATGCCTCGACCATTCCTGGCAAAATGCATGCCTGCGGCCATGACGGCCATACGGCGATGCTTTTGGGCGCCGCCAAATATCTGACCGAAACGCGCAATTTCGCCGGCTCGGTCGCGGTCATCTTCCAGCCGGCGGAAGAGGGCGGCGGCGGCGGCAACGAGATGGTCAAGGACGGCATGATGGAGCGTTTCGATATTTCGCGCGTCTTTGGCATGCACAACATGCCGGGCCTGCCGGTGGGCCAGTTCGCCATCCGGCCGGGCCCGATCATGGCGGCGACCGCCGAGTTCACCATCACCGTGAAGGGCCGCGGCGGCCATGCGGCGATGCCGCACGGCACGATCGACCCGATCGTCATCACCAGCCAGTTGGTCGGCGCCCTTCAGACGGTCGCTTCGCGCAGCACCGATCCGGTCGAGGCGGTGGTGGTTTCGGTGACGAAGTTCCACGCCGGCGACGCCTACAACGTCATTCCCGAGACCGCCGAGATTGCCGGCACGGTGCGCACACTGAAGAAAGAGATCGCCAAGAAGTCGGAAGAGCGCATCCGCACCATCTGCGAAGGAATAGCCACGGCCTTCGGCGCGACGATCACTGTCGACTATGACGCCAACTATCCCGTGACCTTCAATCATCCGGAAGAAACGGTCTTTGCCGGCGATGTCGCGGCACATGTCGCCGGCGACACCCAGGTCCACCGCGCCATCCAGCCGGTGATGGGCGGCGAAGACTTCTCCTACATGCTGGAAGCCCGACCTGGCGCCTTCATCTTCATCGGCAATGGCGAGACCGCCGGCCTCCATCATCCGGCCTACGACTTCAACGACGAAGTCATACCGCACGGCATGAGCTACTGGGTGAAACTGGCCGAAACGGCGCTGGCAGCCTGACCTGCCCCGACGAAAGGCCGGCCGATTAGCCTTCGGCCGGCCTCTTCATTGCCTTCGGCGAGCCTCTTGGCGAAACGATCGGAAGCGGCTATGTGTCGGGCCGCGTGGTCCCGTAGCTCAGTAGGATAGAGCGGCAGATTCCTAATCTGTAGGTCACAGGTTCGATTCCTGTCGGGATCACCAGCAAGATCAAAGGCTTGGTGACTGAGATAGCCTGTCGGCATGTTGCAGCACTGATGGACTGGTTTTCGGTGATTTTCACGGACGCGACCAAGCAAGCAGCCTGACTTTAGTTCCATAGAAAAAGTCCATCCCTGAGGTCTCAGGAGCGAGCTTTAAGCATCTACAGCCGCGAAGAGAATCGACCTCTTGCAAGTACAATTCCAGATCGAGCGATGGTTCCCAGTCGATCCGTTACCGTCTGAGTTCGGCGCCGCCAACTCAACGAAGCCGGCCGTATCCTAGCTGGCAACCAGGGGCACCGTGACGGTCGTGGCGTAATTTATCGGATACTGGTCGAAATACGGGAAAGCGATGACGAAGGCATAGCTGGCGGTCAGATGCGCCATCTTGAAACCGCCGCTGGCAGGGTCGGTCGCGATCGTCACAATGACGTTCTTCAGACCCAGGTTCACCAATTTCTGCGTGGCGATGGCCTGGATGTCGCTCTGCGAAAGCGTGTTGTTCAGCTGCAGCGCCCGAGAAGAGGTTTCCAGCGTATAGCGGACGGTCGACACGGCATTCATGGCCCAGCCGAAGGCGAAGATTCCGAACAAAAGCATTACCAGGAAAGGCGCGATCAAGGCGAACTCCAGCCCGGCTGCGCCGGAGCAGTCACGGCGCCATCTGGATCCGATCCTTTCAGCGGACACGGATCACCTCCTGATGGCTGATCGCGCGCGGGTCCGGGAAGACACCGAAGTTGAACGGGGGCACCCAGGTGCCCGTGGCCGTTATCTGGACGAACACGGTCGGCAGCTTCGTTCCGCCGCAAATGGTGGTCGCATCCACGACCGTGGCGCCGCACAAATAGGAGCGGACCAGCACGACCGCGGCGTCCTCGGGCTTGTCGTTCCAGCTCGAAAGCGCGACCGCCTGCGTTCC